>NZ_JBMEZS010000006.1:0-378592 GCF_048822555.1 Klebsiella sp. C283
ACTGAACTTGAGGCCGAACGGAATCGCCACATCCGGCGAGGCGGCGGTGGTCTGCGGGTTGGTAATGACGTCGACCTTTTTGTCGGCCGCGGCGTCAATTTTCGCCTGGCGGTCGGCCAGCGCTTTATCAACGGCTTTGGCGACGATGGCGTCGATCTGTTCCTGAGTAAATTCTTGCGCCATTACGGAAATTGGGCACAGCGCGGCGACAACCGCCATGGCTAAAGGCAGTTTTTTCACAGTATTCATGGTTATCTCGCTTTAATAATTAATATATTTCAGATAATAACCATCCCATTCTGGCTAAAATAAATAACCAAAATAAGCTGATTTGTTTTTTTTAGGGTACAGCGACGCCGGAGAGAAATATTCTCGCTGACGTTATTCCATATTAATTAACGCTGGTACAGATGGATTAATTCTTCTGAGAACTCGCGGGCCAGCAGCGAATTCATCAGATGATCCTGGGCATGTACCATAATAAGCGTCATAGGCTGACGCGCTTCACCGGCATCCTGCTCGATGAGCTGGGTCTGCATCTGATGCGCCCGGCGGGCGTAACCGTCGGCCTCATTTAAGAGTAAACGCGCTTCGTCGATATTTCCGGTTCGGGCCGCATGCAGCGCTTCAAAACATAATGAGCGTGACTGTCCCGCATTGACGATAATTTCCATTACCGCATCTTCTAATTCAATCATGTGTATTCCTGAGGTCTTTATTATTTAATAATGCAGTGAAAGTCCTTTTTCTGCATTATGACGCTGTCATCATATTATCTCTCCGGGGCGGAGAGGAATTAGCTAACGGTTTCTGCCACCGGAACGCTATTTTTGGTTTTCTCAACTTCGGTTTTCATTAAGGAACGTTCATAGGCGCGCAGGAACGGCAGGTAAATCACCGCCGACATCACCATGCAGATAAGGCACATCACTACCGGGCTCAGCGTCCAGTTGGCCGCCCACGAGGCGCCAATCGGTGCCGGCGTGGTCCACGGAGTGAGAGACACCACCTGGCTCAGCCAGCCAAGACGCGTCGCGCCGTAAGCCAGCACCGCGTTGACCATCGGTACGCAGACGAAGGGGATAAACATCATCGGGTTCATGATGATCGGCGCCCCGAACAGGATCGGCTCGTTGATATTAAAGAAGCTCGGCACGATGCCCATCTTGCCGATGGTGCGCAGATGAGTGGCCCGGCTACGCAGCAGCAGGAAGGCCAGCGGCAGGGTCGAACCGACGCCGCCAATCAGCAGATAGTGATCCCAGAAACCCTGCAGATAGACGTGCGGCAGCACCGTGCCGGCCGCCAGCGCCGCCTGGTTTGCCGACAGGTTGGCCATCCAGAACGGGTTCATAATGCCGGTGACAATCAGCGAGCCGTGGATCCCGGCGAACCAGAAAATCTGGCACATCAGAACGGAGAGCAAAATCGCCGGCAGCGAGTCGGAGGCGGAAACCAGCGGCTCCAGCAGATGCATGATCGCCTGCGGCAGGATCATCCCGGTCTGCGCTTCGATAAACAGGTTCAGCGGATGCAAAGTACCAATCACCACCAGCACCGGGATCAGGATTTCAAATGAACGGGCGACGCCGGTCGGCACCTCTTTCGGCAGACGGATGGTGATGTTGTTTTGCTTCAGCCACGCGTAGACGCGGGTGGAGTAGATGGCGGTGATCAGGGCGGTAAAAATGCCCTGGCCGGACAGATACTGAGTGGAAATTTTACCATCGGCATAGGGCGCGGCGACCAGCAGGAAGGCCATAAACGCCAGCAGACCGGACATCACCGGATCGAGCTGAAACTGACGACCGAGGCTGGCGCCAATGCCGACCGAGATAAAGAAGGTCATTACGCCCATGCTGAGGTTAAACGGCAGCATCAGCTGTTCGCGGTAGTGCTGGGAGAAATCGAGCCAGCCGCGGGCAAAGCCGTTGGTGGTATCGGGTGAAAACGGCGGAAAGATAAATACCAGCATGAAAGAGCCGATGATCATAAACGGCAATGCGGCAGTGAAGCCATCGCGGATAGCGATAACATATTTCTGCTGCCCAAGGCGTCCTGCCAGCGGAGTAATAGATTGCTCGATCACGGCAATCATGGACTGATACAGAGAACTCATTTCAACACCTCTCAGTGCGCCGCTGGGATCAGCGACAGAGCATAATTCAGGACGTTGTCTCCCCGCTGCATACCGTAGTCCATCGTATCGATGGGCTGAACCGGAATGTTGAGGGAAGCCGCTTTGTCAGACAGGGTTTTCAACATGTATTTCACCTGGGGGCCAAGCAACACCACCTGATACTGCGGAAACTGGATGTCAAATTCGGAAACGCCATAGGCGTCAATCTGCACCGGCAGATCACGTTCATTCGCCGCCTCCACCATCTTTCTGACCAGCAGACTGGTGGACATTCCGGCAGAACAGCACAGCATAATCTTGTACATCGACGACCATCCTCAAAATGTAAAAAGTTATTGCGTGGATGATTTGATATCAGACGGAAACCGGTTTCCATTTATAAAAAGCAGAACTGTGATAGTGGTCAAGATCTCCTGCTTATGGGGCGGATTTATTGGATTTGGCTCACATTATTCTGTCGATTTGGCGATGTTTTGCGCTGAAATGGAAAATCGGTTTCCAAACAAATGGCGAAATGGATATACTGCGCTGGTCATAATTGAAGCGATTCAGGTTTACGGGATTTTAGCGGGGCGCGGCGCCCGCGCAGGGGAAAATGATGTCGACAATCAATGATGTTTCACGACTTGCCGGGGTTTCCAAAGCCACGGTGTCGCGAGTGTTGAGCGGCTCACGTGGCGTGAAGGAGGCCAGTCGTCAGGCGGTGCTGCAGGCGGCGGAAACGCTCAATTACCGGCCAAACATGATAGCCCAGTCGTTGCTTAGCCAGTCCACCGGCTGCATCGGCGTCATCTGCGCCCAGGACAATATCAATCAAACCACCAGCTATCTCTACGCCCTGGAAAAACAGCTCAGCCAGCACCAGAAGCACCTGCTGCTGCGCTTCGCCAACACCAGCAGCGGCGTGATGAACTCGCTGGAGGAGTTGACCTGCGGGCTGTGCGATAACGTGCTGATCATCGGCGCGCGTTTTCCTCTGAATATTAACCGCCCGGACGTGGTGCTGGTGGACTGCCTCGACAGCGAGGGCGAAAACAGCATTCAGTTCGATCACGCCTTCGCCGCCGAAACCGCCTGTCACTATCTGATAAGCCAGGGCAGAAGGCAGATTGCGCTGATCCATCCCCAGAGCAGCGGCTTCGCCGATCAGGTGCTGCTGGGCTACAAGCACGCGCTGGAAAAAAACTTTTTGCCGTTTAATCGCAATCTGGTGTTTTTGGATAACACCTCGCCGTCGGTGGCGGTGCAGGAGCTGGTCAATAACGCCACGACGCTGAACTTTAATGCGCTGCTGGTGAGCGATGAACAGCAGGCGCAGCGCGTGGTGCCGCAGCTGCAGGCGTTTAACCGCGCCGTTCCGCAAAATGTGATGGTGTTTAGCCTCGCCGGATCGTTACAGCTGCCCGGTATCCCGACTATCCCGGCGATTGAATATTCCATGGACGCGATGGCGTCGCGGATCGTCAACTGGTTGACCGAGAAAACGGACAACCCGGGCGGCAGCCCGCTGCGCGGCGATTTAATTATTCCGAAGCACTAAACGCAGCACTCACCGAGATCCCCCGCCGTCTGTCCACGACAGGACGGCGGTCATGCCGAGATGGCTATTTGGCCGGACAGACGATTTTGTCGATCGCGGCCTGGTAGCTTTTCTGGTTATTGCGCTCTTTCGCCAGCGTTGCTTCGCGGACCGCGTTCTTGTTGCCGTCGGTCGCCAGCACGTTATTGGCAAAATCGTTGTCGCTGAGGTGGCTTGCTGGCGCGCATTTTTCCTTCACCGCTTTAAGCACCTGCTGCTTTTGCTGTTCGAACTGCAGGCTTTGCAGCGGTGATTCAGCCCACGCCGACGTGGCGCTCAGGGCGGTGACCAGGCATACCATCCAACATGCTTTCATCAGGCTTCTCCTTCCGTAATCGCTTCCGTCAACTATATGCGCAGGCGGGCAAACACGCAAATAGCGGTTAATTTAACTTGTTGAAAAGGCGTTTGTTATCATCGCCTCAGGCGGCTCTCACCCGCCGCCGCGAGTCGATGGCGATCAGCACCACCGAGGCCAGGATCAGCAGCGTGCCCAGCCAGTCCGGCAGCGTGAAGGTGATCCCCAGCAGCAGAAGCGACAGCAGGGCGCTGCTCAGCGGTTCGGCACAGCTGAGGATCCCGGCTTTGGCGCCGCCAATCTTCTGCGCGCCGTTAAGATAAAGGCTGAAGGTCAGCGAAGTACCGATCACCACCAGATAGAAAAAGGCTAACAGCAGGCTGCCGTTAACCACAAAATCGGTGCCCTGGCCGCCATAAAACGGCAGCAGCATCGCGCCGCCGAACAGCATGCTCCATCCCACGATCGGCAGCGTCCCGTAGCGGGCAATCAGCGACGAGGGATAGGTGGTATAAAACGCGGCGGCAAACGCCGAGGCGATCCCCCAGAACAGCGCCGCCGGCGAAATCGACAGCGTCGTCGGGTTGCCGTGGGTCACCAGCAGAAAGGTGCCAGCCAGCGAGGTGCAGATAGCCCCCAGCACCAGCGGAGTGGGACGCGCTTTACGGGCGAGGGCGAACCAGGCGACGATGATCGTCGGGGACAGGAACTGCAGCACCGTGGCCGTGGCGGCATTCGATTTTTCAATGGTCATCAGAAAGGTGAACTGCACGGTTAACGCGCCAAACAGCGAGAAAAACAGCAGGCTGAAGGCGTCGCGGCGGTTTTGCAGCACGCGGAAAATGCGGTCGCCGTGAACAAAGCCGAGCATCAACAGGATCAGCCCGGCGAACAGCAGACGCGTCATGGTCAGAAACGGCGACGACATCTGGCTTTCCTGCATAATAAACTGCGCGCACACCCCGGAACTGCCCCACAGCACGGCGGCAATCAGTACGTTCAGCATCCCTTTTTTGCTGGAGCCCATCTTTTCCTCTGGCGAAATATGACAAAGGGGAATCATAGCATGCGCCCGCCCGGGGCGGCGGGGCAGGAAATGGTAGTCGGGCGCGGCGGTACAACTATTTTGCAGGCCCGGTAAGGCGAAGCCGCCGCCGGGCATTAACCGACAATCGCGTTCTAACTTAAATCGACATTTTTACTGCCGAACAGCCAGGTGAGCGCAAAGCCGCACAGGTAGGAGACCGCCAGTCCGCCGGCGTAGACCGCCATCCCGGCGTAAATCCCGCTGCCGGAGGTCATCAGCGGCAGCGCCACCAGGCCGGACGGACCAAACACCGTGTTCAGGCCGACCGGCAGCCCCAGCCAGGCGATCAGCCCGACGAAGAAGCCGCCGCAGGCGCCGCCGAGGCAGGCGGTGACAAACGGCTTCATCCGCGGCAGGGTGACGCCGTAGATTAGCGGCTCGCCAATCCCGAGGAAGCCCGGAATAATCGCCCCCTTAATCTGGGTTCGCAGCAGCGAATCGCGCTTCGCCCGCCAGAACAGCGCCAGCGCCGCCCCCACCTGCCCGGCCCCGGCCATCGCCAGGATTGGGAACAGCGAGTTAAAGCCCTGGGCATCCACCAGCGCAAAATAGACCGGGACAAACCCCTGATGGACGCCGAACATCACCGCCAGCAGGAACAGACCGGCCAGCACCGCCGAGCCAAACGGATTGCCGTTAAGATGCAGGAACAGCCACGACATGCCGGTAAACAACCAGCCGCCAATCGGCATGATCACCGTAAAGGTCACCGCGCCCATGATCAGCAGCGTCACCGCCGAGGTGAGGATCATATCGAGGTTGGCCGGCATGACCCGCCGCACCTGGCGTTCAACCCACGCCCCAAGGATGGCGGCGATCAATACGCCGATGATATTGCCGCGCGGATCGATACCGTGGCCGAAGAAGGTGGAGATCCCGGCGTAGACGCCGCTGGTCGCCTCCGGGTTGTAGCCCAGCACGAACAGCGAGGCGATAATCGCGCCGTTCACGCCGGAGCCGCCGAACGCCTTCTGGGCGTTATAGCCAATCAGGATACTCAGGAAGGTGAACATCCCTTTGCTGAATACCTTCATATAGCCAATCAGCGCCACCAGGCTGGCGTTCGGATGGGCGTTCTCCAGGACGAAAACCTGTTCCGCCAGGGTGGCGAAGCCCAGCAGCAGCCCGACGGCGATAAAGCCGGGGATCAGCGGCGTAAAAATGGTGGCGAATTTGGCGAGAAACTTCTGCACCGCGCTGGTCTGCTTGCCCTTCAGCGCCTGTTTTTTCTCCGCCGCGACGTCGGCCAGCGTCGGCGCGGCGGGCGCCTCCTCCAGCAGGCCGTTCATCATCTCGGCGGCGGTTTGCGCCTTGCCGGGGCCGAGCACCACCTGGAACTGCTCGTCGCTGACGATCACCCCCATCACGCCGTCAATCTGGCGGATGGCGGCGGTGTCGGCCAGGCCTTCATCGCGCAGGGTCAAGCGCAGGCGCGTCATGCAGTTGCCTGCCTGCGCGACGTTTGCGGCGCCGCCCACGTGGCTGAGGATCCGCGCTATCATCTCTTTCGTTATTTTTGCCATTGCCCGTTACCTGTCTGTCGGCGCTCAGGTGTTGCTGAGCGCCTTGCGGATGTAGCCGTTGTTTTTCGCCAGCAGCGACTGCGCCTCTTCGGCGCTTAAGTCTGCGAGCACCATCACGATCGCCGTTTTACAGTGACGGCCGCAGGCCTCCAGCGCATTCTGGGCGGTGGGGCGATCGCAGTCGGTCGCCTCCATCACGATGGAAACCTGGCGCTCAATCAGCTTGGCGTTGGTCGCTTCGACGTCGACCATCAGGTTGCTGTAGACCTTGCCGACGCGGATCATCGCCCCGGTGGAGATCATGTTCAGCACCAGCTTCTGCGCGGTGCCGGCTTTCAGGCGGGTCGAGCCGGTCACTACCTCCGGGCCGACCACCGGGGTGATGGCGACGTCCGCCAGCTGAGCCATTTCGCCATGCGGGTTACAGCTGACGATGGCGACAAAGGCATTCTGACGATGGGCATACTCCATGGCGCCAATGACGTACGGCGTGCGTCCGCTGGCCGCCAGCCCCACCAGTACATCGCGGTTGCTGAAGTTCAGGTTCTGCAGATCCATCGCCCCCTGCGCTTTGTTGTCTTCCACGTTTTCCACGGCGCTGAGAATCGCTTTATGTCCGCCGGCGATGATCCCCACCACCTGCTCCGGGCGGGTGCCAAAAGTCGGCGGGCATTCGCTGGCATCGAGGATCCCCAGACGCCCTGAGGTGCCAGCGCCGATATAAATCAAGCGGCCACCGGCCTGCAGCGCCGTCGCGACCTTATCCACCACCTCGGCAATCTGCGGCAGATAGGGCGTAATCGCCTGGGCCACCTGCTGGTCTTCCCGGTTTATCACCGTCAGCATCTCGAGGGTGGAAAGGGTGTCAATGTTGGCGCTGTTGGCGTTGCGTCGCTCGGTCAGCAGTTTGCTCAGGTCAATACTCATAGAAACCTCGTTATTCTCAGTCGTGCGCAGTATAAGGAATTATTTATTCCTTGCCTGTGAAGAGTATCACGATTAGTTCGAGGAGAATAATATGAGAATTGTAGAGATGGCGGGAAATAGTGCGGTAATCAAGGTGGAATATTTTATTACCGCACCTGGCGTTTAGCGCGCGCCGCGCGGCTGGCTGAGCCCCATCAGCAGCGCCAGCAGGTAGCAGATCGCCATCGCGAGGCTCATCTTCAGCATCGTTTCGCCGCCGAGGCCCGCCAACGGCGCGGCGATGCCGCCGAAAACAAACATCAGGGTGCCCATCAGCGCGGACGCGGTCCCGGACTGGGCGGCGTCGACGGCGCTCATCGCTTCCGCGCCGGCGACGGTACTGATGCCGCTCATCAGCGACACGGTAAAAAACAGGCCGACCAGCGCCAGAACCGGCAGCTGCAGCCAGGCAAACAGCAGCATGATCGCCGCGCAGCCCACTGCCAGCGTCAGGCCGCCGCGCAGCAGGCCTTCGGCGCTGAAGCGGCGCGCCAGACGGGAAAAGATCATCGCCGCGATAATCAGCCCGATACCGTTCAGACCAAACAGCAGGCTGAACTGCATGGCGCTCATGCCGTATTCGCTCTGCATTACGAAGGAAGAGGAGCCGATGTAGGAGAACAGCCCGGCCATCATAAACGCCTGAATCAGGCAGAAGCGCAGAAAACGACGATTCTTCAGCACCGGCTGGCCGGGCCGCTGGCGGGCGGCATGGGTCGCCGCGGCCGGGCGCGTTTCCCGCAGGATAGTCAGGCTCATGACCAGCAGCGCGCCGCCAATGGCGGCCATCGTCCAGAAGAGAATTCGCCAGTCGAAGGCGGTGATCACGTAGCCGCCCAGCACCGGGGACAGGACCGGCGCAATGCCGTTCACCGTCATCAGCAGGGCGAAAAACTGGGTCAGCAGGGTGCCCTGATTTTTATCGCGGGCGATGGAGCGCGACAGCACCGAGCCGCCGGCGCCGGCGAAGCCCTGTAAAAAGCGCCAGACAATCAGCATGTTGATATCCCGGGTCAGGGCGCACATCGCCGAAGAGAAGATAAACAACAGCAGGGACAGCGCCAGCGGTTTCAGGCGGCCAATCCGGTCGCTCAGCGGGCCGAAAAACAGCTGACCCAGGCCGAGGCCAATCAGCGCGGCGGTCAGCGACAGCTGGGTCTGAGTGCTGGTGGCCTGCAGCTGCTGAGTGATCTCCGGCAGCGCCGGCAGATAAAAATCCGTGCACAGCGGCCCAATGCCCGATAGCAGGCCGAGGATCAGCGCCCAGGAGAGGGAAACACGTGGCATAACGATTCCTTACAGAAGCCGGGCGCGGTCGCCCGGCGGGTGAAATTAACTGGCGCCGCCGCCCAGCGACTGCCAGAGGGTGATCCGGTTATTGAGGTCGGTCTGCTGCAGGGACAGCAGCGTCGTCTTCGCCGACCACAGCGTGCGCTGGGCGGTGAGCACCGACAGATAATCGCCGACCCCAGCCTGATAGCTCTTCATGGCGATATCCAGCGAGGTCTGCTCGGCGGCGACATACTGTTGCTGGGCATCGAGCTCTTCATTTAGCGTTTCCCGGCGCGCCAGCGCATCGGCAACGTCCTTAAAGGCGCTCTGAATCGATTTCTCGTAGGTGGCGATCAGCCCCTTCTTCTCCGCTTCCGCATAGCGCAACTGCGCCAGGTTGCTGCCGCCGGTGAACAGCGGCAGGCTGATGGAGGGGGCGAACGACCACACCTGCATCCCGTGGCTGAACAGCGACGACAGCGAGTCGCTGCCGACGCCGGCGCTGGCGGTCAGGGAAATCGACGGGAAGAAGTTCGCCCGCGCCGCGCCGATATCGGCATTGGCGCTCTTCAGATTATGCTCCGCTTCCTGAATATCCGGCCGGCGCAGCAGCACCGACGATGACACCCCCGCCGGCACCAGGGCGATGCAGTTATCCCCGAGACTGTCGAGGGTGCCGGGCAGCAGGCTCTCCGGCACGGTTTCCCCCGCCAGCAGGTTAATAGCGTTTTTATCCTGCGCCACCAGCGTGCGGTAGCTGGCGACGCTGGCGCGTGCCTGCTGATAGACGCTTTCCGCCGAGCTTAAATCGCCGGCGGAGGCGGTGCCCACCGCCATCTGACGGGCGACGATGTTGCGCGAGTTTGCTGCGCTGTCCATGGTCTGCTGCGCCAGCGCCAGATTGCTGTTATCCGTCGCCAGGGTCACCCAGGCGGTGGTCAAATCAGCAATCATCGTCAGCCGGGTATTCTGCGCGGTGAATTCGCTGGCAAGCCAGGTTTCGCGCGCCGCGCGCGACAGGCTCTGGTTCTTGCCAAACAGATCCAGCTCGAAGCTGGAGACCGCCCCGTCGGCCTGCGAAGCGGAGCTCAGGCCGCTGGCCACCGTTTTGCTGCGGGTATGGCTCAGCTCGGCATCGACGGTGGGAAACAGCGACGCCCGCGTCTCGCCGTACTGGGCGCGCGCGGCCTCGATATCGGCCAGCGCCTTTTGCACATCGCGGTTGCTGTTCAGCGCGATACTGACCACTTTTTTCAGCCGCGCGTCATTGACCACTTTCTGCCAGTCGCCGACCACCGCCGTCGATTCGCCGTGCGCCCCGGGCAGGGTAGCCGGCACCGGTGCGGCCGGGCGATCATAATGCGGGTCAAGCGAGACGCAGCCCGCGGTCAGGAGCGCTATAAACATAAAACTCAAACGAAACATACCTTACTCCTGAGAAGGACGTTGGCGGGTGAAGAAGCGTTTCACCAGCACGAAGAACAGCGGTACGAAGAACACCGCCAGCAGGGTGGCCGTCAGGGTGCCGCCGATGATGCCGGTGCCGATCGCCACGCGGCTGTTGGCCCCGGCGCCGGTGGCGATGGCCAGCGGCAGCACCCCGGCGATAAACGCCAGCGAGGTCATGACAATTGGGCGCAGACGGGTCTGCGCGGCGCGGATCGCCGCCCGGGAGAGCGAATAACCCTCATCCACTGCGGATTCAGCGAACTCCACGATCAGGATGGCGTTCTTCGACGACAGGCCGATGGTGGTCAGCAGCGCCACCTGGAAGTAGACGTCGTTGCTTAAGCCGCGCAGCGTCGCCGCCAGCGCCGCGCCGAGCAGGCCGAGCGGGATGACCATGATCACCGAGAACGGCACCGACCAGCTCTCATACAGCGCCGCCAGGCACAGGAACACCACCAGAATCGAGATGGCGTACAGGCTCATCGCCTGGCCGCTGGCCAGCTTTTCCTGCAGCGAAATGCCGCTCCACGCCCAGGTGGAGCCCGCCGGCAGGCTGTCGGCCAGCTTTTCCATCTTGTCCATCGCCGCGCCGGAGCTGAAGCCGGCGGCGTTTTCGCCCTGGATCTCAAAGGCGGCGGAGCCGTTGTAGCGCACCAGGCTTTCCGGGCCGTATTGCCAGTGGGTGGTGGCGAAGGCGGAGAAGGGCGTCATGCTGTTATCGCTGCCGCGAACGAACCATTTGCCGAGGTCGGAGGGCACGGCGCGCGCGTCGCTCTCGCCCTGGATGTACACCTTCTTCACCCGGCCGCGGTCGATAAAGTCATTCACGTAGGTACCGCCCCAGGCGCTGGAGAGCGTATCGGTCACGTCGCTCAGCGACAGCCCCAGCGAGACCGCTTTGTTGTTATCGATATCCACCTGCAGCTGCGGCATCTGCGGCAGGTCGTTGGCGCGCACCGACTGCAGCTCGCCGCTCTGGTTGGCCGCCGCCAGCAGCTGACTGCGCAGCTTCATCAGGCTGTCGCGGTCGGTACCGCCGCTGGCCATCAGCTCGAAGGTGAAGCCGTTGCTCTGTCCGAGACCGTCCACCGACGGCGGGGTCATGGCGAACAGGGTGGCGTCGCGGATCGTCCCCAGCTCTTTATTGGCGCGCAGGGCGATGGCCTGGGCGGTATTGTCGTCGCCTTTGCGCTGCGACCAGTTGTTCAGCGACACGAAGGCCATCCCGGCGTTCTGACCGCTGCCGCTAAAGCTGAAGCCGTCGACGGTGAAAATGACGTTGGTATTGGCTTTCTCTTTGGTCAGGAACCAGTCGGTGACCTGGCGACGCACCTCGGCGGTACGCACCGCGGTGGCCCCGGCGGGCAGGGTGTACTGGACCATGATCTCCCCCTGGTCCTCCACCGGCAGAAAGCTGCCCGGCAGTTTCCACATCGCCAGCGCCATCGCCCCGCAAATCAGGACGTAAGCGCCCATCATCACCGCGCCACGGCGCAGGCCGCCGAGCACGCGGCGCTGGTAGCCCGCTTCAGTGCGCCCCCACAGGCGGTTAAACGCGCCGAAGAACCCTTTGGTATGAGGCCTGGAGTGGCTGAGCAGCGCGCCGCACAGCGCCGGGGTGAGGGTCAGGGCCACCACCACCGACAGCATCATCGCCGAGATAATGGTCACCGAGAACTGGCGATAAATGACCCCGGTCGAGCCGCCGAAGAAGGCCATCGGCAGAAAGACCGCCGACAGCACCAGGGCGATCGCCACCAGCGCGCCGGAGATTTCGCCCATCGATTTTTCGGTGGCTTCCCGGGCGGGCAGCCCTTCGTCGCGCATAATGCGCTCAACGTTCTCCACCACCACGATGGCGTCGTCCACCAGCAGGCCGATCGCCAGCACCATGGCGAACAGCGTCAGGGTGTTAATCGAGTAGCCGAACAGCGCCAGCACGCCGAAGGTGCCGAGCAGCACCACCGGGACCGCCACCGCCGGGATCAGCGTGGCGCGGAAGTTCTGCAGGAACAGATACATCACGCAGACCACGAGGATAATCGCTTCGAAAAGGGTCTGAATCACGTCTTCGACCGAGATTTTGATGAACTCGGTGCTGTCCTTTGGATAGGCGATATCGTAGCCCTGCGGCATCTGACGCTGGAATTCGGCGATTTTGCTTTTCACCAGGGTCGCGGTGTCCAGCGCGTTGGCGCCGGGGGCCATCATCACCGCGATCCCGGCGGCCGGGTGGCCGTTGAGATTGGCGGTAGCGGTGTAATCCTCGCTGCCCATCTCCACCCGTGCGACATCGCTCAGGCGCACCACCGAGCCGTCGGCCTGGCTTTTCACGATGATCGCTTTGAACTGGTCAGGGGTTTGCAGCCGCGACTGCGCGCGCACGGTGGCGGTCAGCTGCTGGGCGCTGGACGATGGCAGGGCGCCGATTTTACCGGCGGAGACCTGCACGTTTTGCGCCTCAATCGCCGACTGGACGTCGGAAGGCATCAGCGAGTAGGAGGCGAGTTTAGTCGGGTCCATCCAGACGCGCATCGCGTATTCGGCGCCGAACACCTGCAGGCTGCCGACGCCCTCTACGCGCGCCAGCGGGTCCTGCAGGTTGCTGACCAGCCAGTCGGAGATATCGGAGCTGGTGGCGCGGTCGGTTTTGTCATACACCGCGAGGATCAGCAGGAAGCTGCTCTGCGATTTTTCCACCGTCACGCCGGACTGCTGGACTTCGCTCGGCAGCCGCGATTCCGCCTGCTGGACTTTGTTCTGCACCTGCACCTGGGCGGTGTCCGGGTCGGTCCCCTGCTCAAAGGTGACGGTGATGCTGACCGAGCCGTCGGAGCTGCTGGTGGAGCTGAAGTAGAGCAGATGGTCGAGGCCGGTAAGCTGCTGCTCGATCACCTGGGTGACGCTGTTCTCCAGGGTTTCGGCGGAGGCGCCGGTGTAGGTGGCGGAGATTTTCACCGCCGGCGGGGCGACGTCCGGGTACTGGCCTACCGGCAGAGTGCGGATCGCCAGCACGCCGGCGAGCATAATCAGAATGGCGATCACCCAGGCAAAGACCGGGCGACGCACGAAGAAACGGGAGAACATCAGGCGTTGCCTCCGTTATTGTTGACGGCAACGGCCTTCACCGTCTGGCCTGGGGCCACTTTACCCGTGCCTTCGACGATCAGCTTGTCGCCCGCTTTCAGGCCGCTCAGCACCAGCCATTTATCGCCGTAGGTGTCGCCGGTTTCCACGGCGCGCTGCGCAACTTTGTTGTCGGCATCGACCACCAGCGCCGTGGCGTCGCCTTTGGCATCGCGGGTAATCCCCTGCTGCGGGGCGAGGATCGCGTCGTTCATGATGCCTTCATCGATGCGCGCGCGGACAAACATCCCCGGCAGCAGGACGTGCTGCGGGTTGGGGAAGATGGCGCGCAGGGTTACCGAGCCGGTGGATTCATCGACGGCGACTTCGGTGAGCGCCAGACGCCCTTTTTCGCTGTAGGTGCTGCCATCTTCAAGGATTAACGTCACGCTGAGGGTATCGCTGTTGCTGGCCAGGCTTTGTTTGCGTAAACGCAGGAGATCGACGCTGGATCGCGTCAGATCGACATACATGGTGTCGAGCCCGCGGATCGTCGCCAGCGCGGTATCCTGATCGGCGGAGACCAGCGCCCCCGGCGTGACCGACGAGATGCCGATGCGCCCGGCAATCGGCGCGGTGACGGTGGTCCAGTTCAGGTTGATGCGCGCGCTCTCCAGCGCCGCTTTCTTCGATGCCACGCTGGCCTTGTCCTGGGCGCAGGTGGAGGCGGCGTCGTCGGCATCCTGGCGGGAGACGCCGTTATCCCGGACCAGCGACGCGTAGCGCTGAGCCTTCTGGCAATCGGAGACCACCAGCGCCTGGGCCTGTTTCAGCGCCGCCGCCGCTTCATTCCAGGTCGCGCGATAGCTGGAGGGATCGATCTGGTAAAGGGCCTGCCCGGCCTTCACCATATCGCCTTCGGTAAACAGGCGCTTCTGGATGATGCCGCCCACCTGCGGGCGTACTTCGGCGCTGAGCGAGGCGGTGGTGCGGCCGGTGAGCTGGCTGACTACCGGAACCGGCTGGCTTTGCAGAGTGACCACGCCCACTTCCGGCGTGGGTTGCTGCGGGGCAGATGTCTGCGCATTATCGCATCCGCTGAGGAGAAATAATGCTGTCGCGATGGGAGCTATGATGTATTTCATTATATTTTCTCAAGATATAAGACGTCCGCCCCGTTTATTTAAAAACGAGGGAATAGGTTGGGCGCTGAGGCATTTTCGGCTAAGCGAAAATGACAAAAAAGGAACACAGATGTTCCTGAACGTGATTGTTATTGTGTCTCCGCTGAAGCCAACCTCTTCGGCCTTCAGGAGGTGAAAAGCGCATCTCCTCTGGTTTTGTGGTGAGAATGATCATTCTCATTTTTTCCCATTATACGATCCGCCGCGATAATGGAAAGGTTTTTTTGCTTACTTTTAGAACGCAAAAAATTAAGGCAAATAATCATGGAGAAAATAAGAATTTTTTGTGAAAGTGGAGAGGAAAAATAACCTTTCGGCACAGCGATACTGGAGATAGTTAATGGCGTTAATTATTACAAAAAGCATTAATCCCGACGACCAACAAGAATTGTTTGCCGGTCTGCGGCACTATAATCAGCAGTATCTCGATGCGGCGCAGTTTGGCGATCTGGGCGTTTACTCCCGCGATGCGCAAGGGGTGATGCAGGGCGGGTTGATTGCCAAACGCAAGGGCAACTGGCTGTGCATTGAGTATCTGTGGGTCAGCGAAGCGACGCGCGGACGCGGACTGGGGAGCGAGCTGATGCAGGAGGCGGAGCGGCAGGCGCAGGCGCAGGGCTGCAGCCATCTGCTGGTGGATACCTTTAGCTTCCAGGCGCTGCCGTTTTATCAGAAATTAGGCTATCAGCTGCAGATGTCGCTGCCCGACTTCCCGCATGCGGGAATGCAGCGTCACTATTTGTCGAAGGCGCTGTAACGGTCCTGATATCGCCGGGCGGTCAGGTACCGTACCTGTGATTGTGCCGGATGGCGGCATAAATGCCTTATCCGGCCTACACAGTTCTCCCGTAGTTTCGCCCCACCCAGGACCGGCAAGCGCAGCGCCGCCGGGCAGGATATCAGGCACGGCACCTGTATTCTTGCCGGGTGGCGGCTGCGCCTTACCCGGCCTACGGTTCGTGCTGTGCCCGCCATGATGCCGAGCGGCTACCCACTTGCGCGACTGAAACTGCCGGTGCTGGCCGGAGCCCGGGGGTACAGGGGACGGCGGCGACTGGCCGCCCCCTGTGCGCTCCCTGCGCCATGCCAGGCATAACGCAGAAGAAATATCGGGAGCGCAATCTGCCCGGACATAACACGGGAGTGCTGGCCCTGCTAAGCGCAGTGCGAGCAGGGAAATTTACGGTTGTGCCGTTATTTCTGTAGCCCTGCTAAGCGTAGCGCGAGCAGGGAAAATCCCGGATGGCGGCGCGTGGCGCCTTATCCGGGCTACAAAAGCGTCAAAACCACGCCTTAACCCCCGACGCCATGGCCCATTAACGCCAGCGCGTGGCTGACGATGGTCTGGCGGTCAACCGCCTGTAAACGCGGATCGCTGTGGATGCGCGAAAACGGCACCAGCACCAGGCTAATCACCGTGGTAAACAGCAGCTCCGGCGACAGCGCCGGGTTAATCTTGCCCTCCCGCTGCCAGCGGCGCACCGCCTCCAGCATCACCTGAAAACGCTCCTCGCCGAAGCGGGCGTCCATATGCTGACGCAGGATCGGCATCTCGCCGATGATCTCCTGCATCCACAGCGGCGCGAACCAGGCGTTTTTCTCCGCCATGTGCGCCAGCGTCTCGACCATCATCGTCAGCGCCAGCACCGGGTCCTGCGGATGGTCGACAAAGATGCGGCTGATGTGGTTGCGCAGCGGCATAAAGCGCTCTTCGATCAGCTGCGTCACCAGCGCATCCCGCGAACTGAAATAGTAATGCAGCATCGCCGGCGTCACCCCGGCCTCTTTGGCGATGGCGTTCAACGACACGCGGGCCGCGCCGTCGCGGGCAAACAGCGTCAGGGCGATGTCCATCAGCTGTTCGCGGTTGGCGGTACCCGGTTTTTTACCGCGCGGCCGCCCCGGGCGGCGGGGGGTATCCTGATCCTTTTGTGCTGTCATGATATGGCGATCTCTTGACCCGACTCATTCTTTCACTAAATATTAATTATGCATTTAATTAATATCAAGCGAGTGTTGTGATGACTTCTCAAGTCGCGAACCCACCGGTGCAGTCGATACGCCTGCTGTTTAGCGCCTTGCTGCTGGTGATGCTCCTCTCCGCGCTGGATCAGACCATTGTCTCCACCGCGCTGCCGACGATTGTCGGCGAACTGGGCGGGCTGGACAAGCTTTCCTGGGTGGTTACCGCCTATATCCTCAGCTCCACCATCGCGGTGCCGCTGTACGGTAAATTCGGCGATCTGTTCGGCCGCAAAATCGTGCTGCAGGTGGCGATTGGGCTGTTTCTTGTCGGCTCCGCCCTCTGCGGGCTGGCGCAGAACATGACCCAGCTGGTGCTGATGCGCGGCCTGCAGGGGCTCGGCGGCGGCGGCCTGATGGTCATCAGCATGGCGGCGGTGGCCGACGTCATCCCGCCCGCCAGCCGTGGCCGCTATCAGGGGCTGTTCGGCGGCGTTTTTGGCCTGGCGACGGTGATCGGCCCGCTGATCGGCGGCTTTTTGGTGCAGCATGCCTCCTGGCGCTGGATCTTCTACATCAACCTGCCGCTGGGCCTCTTCGCGCTGCTGGTGATCGGCGCGGTATTCCACAGCAGCAATAAACGCAGCCAACATGAGATTGACTGGCTGGGGGCGATTTACCTCAGCATGGCGCTGCTGTGCATCATCCTGTTTACCTCGGAAGGGGGCAGCGTTCATGCGTGGAATGACCCGCAGCTGTGGTGCATTCTGGCCTTCGGCATCGTGGGGGTCATCGGCTTTATCTACGAAGAGCGAATGGCCGCCGAGCCGATTATTCCGCTGTCGCTGTTCCGCAACCGCAGCTTCCTGCTGTGCAGTCTGATCGGCTTCGTCATCGGCATGTCGCTGTTTGGATCAGTCACCTTCCTGCCGCTCTATCTGCAGGTGGTGAAGGAGGCGACCCCCACCGAGGCCGGGCTGCAGCTGATCCCCCTGATGGGAGGCCTGCTGCTGACCTCGATTATCAGCGGGCGGATTATCAGCCGTACCGGTAAATATCGCCTGTTTCCGATCCTCGGTACCCTGCTTGGCGTGACCGGCATGGTGCTGCTGACCCGGATCACCATTCACTCACCGCTGTGGCAGCTGTACCTGTTTACCGGCGTGCTGGGGGCGGGTCTGGGGCTGGTGATGCAGGTGCTGGTCCTGGCGGTACAGAACGCGATGCCGGCGAAGCTTTACGGCGTCGCCACCTCCGGCGTGACCCTGTTCCGCTCGATCGGCGGCTCCATCGGCGTGGCGCTGTTTGGCGCGGTGTTCACGCACGTGCTGCAGAGCAACCTGCAAAAGCTGTTGCCGGAAGGCGCGGTACTGCCGCCGGGAATGAATCCGGTGGCGGTGCAGCACCTGCCCGCGGATATCCGCCTCGACTATCTCGACGCCTTCGGCGCGGCGATCCACGCGGCGTTCCTCATGGCGGCCTGCATTATGGCGGTGGCGTTTGTCCTCTCCTGGCTGTTAAAGGAGGCGCCGCTGAAGACCGCGACGCACTAAGCGGCCCCGGCAATGCGCAGCAGCGCCTGACGCAGCGCCGGCGCGGCAAAATCGATAAATTTTCGCAGCTTAAGCGGCGCCAGGTCCCGGGCGGTATACAGCAAATGGACCGGCGCCGGCTCCGGCTCGACGCGCTCCAGCAGCAGACGGAGCTCACCCTGTCGCAGGCCGTCCAGCGCCTGATAGTGCAGTAAGCGAGCTACGCCCACCCCCAGCCGCGCGGCATCGGCAGCGCTCTCCGGCGTGGTGACCGATAACGCCGGCGGCAGGTTAATCAACTGGTCCTCGCGCTCAGCGGCGCGAAAGCGCCAGCCGCGATAGGGCATCGGCGATTCAATGCGGATGATCGGCAGCGCCGCCAGATCGCGCGGCCGCTGCGGCTCGCCGTATTTCGCCAGCAGCGCCGGATGGGCGCAGGCCACAATGCGCATCCTGCCAAGGCGGGTGGCCACCATGCTGCTGTCCGCCAGGTCGCCTATCCGCACCGCCAGATCGATATGGTCGCCCACCAGGTCGGCGTTACGATCGCTGAGCAGCAAACGGACGTGAATCTGCGGGTAACGGGCGATGAATTCAGCGATCACCGGGAGAACGTGCTGGCGCCCAAACATTGTCGGCGCAGAGATCACCAGCTCGCCTTTCGGTTCCTGATACTCGCCCGTCGCCTGGCGTTCGGCGTTTTCCACCTCCTCAAGGATCCGCCGCGCGGCAGCGACATAATCGACCCCGGCGTCGGTGAGCGTCAGTTTGCGGGTGGTCCGCGCCAGCAGGCGCACCCCCAGCGCGTTCTCCAGCTCGCCGATATGGCGGCTGACGGTGGTCAACGGCATATTCAGCGCCCGCGCCGCTGCCGACATACTCCCCAGCTCGGTCACTTTCACCAGCAGCGCCATCGCGCTTAATCGATCCATTATTCTCCCGATTTTTGGAAAGATGATTGCCACGAAACCAGTATTATCATTTTTTACAGTACAGTCCATGATGGCGCCAGACAACAGGAGGCGCTATGGCAGCAACCTTTCTCGATATCGCCATCACCCCGGACGTGATGGATGTGCAGCATGAAATGGGCAGCGACCAGCTGTGGCAAACGCCGCATAGTCGCTGCCAGGCCGACCGCTTCGGCGACAGCGAAGCGGGGATGATCGCCACCCGCGACAGCTTTTATCTGGCGACGGTGTCGCAGAGCGGCTGGCCCTACATTCAGCATCGCGGCGGCCCGCCGGGGTTTCTGCATCTGCTGGACGATACCACCCTGGCGATGGCGGATTTCGGCGGCAACCGTCAGTACATTACCACCGGCAACCTGCGCGGCAGCGACCGGGCCTGCCTGTTTTTGATGGATTATCCGCGCCGTGCCAGGCTGAAAATCTACGCCACCGTCGAGGTCGTGGCGGCAGAGAACCACCCGCAGCTGCTGGCGCAGGTGGCGCCGGCCAACTATCGCGCCCGCATCGAGCGCCTGTTTCTTTTTCATCTGCAGGCGTTTGACTGGAACTGCCCGCAGCACATTACGCCGCGCTACAGCGCGCAGCAGGTGGCGGAGTACAGCCAGAACCTGCAGCAACGTATTCATGACCTGGAGCAGGAGAATCAGCGCCTGCAGCAGCAATTAGCCCGCAGAGGAGAGTCAGCATGACCGAACAACGTCCCCCGTTACCGCCGTTTACCCGCGACAGCGCTATCCAGAAGGTCCGCGCCGCGGAAGATGGCTGGAACAGCCGCGATGCCGAAAAGGTCGCTCTGGCCTACACCATGGACAGCGAATGGCGCAACCGCAGCGAGTTTGTCCACGGCAGGGGGCAAATTGTCGAATTCCTGCAGCGAAAATGGCGTAAGGAGCAGCAATATCGGCTGATTAAGGAGCTGTGGGCATGGCAGGAAAATCGCATCGCCGTGCGTTTCGCCTATGAGTGGTGCGACGACAGCGGCAACTGGTTTCGCTCGTACGGCAATGAAAACTGGGAGTTTGATCAGCACGGGCTGATGCAGACGCGCTACGCCTGCATCAACGACCTGCCGATCGCCGAAAGCGAGCGCCTGTTCCACTGGCCCCAGGGGCGTCGTCCGGACGATCATCCGGGGCTCAGCGACCTGGGGCTGTAAAACCGGCGCTGCGCGACGGATTAATCGGCTTTCGGGAAGTCGACCACCGTGTCGTTAACCCGGTTCACCATATTGGTGAACAGGATCGCGCTGATGGCGCTGACAATCTCAATCACCTGCTGGTCGCTAAAACCGGCGTTGCGCAGCGCGGCGACGTCGGCTTCCGGCAGCGTGCCGGTGGTGGTCACCAGCGTCTGCGCAAATTTCACCAGCGCATCAAGCTGTGCCTCTTCCGCATACTCCCCGCGGCGCAGGGCGTGGATCTGTTCGCTGCTGAAGCCGGCTTTTTTCGCCATCAGCGTATGTGCGGCCAGGCAGTAGTCACAGCCGGTGGCTTCGCTGACCGACAGGTTAATGGCTTCCAGCTGTTGGGCGCTGAGGCTGCCTTTATGTAGCATCGCATTGTGCGCCAGCGCCTGCTGCAGCGCGGCCGGCGAGTGGCCGCCGATGGTCAGGTAGGCATTCGGCACTTTGCCCATCGCTTTTTTGATCCCGGCGAAAATATCGGCGGCTTTGCCGGTGGCGTCTTGTTCACGGATATCAGCTAAACGGCTCATGGTTAACTCCTGTTGTTTTCGAGGGTGTGTGTTGGCATTGGGGTCATCTTAGGCGGTTGCCGCATGCTAGACTGGCGGTCTTCGTCTCACCTTTTTGTCTTATCGTCTCAGGAGAAGCATGGACAGTCTCAGTCATCTGCTGGCGCTGCTGGCGCCGCGCTGCGAAGTGAACCTGCACTGTCGCTTCGGCGGCCGCTGGCAGGCCGGGCACCAGCAAATGCGCAGCGGCGTGGTGCCATGGCACGTGGTGCTGCGCGGCGAGGGGCGGCTTAACGTCGGCGGCCAGACCCATCACCTGCGCGCGGGAGATGTGGTCCTTCTGCCGCACGGTTCGCCGCACCTGATGGAGAGCCTGGTGGAGTGGGGCCAGGTGCTGCCGGTGGCGCATCGCTTTAACGGCACGGTGACGGAAATGCGCGCCGGCCCGGCGGAGGGGGCGCTGGAGATGCTGTGCGGCGAATTCTATTTTGGTCCGCACGTCAGCTGGCTGTTCACTGAGGCGTCGACGCTGATCCATCTCCATACCGATGCGCGCGAAGACTGCCCGGAGCTGCAGCCATTGCTTAACATACTGGTCCGCGAAAGTCTGGCGCAGCGTCCCGGCGGCAGCGCTATCGTGCGCAGCCTCGGCGATACGCTGCTGGTGCTGCTGCTGCGCATGCTGCTTGGCGAGCAGCAGCCGCCAGGCGGGCTGCTGCGTCTGATGAGCGATGAGCGCCTGATGCCGGCGGTGCTGGCGGTGATGGCGACCCCGGAGCAGCCGTGGACGCTGGAAACCATGGCCGCCCGCGCCTTTCTGTCGCGGGCCACCTTTGCCCGCCATTTTGCCCGCGTTTATCACCTGACGCCGCAGGCGTGGCTGTCGCAGCTGCGAATGGCGCTGGCCGCCCGGCTGCTGCGCCTGGAGCGTCAGACCAACCTCGAGGTCATTGCCGAACGCTGCGGCTTTCAGTCGCTGGCGTCCTTCTCGAAGCGCTTCAAAATGCGCTATGGCGTGACGCCGGGCGAGTGGCGACGGGGCTAGCGCTTCGCGCCTGACGAAGATGATTTTATTTCCGGTTGCGTGGTTTGCTGTTTATTACCCCACCCGAAAGTCGCTATAGTTTTGCACGAAAAAAACAACGACAGTCAGGACGGACAGGGTGAAGAGGATGAGATTACGTTTACGTGCCGCCGCCGCGGTAATGCTGGCGGGTCTGGCGCTGGTCGGCTGCGACCAAAAGGGTAATGAAGCGAAGCACATTAAGGTCGGCGTGATTAACGGCGCTGAACAGGATGTGGCGGAAGTGGCGAAGAAAGTGGCCAAAGAGAAGTATGGTCTGGAGGTTGAGCTGGTGGGGTTCAGCGGCTCGCTGTTGCCTAACGAATCGACCAACGCCGGGGATCTGGACGCCAACGTCTTCCAGCATCGGCCTTTCCTTGAGCAGGACAACAAAGCGCATAACTACCATCTGGTGGCGGTAGGCAATACCTTCGTCTTCCCGATGGCCGGCTATTCGCGCAAGATAAAGTCAGTCGCCGAACTGAAAGACGGCGCGACGATCGCTATCCCCAACGATCCGACCAACCTCGGGCGGGCGCTGCTGCTGCTGCAAAAAGAGAAGCTGATTACCCTCAAAGCCGGTACCGGCCTGCTGCCGACGGCGGTGGATATCACCGACAACCCGCATCATCTGAAAATTATGGAGCTGGAAGGGGCGCAACTGCCGCGCGTACTCGACGATCCTAAAGTCGACGTGGCCATCATCAGCACCACCTACCTGCAGCAAACCGGGCTGTCGCCGGTTCGCGATGGCATCTTTATCGAAGATAAAAACTCGCCCTACGTGAACATCATCGTGACCCGTGAAGACAATAAAGACGCGGAAAACGTGAAGGAGTTTATGCAGTCGTACCAGTCGCCGGAGGTGGCGAAGGCGGCAGAGACTATCTTCAACGGCGGCGCGGTGCCGGGCTGGTAAGCCAACTTACAGGGAGAGGCGCGTATGGTACGCCAACGGCAGGCCGATCTGCTGCTGATTGCCGCGACGGTGATTGCCGCCTGCGGCTGGATTTTTTCCCGCGAGGCGATCGCCGGCATGCCGGTATTCGCGTTCCTTGGGCTGCGCTTTTTCTTCGCCGCGCTGCTGCTGCTGCCGTTTTGCCGCGGGTTTCGCCCGCAAAAGCAGCACTGGCCAAAGCTCATCATCAGCGGGCTATGGTTTGCGCTCAACCTCTGCCTGTGGATCTACTCGGTCTCCACGACGGCGTCGCTCGGCGAAGGGGCGTTTATCATGAGCCTGTCGATGATGTTCGTCCCGCTGACCGCGTGGGTGATGATGAAGGTGCGTCCGCCGCGGGCCTGGTGGGAGTGCCTGCCGATCGCGGTGGTGGGCCTGGGCCTGCTCAGCCTGCACATGCCGATAGTCTTCCATCCCAGCCAGGGCTGGTTTTTGCTGACGGCGCTGGTGCAGTCCATCTGGTTCTGTTACACCAGCCGCTGCGCGCGTGAAGTACCGCTGATCCCCCTGACCACCGTCCAGCTGGCGATCACGGGTATCGTCGGGTTGACCCTCTCCGCTGCCGTTGAACGCTGGGACCAGCCGATGACCCTGCCGACCTTCGGCTGGCTGGTGGCCAGCATTGTCATCGCCACCAGCCTGCGCTTCGGTCTGCAGATGAAGGGGCAGAAGTACGCGGCGGTGGCCAGCGCGGCGATCATTATGGTGCTCGAACCGCTGCTGACGGTCATTGCCGCCGCGCTGTGGTATGGCGAACAGCTGCCGCTGCAGAAGATTATCGGCGGCGTACTGATCCTGGTTGCCCAGCTGTGGTTCCGCTGGCGGATGCTTAAGCCGTAGCCTGCCCGGTGCGCGGTTGCGCCATCAATTGCAGCAGCGGCACCAGCGACAGCCCGTCCGGCATTTCGCCGCGGGCGATCAGCTGGTTTATCTCCTCAAAGGTAAACCAGCCGGTTTCCATCACTTCATCCTGATCCGCATCCATCCCCACCCAGCGTAAACCGGTGGCCAGCCAGGTGATAAACAGCTGGTCGCTGCTGCCGTAGGAGGGGTTGAAGCGCATGATCTCCTCGACGCGTTGCGCCTGCCAGCCGGTCTCTTCCCGCAGCTCGCGCAGCGCGGCCGCCGCCGGATCTTCCCCTTCGTCAACGCCGCCTGACGGAATGGCCCACACCACCTTGTCGATCAGGTAGCGGTAGTGGCGAATCAGCAGCACTTTGTCATCCTGGATAGCCACAATCCCCACCGCCGGGCGCGGATAGTGAATGGCGTAAAAGTCGCGGCGCTCGCCGGGGGCGATATCAATACCCACCTTGCGCATGCTGAACCACGGCGTCTCGGCGATGACCTGCGGGTCGTGCATATCGGCGGCGGTCAGTTTTTTCTTCATCCTGCCACTCCTGTCAAAAATGGAGCCTTCAGAACAACATAGCCGGAGGCGGATAGCAATCGCCGCAGGTTGGCCCGATTTCATCGATCCTTGCCCAAATGCCCCTATTGCGCCAGGCTGGTACTCAGTACGATGTTCGTCAAATCACCCCCCTGAGGAACGCCAACATGAACATCACCCATATCCGTAACGCGACCCAGATTATTGAATACGCCGGGAAAAAGTTTCTGATCGATCCGATGCTGGCGGACAAGGGCGCCTGGCCGGGTTTTCCTGGCACCGCGCGCAGCGAGCTGCGCAACCCGCTGGTGGCGCTGCCTTTTTCCCGCGATAAAATCATCGACGTTGACGCGGTGATCGTCACCCATACCCATGACGATCACTGGGACGAGGCGGCGATCGCCGCGATCCCGAAAACCCTGCCGGTGTTCGTCCAGCACGAAGCCGACGGCGCGTTGCTGCGCAGCCAGGGTTTCCAGGATATCCGCCTGCTGACGGCAGACAGCGAATTTGCCGGCGTGCGCCTGCTGAAAACCACCTCCGGCCAGCACGGCAGCGATCGCACCTACGCGGTGCCGGCGATGGCCGAACGCCTGGGCGAGGCCTGCGGCGTGCTGTTTCGCCATCCGCAGGAGAAGACGCTGTGGCTGGTGGGGGATACCATCTGGCGTGATGAAATTGCAGCCGACCTGCTGAAGCTGCGCCCGGACGTGGTGGTCCTCAACGCCGGCTACGCCCACGTCATCGGCTTTGGCCCGATTATCATGGGCAAAGAGGATCTCCTGAACGTACACTTCACCCTGCCGGAAGCGAAAATCATGGCGATTCACCTGGAAGCGGTCAACCACTGCCTGGTGAGCCGGGAAGAGATGCGCCAGTATGCGCTGGATAATCAGATAGCCGAGGTAGTGTGTATCCCGCAGGATGGGGAAACCGTGGTTTATTAACGTGCGCAAGGGGAAGGAACGATGAAACTCACCGACGTGGCGATTGTTGCCGTAGAGGGCTTTAGCCCGTTTCATTACGCCGTTCCCTGCATGCTGTTTGGCGATTCTGTCTCTGAAAGCAAACGCTTTAACCTGCACATTTGCGCCGAGCGGCCGGGGCTACTGCGCGCCCGCGACGGCTTTGCGCTGTACGCCAGCGGCGATTTCGCCGTGCTGGAACAGGCGGATATCGTGGTGGTGCCTTACTGGGGCGAGGTTGACCGGCGCCCGCCGCAGGCGCTGCTTGATAGCCTGGTGCGGGCCCGGAATAACGGCGCGGAAATCGTCGGTCTGTGCCTCGGCGCGTTCGTCCTGGGCTACGCCGGGCTGCTGGACGGGAAACGCGCGGCGACCCACTGGGAGTTTGAGCAGGATTTTCAGCGTCGGTTTCCGCAGGTGCGGCTGGATATCAACGCCCTGTATGTCGACGACCAGCGGATCATTACTTCGGCGGGCACCGCGGCGGCGCTGGACTGTTGCCTCTACATCATCCGCCAGCGTTTCGGCAGCCTCGCGGCCAACCAGATCGCCCGGCGGCTGATTGTTTCACCTCACCGCGAGGGCGGCCAGGCGCAGTTCATCGCCCAGCCGGTGCCGAAAAACACCCGCGATGCGCGAATCAACTGCCTGCTGGATTATCTGCAGCAGCATATTGCCGAGCCGCATAATCTCGATTCGCTGGCCCGGGTGGTGGCGATGAGCCGCCGCAGCCTGACCCGCCACTTCGCCCGGGCGACCGGGATGAGCATTACCGACTGGCTGACCGCCGAACGCCTGCGCCGCAGCCAGAGCCTGCTTGAGGCGGGCGATCTGCCGGTTGAGCAGGTGGCGGAGGCGGTGGGTTATCTCTCTGCCGTCACCTGGCGTCAGCAGTTTAAAGCGCGCTTTGGCGTCAGTCCGACCGAATGGCGGCGTACCTTTCGCCGCGGCGCTTAGCCGGCGAGGGTCGCGCTGTCGATCACGAAGCGGTATTTCACGTCACCCTTGACCATTCTTTCCCAGGCTTCGTTGATCTCATCGCCGCGGATCAGTTCGATATCGGCGACGATGCCGTGTTCAGCGCAGAAGTCGAGCATCTCCTGAGTTTCCGCGATCCCGCCAATCATCGACCCGGCAATCGACCGGCGGCGGATGATCAGATTGAACACTTCCGGCGACGGATGCGGCGTGGCCGGAGCGCCCACCAGCGTCATGGTGCCATCGCGCTTCAGCAGCGTGGTGAAGGCATCGAGATTATGCGGCGCCGCCACGGTGTTGAGGATGAAATCGAAGCTTTTGACGTGGGCCGCCATTTCGTCTTCGTTACGCGACACCACCACCTCATCGGCGCCCAGCGCTCTGGCCGCATTACGCTTGGATTCGGAGGTGGTAAAGGCCACCACGTGAGCCCCCATGGCGTGGGCCAACTTGATTCCCATATGCCCAAGGCCGCCGATGCCGACCACGCCGACTTTTTTACCCGGCCCGGCGTGCCAGTGGCGCAGCGGCGAGTACGTCGTGATCCCGGCGCACAGCAGCGGCGCGACGGCGGCCAGCTGCGCTTCGGGATGGGTTATCCGCAGCACGTAGTGTTCTTTAACCACGATCTGCTGTGAATAGCCGCCCAGGGTGTGGCCCGGCGCGTCCTGGGTCGGTCCGTTGTAGGTCAGCACCATATGGTCGCAGTAGTTCTCCAGCCCCTCAGCGCACTCCTCGCACTGTTGACAGCTATCGACCATGCAGCCGACGCCCACCAGATCGCCGACGGCGTAGCGCGAGACAGCGTCGCCGACCGCGGTGACCCGGCCCACAATTTCATGCCCCGGCACGCAGGGATAGAGCGTTCCCGCCCATTCCGATCGCGCCTGGTGGAGATCGGAGTGGCAGACGCCGCAGTAGGCGATGGCGATCTGCACATCCTGCGGCCCCGGTTCACGGCGGGTGATGGCCATTGATTCCAGCGGCTGGCTGGCGGAGTAGGTACCTATAGCGTTGATCAGCATAGCGAAACCTCTTGATCGAATAGAGCGGGAGATGGATGCGGGTGGTCAGTGGCATCGATAAGGGTAGCCTGGACTGAGAGAGATGCGAGGGGGAAAGCGGCATCAGGCACGGCGTAAGCGAGCGAGTCGCCGGAGTCGCAATTTATAAGACAGGTTTATCATTTAAGCGGCTAAGCCGTATAAATATTTACGAAAATTATTGTTTTTTAGTGATGGAAAATCGAGGTAAACCGCTTATGCCGATAATAATGCTTACACTCTTTTTATTATGGAAACGACTTGGTTTTTATTCATGATTGCGCGTGTTGATACTATTACCGCTGAAAATCATGCCCTTCAACCTGACTTAATGACACAACACGATGTCGAAACCTGACGCCAACGGCCAGAATTCCCGCTCATTACCCTCTTTTTTTTATGGACGACGGACAAAACCGTTACCTGCGGTGGAATCCATATTATCCGCGTTCCGGCCTGTCAGCACCCCTTTTGAACTGGCGCAGTCAAACTATTACCATTTTCCCTTGGCCCAAAGCGAATCCGGCTTCATTCTCCTCGAAGAAGGCGTGGCTTCAGTTTGCTTTGCGGAAAATCAACTGGTGATATCGACGATCCTCGCCCCGGCAATATTGGGATTAATTGATAATTATGGCGTGTTTAACGGGCTCCCGGATAAACGCCACTGTTCTCTGTTTGCTGAGACGGATTTAAGCGGGCGCTGGATAGCGCATCAGGCCGCGGTCAATATCCTGAATGAGAAAAACCTGTGGCAGGAGATGGCCCATATCCTGACGCAGCGGTTGATGGTGTTGAGCATGCGCGAGCAGGAGCTGCTGGGGGTGGACTCTTACCAGATGGTGCGCATCCTGTTAATGGAGCTGGCGGTCTATTCGGAGACGTATCGTAGACAGATCAATGTATTAAGGTTTATCCAGCGGCGTACCAACCTGTCGCGTAGCCGCATTATGTCGATTCTGTCGGAGCTGCGCAAAGGCGGTTATATTATTATCCACCGCGGGGTGTTGATGACTATCGCCCAACCGCTTCCCGCCAATTTTTGAGCCTGGCAGGCGAAGGGCGTGATTTGTCGCCCCCCACCTGCTGGTCCGCTTAGGGCTCAATCGCCGTCAGGTAGTCCAGCCGCAGCGGCTCAGCCAGCAGACGCTCCATCTGCATAACAAACGCCTGAAAATAGGGCATCTCTACATGCGCATCAAGGGCGTCCTGCCCACGCCACGCTTCGCGCATGTAGAAAGTGTCCGGCGCGTCGCGCAGCTGGAACAGCGCGTAGTCGAGATTACCCGGCTCCTGTCTTGTCGGCAGGAGCAGCTTCTGCAGGGCCTGGCGCAGCGCGTCCGTTTGGCCTGGTTTCGCCTTGAGCACGGCGAGCAGGGTTATCATCTTAAAATCCCTCCAGCACAATCTTGCCCACCGCGCGTCCGGTTTCCAGCTGGCGATGCGCTTTCTGCAGATTGTCGGCAGTGATGGCGCCGTAGTGTTCGCCGAGGGTGGTTTTGATCGTGTGGTTGTCGATCAGGGCCGCCACGCGGGTCAGCAGCTGATGCTGGGCGATCATGTCATCCGTCTCAAACATTGAGCGGGTGAACATAAATTCCCAGTGCAGGGAGAGGCTTTTGGCTTTCAGCGGCACCACGTCCAGGGTCTCCGGATCATCAATCAGCGCCAGCTTGCCCTGCGGGGCGAGGGCGTCAATCAGCGCATTGAAGTGCTGGTCGGTGTTGGTCAGGCTGGCGACATGGGTCACCGCGTTGATGCCGATACGCGCCAGCTCGTCGGCGAGCGGCTTGCTGTGATCGATAACATGGTGCGCGCCCGCCTCGCGGACCCACCGTTGACTCTCCGGACGCGAAGCGGTGCCGATCACCGTCATGGCGGTCAGTTTGCTGGCCAGCTGGGTCAGGATCGAGCCCACGCCGCCCGCCGCGCCGACGATCAGCAGCGTGTCGCCCGCGTTACCGCCTTCCGCGACGCCGAGACGGTGAAACAGCAGCTCCCAGGCGGTGATCGCCGTCAGCGGCAGCGCGGCGGCGGAGGCGTTATCGAGGGTGCGCGGTTTGTGCGCCACCAGGCGCTCATCCACCAGCTGATATTCACTGTTGCTGCCGGCCCGGCCCAGGGCGCCGGCGTACCAGACCTCATCGCCTGGCGCGAACAGCGTCACTTCCTCGCCGACGGACTGCACCACGCCAACGGCGTCCCAGCCCAGCACCCGCGGCGTGTCGCCCCGGAAGCCGGCGCGCACTTTGGTGTCTACCGGATTGACCGAGACCGCCTTCACGGCAACCAGCAGGTCACGCCCGTGGGCGGAGGGGACCGGCAGGTCGATCTCGGTTAAAAAAGGGATATTGTCGCCGTCAGCGGCGGCTTGAGTAATGGCGATAGCTTTCATAACTGCTCCGGTCTGTGAATCGGGTGAATAAAGCGATGACGCGATAGTAGACCGGTGCCGGGAGGGGAAAAACGGGTTAACGGCAATAACAGTTATATGCAGAAAGTGAAAATCAGCCCACCTGATAGAAATCGAGCATCACCCCATCCTGAGTACGCCCGCCGGCGCAGATAAACAGCGAGGTGGTTAGCCAGCTGAGCGCGGGGGTATCCACCTCGAAGGTGGGGACAGTGCGAAAATAGATATCTTCCGGCGGAATAGTGCTAAAAAAGCGCATATCGTCGGCGAACAGTTGGTCATGATAGTGGGCCGGCACCCGGCGGATACCGTTGTTTTCCACGTACACCGTCCCTTCCTCCACCTGCAGGGCATAGCGGGCGGATAGCCTGCATGTGCCGTCGGGCCCGATAATCTGGCTATCGACGCCGCCGGGCAGCACGTGGCCGCGCAGTTGACCCGAGACGCTGCCGCCGAGAATCGGGATCAGCTGGCGCTTGCCGGTCTGCGGACTGCGGGAGACTATCACCGGTTTATCAACCTGGATGGTAATGGAAAAACAGTGTCTCAGTTCGGGGGTCATCATGGCTCTCCTGTTTCGGTTGGCAACGGCACGCGGCCTTTGCGCCAGTGTAACGGGTTTGCAGGAGACAAAATAACGCAGGGTTTGGATGAAAATGATTGGCTGAGATGATGGGTTTTGCGACTCAGTTTGGTTGGGCGTGGCTGTGGGCGAGCAGAGGCAAACTGGCGGAAGATCACAGGAGTTGAACCTGCCCGGGACCGCTGGCGGCCCCAACTGGATTTGAAGTCCAGCCACCTCACCGGAGATGACGATCTTCCGCGCCTCGATTGCTACATGGAGGCGGGGCGCATTATAGCTACTTTCAGCCGTTTACCACATACCTGAACGCACTTTTTTACTGTTAAAACTGGACTTTGCAGAACAGTCTGAGACAAATCCGTTCAAAATCCATGAGTTACACTTTTTCATACTCTTTTCAGGCTAACGCGATCGCAAAATACATGAAACATATTCTGATAATGACCTAATTCATCTTCCTGCGGCAAAGGCTGATAAAAAATGTAACCGGTACCCATCTGTGGTGCCGCCAAGGGAATTGTGCCCATATGAAAGATCCTGTTTTGTCCGTCAAAGAGAAAATTGGCTACGGCATGGGCGACGGCGCCACCCTCACCATTATTCTCGCCTTGTTCACCCTCGTTCCGGCGGAGAGGGTTTTTTTATTCCATTTTTGTACAAAAAGTAACATTCATTTCAGTCTGGTGACTCAGGCCGCAGACGCTATTCCTGAACGGTGATAGCGTATGCTGCCGCTGAGAGGAGCCCGCCATGGACTTAGAAAATATCTTTCGTGACGTGAAGCTAAGCAAAACGGAAATGACCGTGCTGCGCTTTATCCAGAACGACCCGGAGCTGTGTATCCGCCTGGGGATCCGCGCCGTGGCGGAGCAGTGCTACAGTAATCCCTCCTCGCTGGTGCGGTTGGCGAAAAAGCTTAAGTTCAGCGGCTGGCTGGAGCTGGTCTATTTCATCAAGTTCAATATCACCATGCCGAAGCTCGATGTCACCAACGATATCGACTATATGAGCATTCAGCCGGCGGAGGCGCTGACGCCGCTGCTGGCAAGCCTCGCGCAGCAGCGCGTCCTGATCCACGGCAGCGGTTTTTCGCAGTTGATTGCCCAGTATATTTATAACAAGTTCCTCGTCACTGGGGTGAATGCCAGCCTGGCGCTGTGGCCGGATTACGAAATCCTTGAGCAGAAAAACGCCGCTCGCTTCGACTCCATCTGGATCATTTCTAAATCCGGGCGCAGCAGCTCGGCGCTCAACTGGGTGAAGGCCATGGAGGGGAAGGAGATCAACCTGGTCTGCTTTACCGGCGATTATCAGAGCCCGCTGGCGCAGGCTGCGGATACGGCGTTTATCATTCACGATCCGCAGAAGTTCGACGATGATATTTACTGGAGCAACCCGTTTTTCGGCTACTGCATCCTAGGCTTTGAGCGGCTACTGAAGATGTGGTTTACCCGCGCACCTGGCAATAGGTAGCTCCGCTAAGCGCAGTGCCGCCGGGCAATATATCAGGCGCCGCGCCACCATGTTGCCGGGTGGCGGCTGCGCCTTACCCGGCCTACGCCTCCAGGTCCGGTCAGTGATTTACCGCCAGGCGGCGAACTGCTTATCGTCGAGATAAGCTTCGACCAGGGTTTTCGCCAGCGACCAGGAACCGATCAGCGGGTGCGCCATCAGCGCCCGCACCGCCAGCGACTTATCCTGCTGCAGGATCGCCGCTACCGCCAGCCGCTCATACTCTTTCACGCAGGAAATCATATTCTTCTGCGCCGTCGGCACCTTCGTCGGCGTGACCGGCTTGAGGCCCTCCCGGCTCAGGTCGCAGCTGATCTCAATCACGTCGTCAGGGCGCAAAAAGTCGAGCGTGCCATTATTCTGGATCGACACCACGATCCGCTTGGTGGTGGTGCTGTTCACCGCTTCCAGAATATCCAGCGCCACCCCGGCATAGCCGCCGGTGTCCGGCTCTTCGATAAACTGCCGCAGCGTCAGCGGCTCGCGGGTATGAAATTTCTCCTGCCGGGATTCGTTCTGCATATAGCTGTTTTCCCGGCGCAGGTAGTGCTGCATCCAGATATTGAAGGCGGCTTCCGGCTGCGTTCTGGCATCCACGGTGCGCAGCGCCTGGCGCATCTCCTGATTGATACGGGCGATTTGCTCCCCGCGCGTTTCGCCTGCCCCCTGAATCGCCTTCAGCGCCTCATCGCGATAGTAGTAATAATAGAGATATTCGTTGAGTAACTGGTTATCGCACAGCCGCACCAGCTCGGGTGAGAAGTACTGCATCGCGGTCTTCTGGTACAGCGCCGGGCTGGCGATCAGCCGCTCGGTCACCGCTTCCCCGCGCACGGTGAAGTGGGTAAACCAGGAGAAATGGTTCAGCCCATAGCATTCCACGCTCAGGTCGCGCTCCTCACAGCCGAGGATCGCCGGCAGTTCACGAATCAGCTCGGAAGGCGCATCGCAGATCCCATAGACCCGACGCTTAAAGCCGGACTTGACGATCGCTTCCGTCACCAGGCCTGACGGGTTGGTAAAGTTAAACAGAATGGCGTCTTCGGCGGCATGGGCCTCGATCAGCCGGCAATAGTCGAGGATCGCCGGGATCGAGCGCATGGCCATCGCGAAGCCGCCGGCGCCGGTGGTCTCCTGGCCGAGGGTGTTATGTTGCAGCGCAATGCGCTCGTCGCGAATGCGGCTTTCATCGCCGCCGACCCGCAGGGTGGTAATAATATAATTGGCGTTTTGCAGCGCCGCGACCGGGTCGGTGGTGGTCGTGAAATGAATATCCGGGCGAATGGTCGTAAATACATAGCGGGCGATTTCGCCGAATATCGCCAGATTATCCGCAGAGTTATCGAGAAAAACCACCTCCGTTAAACCAATGCGGTGAGCATTATAGGCCAGAGATTTCGCTAAAAATGCAGAGCGAACGCCGCCCCCGCCTAATACGGTTAATTTCATACAAACTCCTCATTAATTTTCTGCTAACCAGTTATCAACCCGGGAACGTACCTGTCCCACTTTTACGCCATAAATAACCTGAACTTCATTACGATTGCGCACCACGCCGTTGGCGCCGGTATTTTTTAATTGCGCGTCATCAACTTGCGCCATATCGCGCACGGCTACGCGCAGACGAGTAAAACAATTATCGACGGAGAGAATATTCTCCTTGCCCCCGAGGCCGCGGATAATGTCATCGGTAACCGACTGCGGCTGCGCGACTTTCTGGCGGTACTCCGCTTTGCTGTAGAGCTTCACGCTCTCGTCATCTTCCCGGCCCGGTGTTTTCAGATTCAGCCTCACCACCAGGGTGCGGAAAATCACGTAGTAGACGGCGAACTGGCCGATCCCGATAAGGACATATCCCGGCCAGCGCGTTAAGGAGACCGGCAGCGGCAGGTTATAGATCAGAAATTCGATCAGGCCCGATGCGCCCCAGGGGCGTACGGTGAAGAGGTCGCAAATGGCCTGCGAGGCGGCGGTTAACGTCGCATGGATCACCCACAGCAGCGGCGAGACAAACAAAAAGGTGAACTCAATCGGCTCGGTGATGCCGGTCAGCATGGAGGTGATAATCGCCGGCAGCAGAATCGCCTTAGCCATTACTTTTTTCTCCGGCTTCGCGGTGTGGTAGAACGCCAGCGAGGCGCCGGCGAGGCCGAAGATGGTGGTCATCCCTTGCTGTGAGAAGCGTAGGGCCTCATTCATCACCGGGGTCAGATCCGGGTGGCGCATATAGGCGAGGAAAATGGCCTGGGTACCGGAGACCACCTGGCCGTCCACGTTCAGGGTGCCGCCAATCTGGGTGAGCTGGAAGGGGGACCAGACAAAATGGTGCAGGCCGGTCGGGATAAGAAATTTTTCAAAGAAACCATAGACGAAGACCCCAGCGACCCCGGCATTTTTCATAAAGCCGGTGAGGGCGGAGATGCCGTGGGTCATAAACGGCCAAATCCAGGTAAAGGCGATGGCGTAGAAGATAACCACCGGCGTCATCGCCACCAGCGTCAGCTTGGCGCCGCCGTACATCGACAGCGCGCCGGGCAGGTCAATGGTAGAGACTTTATTGTGCACCCATGCGATGGTGCAGCCGAGAATAATGCCAAGGAAAACGCCCATATCCACCACCACAAAGCCCAGCAGCTGGGTTTGCCCGGTGCCATAATATTCACCGTTAATTTTTTCGGCGAGTCCGTGAGTGTGTTCCAGCCAGGAGTGGTTGGCGCCAAGAAACATAATGAAGCACATCACCGCAACCAGCGCGACTTCGGTTTTTTTATCTTTTGCCAGACCATAGCTAATGCCGACGCAAAATAATAAGCCAAGGTTGCCAAATAAAGGCCAAAAGGTGTCGCCGAGCATTTGCCCAAGCTGGTGCAGGAAACTGGTTTCAGCAATTAATGTCGGATTAGTTAATACTGAACTGAGGGCCAGAATTAAACCAATGACCGGCAAGAACAATACGGCGCCGATCATGGCCCGGGAGAATTTTTGCATATTCTCCAGAATACGCTGACGTATTTCAGGCATGATTGATCCTTTTATATTTTTGTAGGGACAGGGAGCGGTTTTTTATCGACTTCCAGTATTTTGGTTATAGCAACTCTGATATTTGAAGGGAACCAGTAGCGGTAAATAGGCACAGATAGCCGCTTATTGCACACAGGTTTCAGAATGCCTGCAGACCCTCTCCCTGACAGGGAGAGGGCGTAGCCAGAGCGGCGTTTTTGCTGAGAAGCCTTCCCTCTTCCGTGGGGGAGAGGGGGATGGGATATCGCTATGGCGTGACGGGAGCGGGCGCTGGCGCGGCGGGGGCGGTATTGACCTCGCCGTTGCGCATCGTTTGCGCCACCTGCTGTTTCTCCATGTTCACGGCGCTAAGCTGTGCGTTGACCGTCGGCTTGAGCGGGGCATCGGCCTGCACGCTGCCGCTGGCGGTCAGCTGGAGATTGCCATCCCCGCTGATGGGGAGCGAAGGCCAGCCCCAGGCCTGCAGAATATTCAGCGGCACGCCGCGGCCGTTCAAGCTCAAATTGACCTGGCGCTGCGGCAGCTGGGATACCGCGGCGGTGGCCTGCAGAATACCGCGCTCGGTGAACGCGCTGAGCTCAGTGATATTGAGCGTCGACGCCGTGGCGCTCAGCTTGAGTGAAGGGCGGCGCACGTCAATTCGGTTAAAAGTCGCCGCCGCGGCGTTCAGCGTCGCACTACCGTTCCACACCCCCCAGCTGCCGTTTTTCACCAGCTGAAGCTCGCCGCCATAGCCATCGAGAGCGGTAATTTGCCATGGGAAGGCAGGGTCCACATCGATGATCAGGTTGCGGCTGGCGCTGAATTTTTTCAGCGTCAGGCTTTGCAGCCAGGCCGGCAGCGGCGTCATCCACAGCGGCTTCCAGTTCGCCGGCAGCGTGTATTCCAGCCCGGCGAAGGCGGTGTCGTCGAGCACCAGCGCGTTACCGGCGCGCAGCCAGTTGCCGGAGGTTCGCACCATGCCGCCCTCCCAGCGCGAGGAGAACTGGCGCAGGGCAATACCCTGGGGTGAAAATTCGGCATTCACGATCGGGTCGAAAAAGTGCAGCGAGCCGTAGATAAATTCGCTGGCATTCATCGACAGCGTGCCGTCCTGGCTCTGCCAGCCGCCGTGACTGAGCGTCAGGTTGCGCAGGTTCAGGTCGAGGTCGGTTACCGCCCAGTCCGGCCCCTGCAGGCGGGCGTCGGTGATATCCAGGCGGCCAATCTGCAGAGAGGGGACCGTGGTTAACGGCGCGAAAAAGTCGGCCAGCGAGGCGGCGCTCTGCAGTCGGATCTCATTTAGCTGAAGGTTATCCACCAGCCAGCTGCCGTCGGCGCTGCGTTTCGCATTGCCGGTTAAGGTGCCGCGGGCGACATCGGCGCCGAGGGTGGAGAGGGTGACCTCGCCCTGATCAATCTTGCCCTGAATCAGGACGTTGCTGGCTTCGACGCCGTTGAGCGTCATTGAACCTGCGCTCATCTGGATCTGTGCCGTTTTCCCCAGCACATTGCCTGCCTCCGGCGCCCATGGGCTGACGCCGCCGGTGACGCGCTGCGCGCTGAGCGCCCAGCCGGTTTCCGGACTATTGAAAGCCATATTGCGCAACATTAGCCGGTCGGCAGCGAACGGCAGGTCGGCAGAGTGGGGGGACAGATTCAGGGTGCCGTCGTTAAGGACAATCTCATCCGCATGCAGCGGGTCGCTAAACTGGCGGGTGCTGAAACCAATATCGACCGTTTTCGCCACCAGGGTTGCCGGCTTACCTTCCCGGCCAAAGGTGACGTTTTGCAACTGCACATGCAGAGGGGAGGAGAAATCATGATCCATCGCATCGAAGGAGACCTGCCAGCCGGTGCCATTGCTGAGCCAGGCGCTGGCCTGGCGGGCGCCCCAGTGGGTTTGCAGCAGGAACCACGCGCCAACCATGACGAGCAGCAGAGCGACTAGCAGCCAGAGAATCAGCTTTCCAAGAAATTTCATGGTCTTCCACTCTGTGAGATGCACATAACCGTGTTATGCCCGATTTAGGCGCACTTCTCAAGGCAGGCGTGGTTTATTTCCGTGACGGAGCAGGCGGTGGAGGACAACAGGGGGGCGTCCCGGCCGATGGCACGACCGGGGGCGCGTTAAATCAGGCTTTTTCCGGCGGGAAAATTAAATTCAGAACAATCGCCGTGATACCGCCGGCGGCGATGCCGGAGGAGAGCAGATTCTTCAGCCAGTCCGGCGCGAACTGCAGGATCAACGGCTGTTGCGACACGCCGAGGCCCACCGCCAGCGACAGGGCGATAATCAGGATCGCCCGGCGATTCAGCGGCTCGCGGGAGACGATGCGCACGCCGGACGCGGCGATGGTGCCGAACATCACCAGCGTGGCGCCGCCGAGCACCGGCTCAGGGATATGCTGTACGAAACCGCTCACCGCCGGGAACAGCCCGAGGACGATCAGCATCAGCGCTACCACAAAGCCGACGTAGCGGCTGGCGACGCCGGTCAGCTGGATCACGCCGTTGTTCTGGCCGAAGCAGGAGTTCGGGAAGGTGTTGAAGACCGCGGAAACAAAGGAGTTGAGGCCGTTAGCCAGCACGCCGCCTTTCAGACGTTTCATATACAGCGGACCGGAGACCGGCTGCTCGGAGACATCGGAGGTGGCGGTGATATCGCCGATGGTTTCCAGGGAGGTGATCATAAACACCAGCATCAGCGGCAGCAGCAGGCTCCAGTCGATGCCGAGGCCATAGTACAGCGGTGTCGGAACGGTGATGAGGCTGCTGTTGGTCGGGGCGGTGTTGGCCGGCAGCATATCGAGGAACCACGCCGCCAGATAGCCCGCCGCCATGGCAATCACCAGCGAAGCGATGCGCAAATAGGGATTACGCTGGCGGTTGAGAATGATGATCAGCGCCAGCACGATGCCCGCCAGCAGCAGGTTCTTCGGCGCGCCGAAGGTGTGGTCGGCCATCGCCGCGTAGCCGCCGCCGATGGAGGTCAATCCGACCTGAATCAGCGACAGGCCGATAATCATCACCACCACGCCGGAGACCAGCGGGGTAATGATGCGGCGCGCCAGATGCAGGACGCGGGAGAGAACCATTTCCGTGCAGCTGGCCAGCATCAGGGTGCCGAACAGGGCGGCCATCATTGTCGGGACGTCGGCGCCGCCGGTTTTCAGCGCGGTGCCGCCCATGATGAGTGGGGCGACAAAGTTGAAGCTGGTGCCCTGAATGGAGAGCAGTCCGGAACCGACCGGGCCCCAGGCTTTGATCTGAATAATGGAGGCCACGCCCGAGGCGAACAGCGACATGCTGATGATATGTTGGGTATCTTGCGCCGGGAGACCGAGAGCCTGGCAGATTAACAGCGCCGGGGTGATCACCGCGACAAACATCGCCAGCAGGTGCTGGAAGGCGGCGAACAGGGTTTGCGGTAGCGGTGGGCGATCTTCGAGGCGGTAGATTAATTCGCTGGCTGGTTTATGCGCAACCGGTTGCGCATTTTCTGACTCTGCGGTGTTAACGGACATCACAAGCAATCCCAAGGTGGCAAAGCGGGAATTTTATCGGACTGTAGACCAAAAGCAAACGTTTGCCAGCGTTTGCCCATAAAAATTTATGCCGTGAATATGCGCAACGAGATAATTAACATTTTGTATGCTAAATCGCATCATTCAGGATACAAAATATGTTTTTCTGTCATTTTTTCCGCCGTTCTGCGTAAAATCCCCCTCTGACTCCTCATGATGAGAAGCTAAAGACACCAGGAATATCGTCGCGTGTGAATGGATCATGCGCCATAAGGAGCTTTTTATGTTTCATCTCGATACCTTATCGACGCTCGTTGCCGCAACGCTTGTGCTGTTACTCGGCAGAAAACTCGTCCAAACCGTTCCCCTCCTCAAGCAATACACCATTCCTGAACCTGTTGCCGGCGGTCTGCTGGTGGCGCTGGCGCTGCTGGTGCTGAAAAAAAGTATGGATATCGAAATTGATTTCGATATGAGCCTCAAAGATCCGCTGATGCTGGCGTTCTTCGCCACCATCGGGCTTAACGCCAACCTCGCCAGCCTGCGGGCGGGCGGCAAGGTGCTGGGTACCTTTCTGATTGTGGTGGTTGGTCTGCTGCTGCTGCAGAACGCCCTCGGTATCGGCATGGCGAAGCTGCTGGGGCTGGATCCGCTGATGGGTCTGCTGGCCGGCACTATCACCCTTTCCGGCGGCCACGGCACCGGCGCGGCGTGGAGCAAGCTGTTCATTGAGCGCTATGGTTTTGCCAATGCCACGGAGGTGGCGATGGCCTGCGCGACCTTCGGCCTGGTGCTCGGCGGTCTGATCGGCGGCCCGGTGGCGCGTTACCTGGTGAAGCACTCTTCCTCTCCTGACGGGACGCCGGACGATCAGGTAGCGCCGACCGCCTTTGAAAAGCCGGACGTAGGGCGGGTGATCACGTCGCTGGTGCTGATCGAGAGTATCGCCCTGATCGCCATCTGTCTGACGCTGGGCAAGGTGGTTGCGCAACTGCTGGCGGGCAGCGTCTTTGAGCTGCCGACCTTCGTCTGCGTGCTGTTTATCGGCGTGATCCTTAGCAACAGCCTGGCGCTGGCGGGGTTGTATCGGGTGTTCGATCGCGCGGTGTCGGTGCTGGGCAACGTCAGCCTGTCGCTGTTCCTCGCCATGGCGCTGATGAGCCTCAAACTGTGGGAGTTGGCCTCCCTGGCGCTGCCGATGATTATTATCCTGGCGGTCCAGGCGTTGGCGATGGCGCTGTATGCGGTGTTCGTCACCTACCGGATGATGGGCAAAAACTACGATGCCGCGGTGCTGGCGGCGGGCCACTGTGGGTTTGGTCTGGGGGCAACGCCGACGGCGATTGCCAATATGCAGGCGATTACCGACCGTTTTGGCCCGTCGCACATGGCCTTCCTGGTGGTGCCGATGGTGGGGGCGTTCTTTATCGATATCGTCAACGCGCTGGTGATTAAGCTGTTTCTGCTGCTGCCGGTGTTTGGCTGATAAAAACCCGGAGGCGGTGCGCTACCTGATTATGCGGTCTGCGGGCTGTGTAGCCCGGGTAAGGCGTTTACGCCGCAACCCGGGGATACCCCGGGATTTATGCGTTGGCGCGGCTTCTCCCCGGCTCGCGCTACGCTTAGCCGGGCTACGGGGTGTGCGGCCTGCTGGTTGTATCCCGGCCAAGGCGTTTACGCCGCCAGCCGGGAATACCTCAACAATCTTACGCTTCGTCGTGCTCTTCCCACGCCAGGGCGCGTTTCACCGCTTTCTTCCAGCCGCTGTAGCGATAGTTGCGCTCGGTGGTTTCAATGCCCGGGCGGAATTCGCGCTCAATCACCGCTTTCTCCTGCAGCTCATCAAGGTTCTGCCAGAAGCCGACCGCCAGCCCGGCCAGATAGGCGGCGCCCAGGGCTGTGACTTCGCGCACTTCCGGACGCTCCACACGGGTGCCGAGGATATCGGACTGGAACTGCATCAGGAAGTTGTTGGCCACCGCGCCGCCGTCCACGCGCAGGGCGTGCAGACGGATACCGGAGTCAGCCTGCATTGCTTCCAGCACGTCGCGGGTCTGATAGGCGATGGACTCCAACGTCGCACGGATAATGTGGTTCGAGTTCACGCCGCGGGTGAGGCCGAAAATCGCGCCGCGGGCATACGGGTCCCAGTAGGGCGCGCCAAGACCGGTGAACGCGGGCACGACATACACGCCGTTGGTGTCCTTCACTTTGGTGGCGAAGTACTCGGAGTCGAACGCATCGCTGATGAGCTTCATCTCGTCGCGCAGCCACTGGATGGAGGCGCCAGCCATAAACACCGCCCCTTCCAGAGCGTAGTTCACCTCGCCGCGCGGACCGCAGGCGATGGTGGTCAGCAAACCGTGAGTGGAGGTCACTGCTTTTTCGCCGGTGTTCATCAGCATAAAGCAGCCGGTGCCATAGGTATTTTTCGCCATCCCTTCCTTGACGCACAGCTGGCCGAACAGGGCCGCCTGCTGGTCACCGGCGATCCCGGCGATAGGAATACGGGTCCCGCCTTTACCACCGATGTTAGTCTGGCCGTACACTTCGGACGACTTGCGCACTTCCGGCAGCATGGCGCGCGGAATATCCAGCGCGTCGAGCATCTTGTCGTCCCAGTCCAGGTCGTGGATGTTGAACAGCATGGTGCGCGAGGCGTTGGTGTAGTCGGTGACGTGCACGCGACCCTGGGTCATCTTCCAGATAAGCCAGGTGTCCACGGTGCCAAACAGCAGCTCACCGCGCTTCGCACGCTCACGGGAACCTTCGACATGGTCGAGGATCCATTTCACCTTGGTGCCGGAGAAGTAGGGGTCCACCACCAGGCCAGTGGCCTTGCGGATATACTCCTCCATCCCGTCACGCTTGAGCTGCTCGCAGATCTCTGCGGTGCGGCGGCACTGCCAGACGATGGCGTTATAGATCGGTTTGCCGGTCTCACGCTCCCACACCACCACGGTCTCACGCTGGTTGGTGATACCGATGGCCGCGATCTGATCGGAGTTGATATCCGCTTTGGCCAGCGCTTCGACCAGCGTCGAGCTTTGGGACGCCCAGATTTCCATCGGGTCGTGTTCGACCCAGCCTGGCTTAGGATAAATTTGTTCGAATTCTCGCTGGGAGACGCTGACGATATTGGCATCATGATCCATCACAACGGCCCGGGAGCTGGTAGTGCCCTGGTCAAGCGCAACGATATATTTTTTGTCGGTCATAGTCGGTGTCCCGTAGTCAGATTACAGCGAAGCTTTATGTTGAGTGGTGGAAGAGGAGGGGCTCTGTTGCTCTTCGTCCACGCAGGTGTCGCAAGGCAGGTGGCGGCCAATCAGCTTACGATAGCTGAACGCGCCCAGCGCCGCGCCGACCACCGGTGCGCACAGCGGCACCAGGAAATAAGGTATATCTTTGCCGCCGGTGAAGGCGACATCACCCCAGCCGGCCAGCCAGGCGAAGGCTTTCGGGCCGATATCACGCGCCGGGTTCATGGCGAAGCCGGTCAGCGGGCCCATGGAGGCGCCAATCACCGCGATCAGCAGGCCGATCAGCAGCGGCGCCAGCGGGCCGCGCGGCACGCCGTTGCCATCGTCGGTCAGCGCCAGGATGACGCCCATCAGGATAGCGGTAATCACCATCTCTACCGCGAAGGCCTGCACAAAATTGATATGCGGGTTCGGGTAAGTGGAGAAGATGCCAGCCAGATCAAGGCTTTCCACGCTGCCGCGTACCATATGGTGGGTGGTTTCATAATCGAGGAAAAGATTGTAATAAAGCCCGTAAACTAATGCCGCAGCGCAAAAGGCGCCAGCGAATTGCGAAATAATAAAAGGAACCACTTTGCGGCCATCGAAGCAGGCGAACAGCCAGAGCGCGATGGTCACCGCAGGGTTAAGGTGCGCACCGGATACCCCGGCGGTCAGGTAGATCGCCATGGCGACGCCCAGACCCCAGATGATGCTGATTTCCCATTGTCCGAAGCTGGCTCCCGCGACCTTGAGCGCAGCCACGCACCCAACGCCGAAAAAGATCAACAACCCGGTACCGAGGAACTCTGCGATGCACTGGCCTTTTAAGGTTGATGTTTGGCTCATAATCGAATCCTGAAGCGTGGTGATGATTATTGTATGTAGGGCGGTCACAGACGACCATATTGCCATGTAGGCATAGTGTTAATTTATCGTTAACGAGCAAAAACGAGAAATATCGAACTTCAAATGTGTGTACCACGTCAAGAAAATGAGCGTTTTCGCGCCATTCGCGCGCATTGAGCGCGCTGCCGGAGCGTTTCACCTCGCATTTTGTTAACCATAAAATTAACAATGGCTCATGAAGTACGAGCGAACTGCGCTGAAAGTACCAGGTAAAGACTGAAAAGTGTTGCAAACCGCAATCTGCGCGGCTTGCCGCTGGACAGGGGAGGCGGGGATTCATACAATCGACGATAACACCGCTATGTGCGCTAATTTTCGTTAAGGCGGGACCGCGTATACGAAACACCAGTTTCTATCAACGCCTTGCAAGTTCAGGAGAGGTATGACGATGTCATTAGAAGTGTTTGAGAAATTAGAATCTAAGGTTCAGCAGGCGATTGATACCATCACTCTGTTGCAGATGGAAATCGAAGAGCTAAAAGAAAAGAACAACACCCTGGCGCAGGAAGTTCAGAGCGCGCAGCATGGTCGTGAAGAGCTGGAGCGCGAAAACAGCCAGCTGAAAGAGCAGCAGCAGGGCTGGCAGGAGCGTCTGCAGGCGCTGCTGGGCCGCATGGAAGAAGTCTAATCGCTTCGCGCCCTCTCCCGCCAGGGAGGGGGTGATCCTTATCCCTTCCTTTATTCTCGCAAGTTATAGCCAATCTTTTTTTATTCTTTAATCATTGAATCGCTTTCTGGCACGCTTAGCCCATCACAACACGACATAAAGAGAGCGGTGCGATGAATAAGTGGGGCGTAGGGTTAACTCTGTTGCTGGCATCCGCCAGCGTTCTGGCAAAAGACATTCAGCTATTAAACGTATCTTATGATCCAACGCGCGAGCTGTACGAACAGTACAACAAAGCGTTCAGCGCGCACTGGAAGCAGGAGACCGGCGACAACGTGGTGATCCGCCAGTCGCACGGCGGCTCCGGCAAGCAGGCGACCTCGGTGATTAACGGTATTGAAGCGGATGTGGTTACGCTGGCGCTGGCCTACGACGTCAACGCGATCGCCGAGCGCGGTCGTATCGATAAAAACTGGCTGAAGCGCCTGCCGGATAACTCCGCGCCCTATACTTCCACCATCGTGTTCCTCGTCCGTAAGGGCAACCCGAAACAGATCCATGACTGGAACGACCTGATCAAACCGGGCGTGTCGGTCATTACCCCGAACCCGAAAAGCTCCGGCGGCGCTCGCTGGAACTACCTGGCGGCCTGGGGCTATGCCCTGCATCAGAACCATGGCGACCAGGCGAAAGCCCAGGAGTTCGTCAAGGCGCTGTATAAAAACGTGGAAGTGCTGGACTCCGGCGCGCGCGGTTCGACCAATACCTTCGTAGAACGTGGGATCGGCGATGTGCTGATCGCCTGGGAAAACGAAGCGCTGCTGGCGACCAACGAACTGGGCAAAGACAAGTTTGAAATCGTGACTCCGAGTGAGTCGATTCTGGCTGAGCCGACCGTTTCGGTGGTCGATAAAGTCGTGGATAAGAAAGGCACCCGCCAGGTGGCGGAAGCGTACCTGAAGTATCTCTACTCGCCGGAAGGCCAGGAGATTGCGGCGAAGAACTTCTACCGTCCGCGCGATCCGAACGTGGCGAAGAAATATGCTAATGAATTCCCGAAACTGAAGCTGTTCACTATCGATCAGGAGTTCGGCGGCTGGACGAAAGCGCAGAAAGCGCACTTCTCCAACGGCGGCACCTTCGACCAAATTAGCCAGCGTTAAACCTCTCCAGCCCCGCTCCGGCGGGGCTTGCTGCCATCGCCCTGCAGCGGCTGTGCTTGCGCAGGCCTACAGGCCGCCAGCGTAGCCCGGGCAACGCGCCAGACGCCATCCGGAAAAGCGCCCCGCCCGTCATCTGTTTTCATTTAGTCATCAAATTACGTTACTCTTCCGCTTCAGGCTTAACAGGGAATGAAAATGAGAAGAGTAAGATACTTTTTGCTGGCGCTGCTGGTGGCGATCCTCGCGGCGCTGGCCGGCGGCTACTACTGGCTGCACTCTGGCAACCCGGACGCGTTGCGCAAGATTGTTCTGCAGCAGTGCGTTCCCCATCAGCAACAGCAGCAAAACCCGTCGCCGTGCGCCGAAGTGAACCTCAAGGGCGGCTATGTGCTGTTTAAAGACCGTAACGGCCCGCTGCAGTATTTGCTGATGCCGACCTACCGCATTAACGGCACCGAAAGCCCGCTGCTGTTGGATCCGCTGACGCCCAACTTCTTCTGGCAGGCCTGGCAGGGGCGTGAAATCATGAGCCAGCGCCACGGCGCGCCGGTCCCGGATAACGCGGTAGCGCTGGCAATCAACTCGCGCAGCGGACGCACGCAAAACCATTTCCATATTCATATCTCTTGCCTGCGCCCCGATGTGCGCGCGCAGTTAGATAAGGATGCGGCGGCGATCAGCAGCCGCTGGCTGCCGCTACCGGGTGGGCTTGAGGGCCATGAATACCTGGCGCGCCGGGTGACGGAGGCGGAGCTGGCCCAGCGCAGCCCATTCCTGATGCTGGCGGAAGAGGTGCCGGAGGCGCGTCAGCATATGGGACGCTTCGCGCTGGCGATGGCCCAGCAGAGCGACGGCTCGCTGGTGCTGCTGGCGACGGAGCGTAACCTGCTCTCCCTGAACCGGGCCTCGGCGGAAGAGATTCAGGATCATCGCTGCGCCATCCTTAACGCAAACCACTAGTTCTGGCGTTTACCTGTCTTACCTGTCGTCGTATTCTTGCTGAAAAAAACGACAGGAGACAGGCATGTCGCTCTGGCTTACCCACCCGCTGTTCCTCCCTTCACTGATTGTCGGCGTCACCATTGTGCTCTGGGCGACATCGCTGCTGCCGGAGTTTATCACCGCGCTGCTGTTTTTCGCTGCGGCGATGATGGCGAAAATCGCCCCGCCGGAGGTGATCTTTGGCGGCTTTGCCTCCTCGGCCTTCTGGCTGGTGTTCAGCGGCTTTGTGCTCGGCATCGCGATCCGTAAAACCGGGCTGGCGGACCGGGCGGCGCAGGCGTTGTCGGCGCGGCTAACCGACTCCTGGCCGCGGATGGTCGCCAGCGTGGTACTCCTCAGCTACGCCCTGGCGTTCGTGATGCCTTCCAACATGGGGCGCATCGCGCTGCTGATGCCGATCGTGGCGGCGATGGCCCGCCGGGCGGGCATTGCCGACGGTAGCCGCGGCTGGTTCGGCCTGGCGCTGGCGGTGGGATTCGGCACCTTTCAGCTGTCGGCGACCATTCTGCCCGCCAACGTGCCGAATCTGGTGATGAGCGGCGCGGCGGAAGGCTCGTACGGTATCCACTTGAATTATGTCCCCTATTTACTGCTGCATACGCCGGTGCTTGGCTGGCTGAAAGGGGCGGCGCTGGTGGCGCTAATCTGCTGGCTGTTTCCTGGTAAGCCGCATCCGCCGCGCGACCTGGCGCCGCTGCCGGCGATGAGCCGCGACGAGAAGCGTCTGGCGTGGCTGCTGGCGGTGGTCCTCACGCTGTGGGTGACCGAGAGCTGGCACGGCGTCGGCCCGGCGTGGACCGGCCTGGCGGCGGCGGTGGTAACGCTGCTGCCGCGGGTGGGCTTTATCAGCGGCGAGGAGTTTGCCAGCGGCGTGAATATGCGCACCTGCATCTACGTCGCCGGGATTCTGGGGCTGGCGATCACCGTCACCCAAACCGGGATTGGCGGCGTGGTGGGCAATGCGCTGCTGGAAGTGATGCCCCTGGATAAAGACAATCCTTTCACCAGCTTTCTCGCTCTGACCGGGATAACCAGCGCGCTGAACTTTATTATGACCGCCAACGGCGTGCCGGCGCTCTACACCACCTTTGCCCAGAGCTTTGCCGACGCCACCGGCTTCCCGTTGCTGAGCGTAATTATGATTCAGGTACTGGGCTATTCCACGCCGCTGCTGCCGTATCAGGCGTCGCCGATCGTGGTCGCGATGGGGTTAGGCAAGGTCCCGGCGAGGGCGGGGATGCTGCTGTGTCTGGCGCTGGCGGCGGTGAGCTATTTGATTTTGCTGCCGCTGGACTACGCCTGGTATCAGCTGTTGGGGAAACTGTAGCGGCAAAAAAAGCCCGGCTTGCGCTGTGCGAAGCCGGGCTTCAGAGAGTTATCAGTCATCCCGGTCGCGTGTCGCCACCGGGAAAAGCGGATTAGGCTTTTTTCGCCGCTTCTGCAGCTTTCACGATCACCGCGAAAGCGTCTGCTTTCAGGGAAGCGCCGCCAACCAGCGCGCCGTCGATGTCCGGCTGGGTGAACAGCTCTGCTGCGTTGCCAGCGTTAACGGAACCGCCGTACTGGATGATCACTTGCTCAGCGATTTTGGCGTCAGCTTTAGCAATGTGGTCACGGATGAATTTGTGCACCGCCTGAGCCTGAGCCGGGGTCGCGGATTTGCCGGTACCGATAGCCCATACGGGTTCGTAAGCGATAACCACGCCTTCGAAAGCGGCAGCGCCCTGCGTTTTCAGTACCGCGTCGATCTGACGCGCGCAAACTTCTTCCGTTTTGCCCGCTTCGTTTTCCGCTTCGGTTTCACCGATGCACAGTACCGGAGTCAGACCCTGCTCTTTCAGCACGGCGAATTTCTTCGCGATCAGCTCGTCGGATTCTTTGTGGTAGGTACGACGCTCGGAGTGGCCGATGATGATGTACTGCGCGCCGATATCTTTCAGCATTTCGGCGGAGGTTTCACCGGTGAAAGCGCCGGACAGGTTCACGTCAACGTTCTGCGCGCCCAGGTGGATGTGGCTGCCTTCTGCCGCACGCTTAGCCAGGTCCAGATACATTTCCGGCGGGGCGATGGCAACTGCACAGCCGCTTACGCCAGCCAGCTCGGTACGCAGGTTCGCAACCAGTTCGTTTACCATGTGGCGGCTGCCGTTCAGTTTCCAGTTACCCATCACTAAAGGATGTCGCATTTTAATTCTCCACGCTACTTAAGCGAATTAAGGAATATAGCCGCCCCAGAGGGCAGCATGGTCTGTGAAACAGTATAGAGACTCGTCACTGGAAAGGCTTTGCTTTTTGTCATTTATTGTTACCTTCCAGCGTTTCAGATAGCGCCAGCTTAATCGGTTCAATAGCGAAGGTCAGACCCTTTTCGCCATGATCTGCTACCACATAGCGCACGGCGCCCTCGGTGTCGGCGAAGTAGCGTTTGCCTTTGCCGGCGGTCAGGAGTTTCTGCAGTTTTTGCTGGCTCTGCGCCGGGCTAAGGGTGGGCACGAAGGCGCGGATCATGGCGCTCATATACTCCAGCGCTTTGGCCTTCGCCGCTTTTTGCTCCGGCCCCTGGATCGGTAGCCAGGTGATCTGCATGGATTTGATCTTCAGCGTGCCGCGCTCCAGCGCGGTGGAGGCATAGAGATTTTCGTTTATCTTGCTGGCGGCGCGGGTCAGGTTAGCCCGATCGCGGCTGGTTGATATGGAACGGAATTCATTCAGAGGCAGCTTCGGGTTATCGGCGTTAAATTTTTCCCGGAACTGGCTGATCGACAGGTCAAAGCTCGGCGCGCCGGCGAGCAGGTAGGGGGCAGCGGTCGTCGATTCGCTTTCTGCGGACAACGCGTGCGGGCCGACGGCAAGGCCCATCAGCCCACTGAAACACAAGATTGTCCACTTCTTCATGCCCGTCGTTCCTTTTTTTGCCTGCTGACGATTAAATCGGGAAGCGCGGCGCTTGTCAAAAAGTCACGACGCCAGGGTAAACTACGCAGACGATGATGATAAGGAAAAACGCATGACCCTACAGCAGTGGTTATTCTCAATTAAAGGGCGCATTGGCCGCCGCGATTTCTGGATCTGGATTGCCATCTGGCTGGTGACCATGAGCGCTCTGTTCACCCTGGCAGGGAGCAATCTGCTTAATCTGCAGACGGCGGCGTTTATTATCGTCTGCCTGCTGTGGCCGACGGCGGCGGTGGTGGTGAAGCGACTGCACGATCGCGGCAAATCCGGACTGTGGGCGCTGCTGATGATTTTGGCGTGGATGCTGCTGGCGGGGAACTGGGCGATGCTGCCGCAGGTCTGGCAGTGGGGCGTCGGGCGCTTTGTGCCGACGCTGATTATCGTCATGATGCTGATCGACCTGGGGGCGTTTGTCGGCACCCAGGGCGAGAATAAGTTCGGCAAGGAGACCCAGGACGTGCGCTGGAAAGCGGACGCCTGATTACCAGTAGTGCTCCGCCGTCATGTGGCCCGGCCGGCGACGCAGATGTTTGGTCATCTGCCGGGTCTCTTTTAACAGCTGTTGGGTATCGCGCACCATCTGCGGGTTGCCGCACAGCATCACATGGCTGGTGTCGTTGGTCATCGGCAGGCCGACCGCCTCCTCCAGCGCCCCGGTTTCAATCAGGAACGGCACCCGGCCGGTCAGCGAGCCTGCCACGGTTTCGCGACTGACCACCGTCTGGATGCGTAATTTGCCGGCGTAGCGCTGCTCAAGCTCGCGCATCAGCGGCAGATAGCTCAGGTCCGCGGCGTAGCGCACGGCATGGACCAGCACCAGATGGTTAAAGCGCTCAAGATCTTTGCCTTCCTGGAGAATCGACAGGTAAGGCCCAAGCGCGGTGCCGGTCGCCAGCATCCACAGGGTATCGCAATTCGGTACTTCCTCGAGGACGAAGAAGCCAGCCGCTTCGCTCACCACCTGGACCTCATCGCCCGGCTTCAGCGCCGCCAGTCGCGGGCTCAGTTTACCTTCCGGGACGGTGACCAGATAGAACTCGAGATCGGGATTGCCGGGAGCGTTGACGTAGGAGTAGGCGCGCTGCACGCGTTCGCCGTCGATTTCCAGCCCGAGCTTGGTAAATTGCCCGGCGGTAAACGGCTGAACCGGCGCCCGCACGTATAAACTGAACAAGGCGTCCGTCCAGTACTCCACTTTTGTCACTTTGCCGCTAACCCAGTCCGCCATCGTCTTCTCCTGTTGCCAAGCGATGCTTTATCTTCGGCCCAGACGGGCAAGATTTCCACCCCGCAGGCGCAAGAAAGCTCTATTGATCAAATATAAACGAAGAACAGGACAACCGCCCGCGGACGGTTGCCTGGAGGAGAGAAAGCGGTATTACAGGATGTGCTGCTGGACGTCCGGATCTTTACGGTCGAGGTAATGAATCGACTGGATCCGACGGATGGTGCGCGACTTGCCGCGGATCAGCAGCGTCTCGGTGGTGGCCATATTGCCCTTACGGGTGATGCCGTCCAGCAGATCGCCTTTGGTGATGCCGGTGGCGGAGAAGACGACGTTATCGCTGCGCGCCATTTCATCAAGGCGCAGCACTTTACCCGCTTCGATGCCCATGGTTTTGCAGCGCGCCAGCTCGTTTTCACCGATGCGACGATTCTCTTCACTGTCGCCCTTCACGTGGTGACGAGCCAGCAGGCGGCCCTGCATATCGCCGTCGAGCGCGCGGATCACCGCGGCGGAAACCACCCCTTCCGGCGCGCCGCCGATGCCGTACAGCACGTCGACTTCGCTATCCGGCATGCAGGTGAGAATGGAGGCCGCGACGTCGCCATCGGGAATGGCGAACACGCGCACGCCCAGCTGCTGCAGCTGAGCAATCACCGCGTCGTGGCGCGGTTTCGCCAGCACGGTGACGGTCAGCTCGCCCAGCGGCTTGTTCAGTGCGCGGGCGATATTGCGCAGGTTCTCTTCCAGCGGCAGACTGAGGTCGATAGCGCCTTTAGCGCCCGGGCCGACAATCAGCTTTTCCATATACATATCCGGCGCGTTGAGGAAGCAGCCTTTATCGCCGACCGCCATCACCGCCAGGGCGTTAGCCTGGCCCATCGCCGTCATCCGGGTGCCTTCGATGGGATCGACGGCGATATCCACCGCATCGCCCTTGCCAGTGCCCACTTTTTCGCCGATATAGAGCATCGGCGCTTCATCGATTTCGCCCTCGCCGATGACGATGGTGCCGTCGATATTGACGAGGTTAAGCATAATGCGCATGGCGTTCACCGCTGCGCCGTCGGCGGAGTTTTTATCGCCGCGGCCCAGCCATTTATAGCCCGCCAGCGCGGCGGCTTCGGTGACACGCGAAAATTCGATGGCCAGTTCTCGTTTCATAATCCACTCATTGTGTAGAAAAATTGCCCGCAGCGCGGCAAAAGCGCGCTACGCGTTGGAATAGCGTTCGGTTTCCGGCATCCAGCGCTCGATCAGCGCCTGGGCCTGCAGCGGATAGCGTTCATGAATGTGGCGCGCAATGCGCTGAACGTCGGGGATCATCGCCTGATCGCGCAGTAAATCCGCCACTTTAAACTCGGCGTTGCCGGTCTGGCGTGTGCCGAGCAGCTCGCCGGGACCGCGAATTTCAAGGTCTTTCTGGGCGATGACGAAACCGTCATTGCTGTCGCGCAGCACCTGCAGACGCTTCTGCGCCGTTTTAGAGAGCGGCGATTTATAGAGTAGCACGCAGTGGGAAGCGACCGCGCCGCGCCCGACGCGCCCTCTGAGCTGGTGCAGCTGCGCCAGGCCCAGACGTTCCGGGTTTTCGATAATCATCAGGCTCGAGTTCGGCACGTCGACACCGACTTCAATGACCGTCGTGGCTACCAGCAGGTGCATTTCGCCCTGCTTGAAAGCCTGCATCACCGCCTGCTTTTCCGCCGGTTTCATCCGCCCGTGCACCAGACCGATATTCAGCTCCGGCAGCGCCAGCTTGAGCTCCTCCCAGGTGGCTTCCGCCGCCTGGGCCTCCAGCAGATCGGACTCTTCGATGAGGGTACAGACCCAATAGGCCTGGCGGCCTTCGTGGGTGCAGGCGTTGCGCACGCGGTCGATAATATCGCTGCGCCGGGTGTCCGGGATGGCGACGGTGGTCACCGGGGTTCGGCCCGGCGGCAGCTCGTCGATAACCGAGGTATCGAGGTCGGCGTAGGCGGTCATCGCCAGGGTGCGCGGGATCGGCGTGGCGGTCATGATCAGCTGATGCGGATGAAAACCCTGCTGCTGACCTTTCTCCCACAGCGCCAGCCGCTGGTGTACGCCGAAGCGGTGCTGTTCGTCGATAATCACCAGCGCCAGGCCATTAAACTGCACCTGTTCCTGGAAGATGGCGTGGGTGCCGACAATCATCTGCACCTCGCCGCTGGCGATCGCGTCCTGCTGCGCCTGGCGGGCTTTGCCTTTCTGTTTGCCCGCCAGCCAGCCGACTTCAATGCCCAGCGGTGCAAACCAGCTGCGGAAGTTATTGGCGTGCTGCTCGGCGAGCAGTTCGGTGGGCGCCATCAGCGCCACCTGTTTGCCGTGGGCGATAGCGCGCAACGCGGCCAGGGCGGCGACCAGCGTTTTACCGGAGCCGACGTCGCCCTGCACCAGGCGCATCATTGGCACGTCCAGCGCCATATCGCGCTCGATCTCGGCGGTGACCCGCGCCTGCGCGCCGGTGGGCTTAAAGGGCAGGGAGGCCAGCAGCTGATTTTTCAGGGTATCGTTGGCGCCGAGCGGCAGGGCGTGATAGCGCTGGGCGCCTGCCCGCAGCGCCAGCATGCTGAGGTTGTGCGCCAGCAGCTCTTCCAGAATCAGGCGCTGCTGCGCCGGGTGCTTGCCGCTTTCCAGCTCGCTAAGCAATAACGATGGCGGCGGACGATGCAGGGTGCGCAGCGCCTCCGGCAGGCTCATCATCCCCTGCGCCAGCTCCGGCGGCAGGAGTTCGCCGATAGCGCAGGTCTCCAGCAGCTCGAGCGCCTGATCGGTGAGCTTGCGCAGGGTCGCCTGCTTAATGCCCTCGGTAGTCGGATAGACCGGCGTTAGGGTCTCCTGCAGCTCCGGGGTGCTCATATCGCCCTGGACGCGATATTCCGGGTGGATCATTTCGGCGCCGTACTTCCCGCGTTTGGCTTCACCGTAGGCCAGCACGCGTCGACCGGTCGCGAGGCTGTTTTTCATCGCCGCGTTGAAGTTGAAAAAGCGCATGGTGAGGATGCCGGTGCCGTCGCTGATCTGGCAGGTCATCATTCGGCGACCGCCGAAGGTGATATTGCTGTTGAGCACTTCGCCTTCCACGGTGGCATAAACGCCGGGAAGCAGATCGGCTATCGGGTAAAGATGGGTGCGATCTTCGTAGCGCAAAGGCAGGTGCAGCAGCAGATCCTGTACCGTATGCAGGCCGATCTTCGCCAGCTTGCTGCTCTGCGCAGCCCCGACACCGGTGAGTGAACTGAGCGGAACGGCATCTAACAGGCGGCCTGACATCGGGTTTACCTCGCAGCCTGCATGGTGGCCCACCACGCGGCATCGGCTTCCACTTCGCCCTGCTCGTTAACGTGGGGGTAAGGCAGCCCTTTTTGTCTCGCGACGCGGGCCAGCACCGGATAGCCGCCTTCAAACAGCAGGCGCTGTTGCTCTTCCGGCGGCAGCATGCTGTTGGCGCGTTGGTACATCCCGGCATTCTGTCGCTGCCGCTGGGCTTCATACAGGATCAGCGCCGAGGCGACGGAGACGTTCAGCGACTGCACCATGCCGATCATCGGGATAATAATGTCCTGATCCGCCAGGGCCAGCGCTTCCTGAGTGATGCCGGTTTTCTCCTGACCCATCAGGATGCAGGTTGGGCGCGTATAGTCGATTTCACGGAAATCGATGGCTTTGTCGGAAAGATGGGTGGCGAGGATTTGCATACCCTGGCCTTTGAGGTGGCCGACGGCATCTGCGATGGTACGGTGGGTTTTCACCTGCACCCAGCTGTTGCTGCCCGCGGCGGCGGAGGCCATGGTGCGCATCCGGCTGCTCGGCCAGACCGCGTGCACCTCGTGTACGCCAACGGCGTCTGCGGTCCGGATGACCGCAGAGACGTTATGGGGCTTATGGACCTGCTCCATGCAGACCGTCAGGTCAGGCTGACGCCTGGCGAGCATCTCGCAGATACGCGCATAACGCTTTGAATTCATTACTCTTAATCCTTCGAATTACCTCTTTAGCCGCTGCGGATCACGCGGCCCATCCCTGGGCCTCGCCCCTGACGGGGGCGCTGCAGGCAGCGTTCAAATCTGCTCCCGGCAGATTTGTCATTCGCTTGCCGCCTTGATGCAATTCGAATGTTTTGTCTAAAAGCTAATTTCGGTTACGGGTGACTTTAATCACGTCCGGCATGACGCGTATTTTGCGCATGATATTCGCCAGATGCACGCGGTCGCGGGCGGTCAGGCGGATAAAGGCGCTGTATACGCGGCCATCTTTCTCTTCCGTATTCAGGCTCTGGATATTGGAAGAGGCGGTGTTGATCGCCGCCGTCAGGTTAGCCAGTGCGCCCTGGTGGTTAAACATATCCACCTTGATCTCCGTAATGAACTCCTGAGCGGTCTCTTTATCCCACTCAACCGCCATAAATTTCTCCGGCTCTTTCTGGTAGCCGCGGATGTTACGACAGGATTCATGATGGATAACCAGCCCTTTGCCGGGACTGACGTGGGCGATAATCGGGTCACCGGGGATCGGGCGACAGCACTTGGCGAAAGTGATCAGCACGCCATCGGCGCCTTTGATCGGCAGATGGCCGTGGTTTGAGGCATTGGCTGGCACCGGCGCCGCAGCAGCTTCGCCCTGCTGCAGGTTTTTCGCCACCACCACGCTCATGGCGTTGCCCAGACCGATCTCCGCCAGCAGGTCGTCAAGCGAGGCCAGCTTCATCCGGTCGAGCTCGCGCTGGATATTCTCCGGCGGGATCTCGGCGAGTTTGCGGCTACCGCCCAGCGCGTGGTTGAGCAGACGGCGGCCAAGGCTGACCGAGTCATCGCGCTTGAGGTTTTTCAGCAGCTGACGGATCTTGGCGCGCGCCTTCGAGCTGACGACAAAGTTCAGCCAGGCGGCATTCGGACGTGCGCCCGGCGCGGTAATAATTTCGACAGTCTGACCGCTGGAGAGCGGCTGCGACAGCGGATAGGGCTGGCGGTCGACGCGCGCGCCGACGCAGGCATGGCCGATATCGGTATGCACCGCATAGGCGAAGTCCACCGGCGTGGCGCCAGCGGGCAGTTCGACAATGCGGCCTTCCGGGGTGAAAACGTAAATCTCATCGGGGAACAGATCGGATTTAACGCTCTCGATAAATTCAAACGAGCTGCCGGCGCTCTGCTGCAGCTCCAGCAGGCTTTGCATCCAGCGCTGGGCGCGGATTTGCGCGGTGGTGCTGCTTTCGCCGCCGTGCTCTTTATAAGCCCAGTGCGCCGCGACCCCCATCTCCGCCATCTGGTCCATGTCTTCGGTACGAATTTGTACCTCGACCGGGACGCCGTGGGGGCCGATCATCGAGGTGTGCAAAGACTGATAGCCGTTCGCTTTCGGAATAGCGATGTAATCTTTGAAACGACCTGGACGCGGTTTATAGAGGCTGTGCATCTGGCCAAGCACGCGGTAGCAGACATCGGCATCATGGACGATAACGCGGAAGGCGTAGATATCCATGATCGAGTGAAAACGCTGCTCTTTAAGCACCATTTTGCAGTAGATCGAGTACAGATGCTTTTCGCGACCGCTAACGCGGCAGGGGATCCCCGCTTCCTGCAAACGCCCTTCGATTTCCGAGAGAATCTTTTGGATCATCTCTTTACGGTTGCCGCGCGCCGCTTTGACCACCTCTTTAATGACGCGGTAGCGGTTCGGGTACAGCGCCTCAAAGCCCAGCTCTTCGAGCTCGGTTTTGATGTGATGGATACCTAAACGGTGCGCCAGCGGGCTGTAGATTTCCAGCGTTTCGCGGGCGATGCGGCGGCGTTTATCCGGGCGTAGCGAGCCCAGGGTACGCATGTTGTGGGTGCGGTCGGCAAGCTTGATGAGGATGACGCGGATGTCCTGCACCATCGCCATGATCATTTTGCGAAAGTTTTCGGCCTGTGCCTCTTTCTTATCGCGGAACTTGAGCTTATCAAGTTTCGATACCCCCTCTACCAGTTCGGCGACGCTTTTACCAAAAAGCTGTTCCATGTCCTGGTAGGTGGCGGGAGTATCTTCAATCACATCATGCAGCAGCGCGGCCATCAGCGTTTCGTAGTCGAGCTTCATCTCGGCCAGAATACAGGCTACCGCGACCGGGTGCGTGATATAAGGTTCACCGCTTGAACGTGTCTGACCCTCGTGAGCGTCACGTGCAACGAGATACGCCTGCCGCAGACGTTTGATCTGATCTTCCGGCAGGTAGTTTTGAATCAGCTGATTCAGGCTTTCAAACAGATACAAGGGCGACCCGCTGTGTGATTAACGACGACCTTCAGCAATCGCGGTAACGGCTTGTAATTCAGCGGCTTCCTGCTCTTGCTGTTCCTGGCGCTCACGTACGTCGAGGATCTGGTTGTTGATCAGACCTTCTTCGATTTCGCGCAGTGCGATTACGGTGGTTTTATCGTTTTCTTCCGGTACCAGCGGATCCTTTCCGCCTACCTGCATCTGACGAGCGCGACGCGCGGCGACCAGTACCAGGTCAAAACGGTTACCAATTTTCTCTACAGCGTCCTGAACAGTTACGCGTGCCATACTTAAAATGCTCCACAGGTGAAGAAATGACTGGGCATGATACTGAATGTGGGTTCAGTCTGCCAATAGTTTGGTGATTAAAGCGCCATGTCGCTGCTTTTGGCGGCTCATGCGCAGACGTTCAGCGCGGATGATATTTTTCAGGTCGCTCAGGGCGGTGTCAAAATCATCGTTCACAATCAGGTAATCATATTCGGCGTAATGGCTCATTTCCGCAACGGCCTGGGCCATTCGCTTCGCGATCACCTCTTCGCTGTCCTGGCCGCGGCCGCGCAGGCGACGGTCCAGTTCATCTTTTGACGGCGGCAGAATAAAAATGCTGCGTGCGCCAGGCATGCTTTTACGGATCTGCTGCGCGCCCTGCCAGTCGATATCGAGGAAGACATCAACGCCGGTCGCCAGCACCTGCTCGATCGCTTTACGCGACGTGCCGTAATAGTTGCCAAAGACCTCTGCATGTTCCAGAAACGCGTTTTCGCCAATCATCGAGCGGAATTCGTCGTGATTCACGAAGAAATAATGTTCGCCGTGCACTTCACCCGGACGCGGCGCCCGCGTGGTATGGGAAACCGATACCTGGGTGTCATACAACGGTTGGGTTTTTAATAAAGCCTGAATCAGGCTGGATTTACCCGCGCCGCTAGGGGCGGAAACAATATAAAGCGTGCCTTGAGCCATGAGTGTCTTTTGTATGTGGTTATCGAAAGAGGTCCTACATACGAGCCTATTATACACGTCGCCGCGGCGTGACGCAGTCCTTGTCACACTTTTTGCCGCTGTTTCTTTCATTTTGCCTGCCGTTTTCCTGAATTCGCCAGCCGTTGCTGCAACGAGGTGTAAATCCTGGAAGGCGCTTCGCAGGGTGAAAAAGCGGCCGTCGCGGTTTCCGGCATTCTGCCGCAGACTCTCCGCCAGGTGATGAAGGAGGGGACAGCAATGCGTAAAGGAGGAGGGTGGCTGGCGATAGGGATGTTCTCCGCCAGCGCGCTGGCGTCGTGTCCGGACTGGCCGCCGGCCAAAGGCAGACAGGAGATCGCACGTCTACATCAGCAGATTGACGCCTGGAACGAGGCTTACTGGCGACAGGGCGCCAGCGAGGTGAGCGATGACGTTTACGACCAACTCACCCTGCGCCTGGCGCAGTGGCGGCAATGCTTTCCGGGCGCGACGCCTGAGGATGACGATCTGCCTCCCCCGACCGGCGATACGCGTCATCCGGTCGCCCATACCGGCGTGCGCAAGCTGGCGGATGAGGCCAGCGTGGCCCGCTGGATGAAAAATAAAACCGACCTGTGGGTACAGCCTAAAGTGGACGGCGTGGCGGTCACCCTGGTCTATCGCCAGGGGCATCTGGTTCAGGCTATCAGCCGCGGGGATGGCCTGCGCGGTGAGTTGTGGACCGCCCGAGCGCGGCAGATCCCGGCGCTGGCGAAGTTGACGACCGGCGAACTGGCCAACAGCGTGCTGCAGGGGGAGCTATTTCTGCGTCGGGAGGGGCATATTCAGCAGCAGGCTGGCGGAATGAACGCGCGGGCGAAAGTCGCCGGGTTGATGATGCGGGCTGACGCGGCGGCGGCGGCGCTCAGCCAGCTGGACGTTTTTATCTGGGCCTGGCCAGACGGTCCCTCGGATATGCGCCGTCGACAGCAGCTGCTGGCGCAGGCGGGGTTTGGCTACAGCGGACAATACACCCATTCGGTAACGCGCGTTGAGCAGGTGGCGGAGTGGCGCCAGCGCTGGTATCGCTCGCCGCTCCCCTTCGTCAGCGATGGCGTGATTGTGCGTGAAGGACGCGAACCGTCGGGGCGCGTCTGGTCACCGGGAAGGGGCGAGTGGCTGGCAGCCTGGAAATATCCTCCGGCATCGCGGGTGATGGAGGTACGGGCGATCCATTTCAGTACTGGCCGCAGCGGCAGACTCAACGTAGTGGCTGAGCTTGAGCCCCAGCGGCTGGATGACAAACGCGTGCAGCGGGTTAACGTTGGCTCTGTGAGCCGCTGGCAGGCGCTGGATATTGGGGTTGGCGATCAGCTGCAGATCAGTCTGGCAGGCCAGGGTATTCCACGGATCGACGCTGTTGTCTGGCGGACGGTCGAGCGCCGTAAACCGACGGCGCCGGCGGCGAAATTCAATGCGCTAACCTGCTATTTCGCCACCCCCGAGTGCAGCGAACAGTTTCTTTCCCGGCTGGTCTGGTTGTCATCAAAGTCGGCGCTGGATATCGATGGCGTAGGGGAAAGCGTATGGCGCGTTATTCAGCAGCAGCACCCGATGGAGCATCTTTTTTCCTGGCTGGCGCTCACGCCGGAGCAGCTGCAGGCGATGCCGGGGATCTCGGCTGCCCGCGGGCAGCACCTCTGGCATCAGTTTGATCTTATTCGTAAACGGCCTTTTATACGCTGGGTGCTGGCGATGGGGATCCCGGTGCCCCAGGGGACGCTGGCGCGGCCTGGCAGTGAAAACTGGCGCCTCCTCACGGCAAAGAGTGAAGCGCAATGGCGCACGCTGCCGGGCGTGGGGGCGATCAGAGCCCGACAGTTAGTGGCTTTCCTGCATGACCCTGACGTGGCGGCGCTGGCGCAATGGCTTAGCAGGCAGCGCATCCCCGGGTTTTGAGGCGGTTAGTGGGCGTCGTGGGTGTAGTGGAAGACCGGTAGCCCGAGCTTCCAGCGCAGCGCCAGCATGCGGGCGGTAAAGCCGAACAGCAGCGTGGCCAGGACCACCACATCGTGGCTGCTGACGTAGTGTTGCAGCGCTATATAGAGTACCGCTGCGGCAAACGAGATCCCGGCATACAGCTCTTTCTGGAAGACCAGCGGAATGCGCTTGCAGAACATATCGCGCAGTACGCCGCCGAAAACGCCGGTGATGACCGCAGCTATAGAGGCGATAACCGGGCCTTCGCCCATATCCAGGGCGATCTGCGCGCCGATGATGGAAAACACGATCAGCCCCAGCGCATCCAGCACCAGGAAAAGCCGGCGAAGGTGCGGCATTACCGGGGCGGCAATTGTGGTAAGGACGGCGGCGACGGCGACGATAATGACGTATTCCGGATGCTTCACCCAGCCGAGAGGATAGTGTCCCAGCAGGATATCGCGAACAGAACCCCCGCCCAGCGCGGTCGCGGTGGCGATAATAATGACGCCAAACGTATCCATCCGCCGACGACCGGCAGCCAGCGCTCCGGTCATGGCTTCCGCAGTGATACCGATTAAATACAGAACATGAAGCAGCATAGATCCCCCAGACAGTGGCCGGCAGGTTAACGATTTGTGCGCAGGATCACGATTGATATTTTCTAAAGTGAAGTCGTTAGGCCAGGAAAAAGTAATGGCAACATGGCTTAAATTGGCTTTATTTGGCGGTTAAGTATTATTTTTTGAATTTTTACAGATTAGAAAAAGTAATGTCTTATTCCCGATCGGTTATCTATATTGAAAACGCTAAGAATACCTAATGTTTAAGTCCCGACCTTTATCCTTTTATTTTCTTTCTCGAGGAGATGAGAAAATGCGTGTCGCCGCCGGGAACAAACATTCTCTGACTCGCCTGATGGCCGTAGTATTAACCGGGATTCTGGCCGGTCTGTCCGGTATGGCGCTGGCGCTGATTTTACATGCCATTCAGCACCTGGCTTTTGGCTACAGCCCAGCGCATATCGTCGGTTCGGTATCATTTTTACAGGGCGTCACGGCGTCGCCCTGGCCACGTCGCATCGCGGCAATCGTGGCCGGCGGCATCGTCGCCGGATTTGGCTGGTGGCTGCTTGGTCGCTATGGGCAGAAGCGGGTTTCCATTGCCGCGGCGGTGGCTAACCCTTCCGTCCCCATGCCCGCGGGCACCACGACGATCCACGCTCTGCTGCAGATCGTCACCGTAGCGCTGGGGTCCCCGCTTGGCCGCGAAGTGGCTCCTCGGGAAATGGGCGCGCTGGGAGCGGGGATGGTGGCGCGTAAGCTGCGCCTGCTGGAGGATGAAACCCGTACGCTGATTGCCTGTGGGGCGGGCGCGGGCCTGGCGGCGGTGTATAACGTCCCGCTGGCAGGGGCGTTGTTCACCCTCGAGGTCATGCTGCTGTCGTTTAGCTGGGAAAAAACGCTGGCGGCGATAATGACCTCGGCGATTGCCGCCTGGACGGCCACCCTCGGGTTAGGGGATGAATCGCAATACCATTTTGTTTCCAGCGCGCTTCCGCACACCTTTCTCTGGTGGGCGATTCTGGCGGGCCCGATTCTTGGCGCCGGCGCCTGGCTCTTTCGCAAAGCGACCAGCGCAGCGCGTTCACGCGTGCGAAGTAACTGGCAGATGCCGGTGTTCTGTCTGCTGGCGTTTTCGCTTCTGGCCGTCCTTAGCCTCTGGTTCCCTGCGCTACCGGGCAATGGCAAGGGGCCGATGCAGCAGGCGCTCAGCGACGGGCTGCCTCACTCCATGGTCGCGATCCTGTTAGGGCTGAAGCTGGTGGTGATCCTGGCGGTGTTGCGCGGCGGCGCGGAAGGCGGGTTGTTAACCCCGGGGCTGGCGGTGGGCGGGCTGGCCAGCCTGCTGCTCTGCGCGCTCTGGCAATCAGGGTTCCCTGGCGGAGATGAAAGCAGTTTCGCCCTGGTGGGGGCAGCCGCTTTTCTCGCCGCCTCCATGCAGATGCCGCTGACGGCGGTGGTGCTGGTGATGGAGTTCACCCACATGGATCACAGCTATCTGGCCCCGACGCTGCTGTGCGCGGCAGGGGCGTTTTTGACCTGCCGGGTACTGGATAAAAGACATTGCTTTTGAAATGAATGAAAAAAGGCCGGTAAACCGGCCTTCAGAAAGGTATCTGAGATTACTCGATATTCTGGATCTGCTCGCGCATTTGCTCGATCAGCACTTTCAGCTCAATCGCAGAGTTAGTGACCTCGGCATTGATCGATTTTGACGCCAGGGTGTTCGACTCACGGTTGAACTCCTGCATCATAAAGTCGAGACGGCGACCCACAGCCTCTTTCTTTTTCAGAATGTTGTAGGTCTCTTTTACGTGGGCTTCGAGGCGGTCCAGCTCTTCGGCAACGTCGATACGCTGCGCCATCAGCACCAGCTCTTGCTCGAGACGGTTATTCTCCAGCTGCACTTCCGCATCTTCCAGCTTGGCGACCAGACGCTCGCGCTGCCACTGGAGAATTTCCGGCATATGGGCGCGAACTTTCGTCACTTCGCCGCTCACGCCTTCAAGACGCTGCTCGATAAGCGCTTTCAGCGCCTGGCCTTCCGTTTCGCGAGCGACGATGAAGTCATCCAGCGCGCCGTCAAGGGCTGCCAGAATGTCGGCGGCGATGGCGTCAAGATCCTGTTCTTTGGCGGCCATCACGCCCGGCCAGCGCAGGATATCAACCGGATTGATTTCCCCTTCATCGCTCTGCATTTTTACCCAGTTGGCGGCATTAACCAGCTGTTTAGCCAGCTTTTCGTTGAGAATCAGTTCGCCCTGAGCGCTGGGGTCTTGTTCAAAACGCAGGGTGCACTCGACTTTACCGCGAGTCAGGCGGGCGCGAATGCGCTCGCGTACCACGGGCTCCAGGCTACGGAACTGCTCCGGCAGGCGGAAGTACGTTTCCAGATAGCGCTGGTTTACCGAGCGCAGCTCCCATGCGGCGCTACCCCAGTCACCCTTGATTTCACGGCGGGCATAGGCGGTCATACTGCGGATCATAGACGTTCCTGTTTTTAAAGGAGAGTGGGGAGGATTATAGCTTTCGAGACCTTATCAGGATAGGAATAAGCGCCTTTAATCCGTATAATGCGCAGCCACATTCGTTTCAAGCCGGAGATTTCTATCATGCGTCCAGCAGGTCGTAGCGCCAACCAGGTGCGCCCCGTTACCCTGACCCGTAATTATACAAAACACGCTGAAGGCTCTGTGCTGGTTGAATTCGGTGATACCAAAGTGCTGTGCACCGCCTCCATTGACGAAGGCGTACCGCGTTTCCTGAAAGGACAGGGACAGGGGTGGATCACCGCTGAATATGGCATGCTGCCGCGTTCAACGCACACGCGTAACGCGCGTGAAGCGGCAAAAGGCAAACAGGGCGGCCGGACGATGGAAATTCAGCGCCTGATCGCCCGTGCGCTGCGCGCGGCGGTTGATCTGAAAGCGCTGGGCGAGTTTACCATCACCCTCGACTGCGATGTGCTGCAGGCCGACGGCGGCACCCGCACCGCGTCTATTACCGGTGCCTGCGTGGCGCTGGCCGACGCGCTGAATAAGCTGGTGGCGGCCGGCAAGCTGAAAACTAACCCGATGAAAGGGATGGTGGCGGCGGTCTCTGTTGGGATCGTTAATGGCGAAGCCATCTGCGATCTGGAGTACATCGAAGACTCTGCCGCGGAAACCGATATGAACGTGGTGATGACCGAAGATGGTCGCATCATCGAGGTGCAGGGTACGGCAGAAGGCGAGCCGTTCACCCATGAAGAGCTCCTCACTCTCCTGGCGTTAGCCCGAGGGGGGATCGAATCCATTATTACGACGCAGAAGGCGGCGTTAGCAGATTAGTTTTTAAGGCGACTGAGAAGTCGCCTTTTTTTTGACCGTAAAAAAGTAAGATGAGGAGCGAATCCATGAAGCCGTATCAGCGCCAGTTTATTGAGTTTGCGCTTAGCAAGCAGGTTCTTAAGTTTGGCGAGTTCACGCTGAAATCCGGGCGTAAGAGCCCCTATTTCTTTAACGCCGGCCTGTTTAACACCGGGCGCGATCTGGCTCTGCTGGGCCGTTTTTATGCCGAGGCGCTGGTGGATTCCGGGATTGAGTTCGACCTGCTGTTTGGCCCGGCCTACAAAGGGATCCCGATTGCCACCACCACCGCGGTGGCGTTAGCCGAACACCATGACCGCGACCTGCCTTACTGCTTTAACCGTAAAGAGGCAAAGACTCACGGCGAAGGCGGCAATCTGGTCGGTAGCCCACTGCAGGGGCGGGTCATGCTGGTGGATGATGTGATCACCGCCGGTACGGCGATTCGCGAATCCATGGAGATCATCCAGGCCAACGGCGCGCAGCTGGCGGGTGTGCTGATCTCCCTGGATCGTCAGGAGCGCGGCCGCGGCGAAATCTCCGCCATTCAGGAAGTGGAGCGGGATTACGGCTGCCAGGTTATCTCGATCGTCACCCTGAAAGAGCTGATCGCTTACCTGGAAGAGAAACCGGAGATGGCGGAACACCTGGCGGCAGTTCGCGCTTATCGCGAAGCCTACGGCGTGTAACGAAAAAGCCCGGTAAGCAGAGCGCTACCGGGCAATGCAAAAAAACTACTGCAGCTGTGCGGCGACCAGCGGCCAGCGGGCGTCGAAATCATCCGTCGGACGGTATTTGAACTCGCTGCGCACAAAGCGCGACAGCATGCCCTCGCAGAAGGCGAGCAGCTGGCTGGCCAGCAGCGTTTCGTCGAGAGTATAGCCTTCGCCTTCGCGCATTTTTTTCTCGCGCATCACCTGACGCAGCTGCACTTCGATGCGTTCAAAAAGCTGGTTGATACGGCCCTGCAGCCGATCCTGTTCGAACATCAGCGCGTGTCCGGTGAGGATGCGCGTCAGCCCAGGATTACGCTCGCCAAACCCAAGAATCAACAGAACAATCAGGCGCAGGCGCGCGGATGTGTCCTTCTCATCTTTCAGAATCAAATTGATGCGCGTAATCAGACTGTCTTCAATGAACTCGATCAGGCTGTCAAACATGCGGGTTTTGCTGGGAAAATGGCGATACAGCGCGGCTTCAGAAACGCCGACGGAAGCCGCCAGTTTCGCGGTGGTAATACGTTGGCTACCATCGCTGGATTCCAGCATTAGCGCCAGAGATTGAAGTATTTCTTCGCGACGATTCCGTTTCGCAGTTTGCTTTTCTGCCATGTTTTAAAATACCCCTGAAAATAAGCACTTGTCAGGCAGACATCCACAACGCGACCGCAAACCAGAGTTTGCGGTGATGTTATTGCATTATGCGCGTTGGGATGCAGATTCCGTGTTGCTGGGCTTATTTACGCCCTGAGTGACCGAAGCCGCCTTCGCCGCGGTCGGTGGCATCGAAAGATTCCACCAGGTTAAATTCCGCCTGCACGACCGGCACAAAGACCATCTGCGCGATACGTTCGCCCGGCTCGATAATAAAGCTCTGCTGACCGCGGTTCCAGACGGACACCATCAGCTGCCCCTGGTAATCGGAGTCGATAAGGCCCACCAGGTTGCCGAGCACCACGCCGTGCTTATGACCCAGGCCCGAGCGCGGCAGGATCACCGCCGCCAGAGAGGGATCGGCGATATGAATCGCAAGGCCGGTCGGCAACAGCGTGGTTGCGCCCGGCGCCAGCTCTACGGCGTCGTCGAGACAGGCTCGCAGGTCAAGTCCGGCGGAGCCGGAGGTGGCATAGGTCGGCAGCGGAAATTGCTGGCCGACACGCGGGTCCAGAATCTTAACGTCGATTTTTTTCATCATAACGGGTCACGATCTCGTCGAGTAATAATTGGCCCAGGAGTTCCTTGCGCTCAAGTGGTAAGCGCTTTTCCCCATCCTGCCAGAAAAGGTGTAATGCGTTGCTATCGCTGTTAAATCCCTGATTAGGCTGGGAAACATCGTTGGCGCAAATCAGGTCGAGGTTTTTGCGGGCACGTTTTTGCCGCGCATATTCTTCCACATTATTCGTTTCGGCGGCAAACCCAACGACGTAGGGGCGATGCGATTTTAGCGCTGCAACCCCGGCGACGATATCCGGGTTTTTAACCATTTTTATTGTTAATTCATCACCTTGTTTTTTTATTTTATCTTCGGCGATGGCGGCGGCTCGGTAATCCGCCACCGCGGCGCAGCCAATAAAAATGTGCTGCTGCTGAGCGCTGGCCTGGACGGCCGCTTCCATTTCCAGCGCGGTAGTGACATCAATGCGCTGCACAAAGGGCGGTGTCGGTAGCGATACCGGTCCGCTGACCAGGGTCACGTTCGCGCCGCGCTGTGCGGCGGCGGCGGCAATCGCGAAGCCCATCTTACCGGAGCTGTGGTTTGAGATGTAACGCACCGGATCCAACGGCTCACGGGTCGGGCCCGCGGTAATCATGAGGTTGAGATGTTGCAAATCTTTGACAGGGGAGGCGAAATGCTGTGCGGCCATCTCCACGATGGTTAACGGATCGAGCATTCGCCCCGGGCCGACGTCGCCGCAGGCCTGGCTACCGCTGCCCGGTCCCCACAGCAGCAGGCCGCGGGAAGCGAGCGTCTGCAGATTATGCTGGGTGGCCTGCGCGCGATACATCTGCTGGTTCATGGCGGGCAAGACGGCAACCGGGGAAGGGGTGGCGAGACAGATCGTCGACACCAAATCATTGGCCATGCCTGCCGCCACGCGGGCGATCAAATCGGCGGTCGCCGGGGCGAGGATCACCAGGTCGGCCCATTTTCCGAGCTCAATATGGCCCATGGCCGCTTCCGCCGCCGGATCGAGCAGGCTGTCGGAAACCGGATAGCCGGATACCGCCTGCAGGCTGAGTGGGGTGATGAACGCTTTTGCCGCCTCCGTCATTGCGACACGCACTTCCGCGCCGCGTTCACGTAGTCGCCGTACCAGTTCCGGGGTTTTATACGCCGCGATACCGCCGCTGACGCCCAGGACGATTTTTTTACCCGCCAGAGTCATCATGATGTATTCCTGTTGCCGTAGACCAGAATCCGCGCATCTTATCACAATCCTGCCGCCGTCGTGCCTCTGACGGGCATTCACTTTGCGAGCGGCTACGCAGGGTGAAAAGCGGCGGGTCGGCAGCGTCGTCAGGCTGTGCCAGGATAGGCTGATTCACGCAGGAGGGCGCATGGACGGAACGGAAAATCTGATGCCACGGGAGAAGATGCTGCAATTCGGCATCGAGGCGCTGACGGATGTTGAGCTACTGGCGCTGTTTCTGCGCATTGGCACACGCCGTCAGGATGTGCTGAGCTACGCCCAGGCGTTATTGCAGCGTTTTGGTTCGCTCTACGCTCTGCTTTCCGCTGATAAAGCGCAACTGGTTGCCGTTGACGGGCTGGGGCTGGCGAAATATGCGCAACTGAAGGGGATTGCCGAGCTGGCGCGGCGCTATTTTAGCTCGCAGCTGGTTGAGGAGGCCGCGCTGGTCACCCCCTCGATGACGCGGGAATTTTTGCAAAGCCAGCTGACGGAAGAGGAGCGCGAGATCTTTATGGTGATCTTTTTAGATAATCAGAACCGCGTGTTGAAACATAGCCGCCTTTTTTCTGGTACTCTTAGCCACGTTGAGGTGCATCCGCGAGAAATTGTACGCGAAGCCATCAAAGTGAACGCCGCCGCCGTGATCCTTGCGCATAATCATCCCTCCGGTAGTCCGGAGCCGAGTCAGGCTGACAGGCTGATTACCGAAAGGGTGGTAAAGTGTTGTCGATTCATGGAGATACGTGTGCTTGACCATCTGGTTATCGGCCGCGGTGCGTATGTATCTTTTGCCGAACGTGGCTGGATTTAGCCCCGAACTGGCGATCCTTCGGGATCTTTGTCTGTTCGGGACTTGAGCACATCGCCGAGTCAGCGTATACTACGCCACCTTTGAGAATCTCGGGTTTGGCATTTGGGCCTGGCAGTCGAGAGTTCACATTGAACTGCGATGACCAGGCTGTAAAGCCTGACGAGGCGCCAATACCCCATACGAAGCTCGAGCTAATTTGATTTTTGGAGAATAGACATGTCCCGAGTCTGCCAAGTTACTGGCAAGCGTCCGGTGACCGGTAACAACCGTTCCCACGCACTGAACGCGACTAAACGCCGTTTCCTGCCGAACCTGCACTCTCACCGTTTCTGGGTTGAGAGCGAGAAGCGTTTTGTCACCCTGCGCGTATCTGCTAAAGGTATGCGTGTAATCGATAAGAAAGGCATCGATACAGTTCTGGCTGAACTGCGTGCCCGTGGCGAAAAGTACTAAGTACTTAGAGGAAATAAATCATGGCTAAAGGTATTCGTGAGAAAATCAAGCTGGTTTCTTCCGCTGGTACTGGTCACTTCTACACCACCACGAAGAACAAACGTACCAAACCGGAAAAAATGGAACTGAAAAAGTACGATCCGGTTGTACGTCAGCACGTTATCTACAAAGAAGCTAAAATCAAATAATTTTAGCCTCCTTGTATAAAAACCCCGCTCCGGCGGGGTTTTTTGTTTTTAAAACTCCCCCATATTGCTTTCACACACTCCCTTTTCAGCCACCTGTCCGTGAAGCACAATACGTCGGGTTAATGGAGGAAAATCATGCCTGAATTACCAGAGGTTGAAACCAGCCGCCGCGGCATTGAGCCGCACCTGGTTGGCGCAACCATTCTGCACGCCGTCGTGCGCAACGGACGGCTGCGCTGGCCGGTTTCTGAAGAGATTTATCGCCTGAGCGACGTTCCGGTGCTCAGCGTGCGTCGTCGCGCCAAATACCTGCTTCTGGTACTCCCGAACGGCTGGATCATCGTCCATCTCGGGATGTCGGGAAGCCTGCGCATCCTGAGCGAAGAGCTGCCTGCGGAAAAACACGATCACGTTGATCTGGTTATGAGTAACGGTAAAGTCCTGCGCTATACCGATCCGCGCCGCTTTGGCGCCTGGCTGTGGACCAAAGAGCTGGAAGGCCACCCGGTGCTGGCGCATCTGGGGCCGGAGCCGCTGAGCGACGCCTTCAACGCCGATTATCTTCAGCAGAAATGCGCGAAGAAGAAAACCGCGATCAAACCCTGGCTGATGGATAACAAGCTGGTGGTGGGCGTCGGCAATATCTACGCCAGTGAATCTCTGTTCTCCGCCGGGATCCACCCTGACAGGCTGGCGTCCTCACTGTCGCGGGACGAGTGCGAGCAGCTGGTGAAGGTGATTAAGCTGGTCCTGCTGCGTTCGATAGAGCAGGGCGGCACCACGCTGAAGGACTTCCTGCAAAGCGATGGCAAGCCCGGCTATTTTGCCCAGGAGCTACAGGTCTATGGCCGCAAGGGCGAACCCTGCCGGATCTGCGGCACGCCGGTTGTCGGGACCAAACATGCCCAGCGGGCGACCTTTTATTGCCGCCAGTGTCAGAAATAGTCACCGGAACAGGAATGATTGTCGGCCAGGTCAGCGGACCTGCGGGTGCGCATCTGGTGGGACGGGGACGTTTGTAGGCCAGGTAAGCGCAGCGCCAGCCTGGCTCATGCCCAGCAGATGCGTTACTTCAGCTTATTCAACAGCGCCTGGTGGACGTTGGCTGGCAGGAAGTGAGAGACATCGCCCTGGTGGCGCGCGACTTCTTTGACCAGCGAAGAGGAGATAAACGACCACTCTTTGCACGGCATCAGGAACACGCTCTCAAGGGTGGGCATCAAATGGCGGTTCATATGGGCCAGCTGCATCTCATATTCGAAATCCGCCACCGCCCGCAGGCCGCGGATCAGGATATTGGCCTGCTGCGCGCGCGCGAAGCTGGCCATCAGGTCGCTGAAGCCGACCACCTGAACATTCACCAGGTGGGCCGTCGCCTGCTCCGCCAGCGCAATACGTTCATCAAGGCTGAACATCGGCTTTTTACTCGGGCTGGCGGCGATAGCCAGCACCACTTTATCGAACATACTCGCCGCGCGGGTGACGATATCGATATGGCCATTGGTGATGGGATCGAAGGTACCCGGATAGATCGCTTTTGTGCTCATGATGACTCTTTCTCCGAGTAGCCGTGGCTCAGCGCCCACAGCTCGGTATATTTCGTAAACGTATACTGCGCGTTGACCATCGCCAGTAACCAGCCCTGCTTACCGTCCAGCACCCCACCGCGCAGCAGCAGCGTTTTCAGGAACGCGCCCAGCGTGTGGCTGAATATCCCCGCCATCGAGGTCTTCTTGCCCTTCTGGTGGCGTTCTAGCGCCCATGCGGCGGCATACGCCAGCTGTTTTTGCTGAAAGCCAGCGAAGTCGCGGCACGTCAGATGCAGGAGATCGCCGGTCAACGGAATGACCTCGGCGCCCAGGCTATCCAGCGATTCATGGACCAGATTATCGTTATAGCGGTAACGGGCGCGTTCGTACAGGCGCAGGACGCGATCGGGGTACCAACCGCTGTGGCGCATAAAGCGTCCGAGAAAATAGTTACGGCGGGCGATGCTGTAGATGGCGCCGCGCTGCGGGGCTGCCAGTACCGTAAGAATAGCCTGCCTGAGTTCCGGCGTGACGCGCTCATCGGTATCGATCATCAACACCCAGTCGCCGGTGGCATAGTCCTGCGCGCGCTGGCGCTGAATGCCATAGCCTCGCCAGTCGGTATGGGTATAGACCTGCGCCCCGAGGCGGCGAGCCAGCTCGACGGTGCCGTCGGTACTGCCGGAGTCGAGGACGATAATTTCATCCGCCCAGCTAACGGAGTCCAGACAATCCGGCAGCAGGTCCGCTGCGTTTTTGGCGATCATCACCACGGAAAGCCGGTTCGACATTAATGACTCCGCTGCGGCAGGTAAGGTTGCAGTAACTGTAGCAGACGCGACAGCGCGCCCTGGTTCTGGTGCAGCACTTCCACCGCGTGACGGCCATACCACAGGCGGTAGTCTTCATCGGTCAGCAGCGTGGAAACCTCTTTGACCAGCGAGTTAGCGTCGGTGACGGTGATCAGGCCATCGTCCTGCTGCAGCTTGGCGCAGATATCTTTGAAATTGAAGGTATGCGGCCCCATCAGCACCGGAATGGCGTGTGCCGCCGGCTCGAGCGGGTTATGGCCGCCGCGCTCCACCAGGCTGCCGCCGACGAAAGCGAGGTCGGCAATGCCGTAGAGCAGCATCAGTTCGCCCATGGTATCGCCAATGACCACCTGGGTACTGGAGGAGGGGATCTCGCCGGTGCTGCGCAGAGTGAAGCTCATTCCGGCTTTTTGCACCATGTCGCGGGCGTCAGGGAAGCGCTCCGGATGGCGAGGAACAAGGATCAGCAGCAGGTTCGGAAAGGTCTCCAGCAGCTTTTTATGCGCCTGGAGGATAATTTGCTCTTCGCCATCGTGGGTGCTGGTGGCAATCCAGACTTTGCGGTGCGGCGCCCATTGCCGGCGCAGCGTCACCGCGCGGGCCGCCAGCTCTGGCGTGACGGAGATATCGAATTTCAGGCTGCCGGTGACCGCCAGCTGGTTGCGCTTCAGTCCCAGCGCGAGGAAGCGGTTGCCATCTTCTTCATTCTGCGCGGCGATAAGCGTAATACGGCTCAACAGGCGGCGCATAAAGCCGCCCAGCTTGGCATAGCCTTTGGCGGAACGTTCGGACAGGCGGGCGTTGGCAATCACCAGCGGGATCTTACGCTTATGCAGCGCGGCTACCATATTCGGCCACAGTTCGGTCTCCATGACGATCACCAGCTTCGGCTGAACGGTGTCCAGGAAGCGGTTCATGGCGCCGGGCAGATCGTAGGGCAGATAGACGTGATGGACATCTTTGCCGAAGGCCGACATGGCGCGCTCGGAGCCGGTCGGCGTCATGGTGGTGACGGTGATCGGCAGAGAAGGGTAGCGGTGGCGCAGGGCGCGAACCAGCGGGATGGCGGCTAAGGTCTCGCCGACGGAAACGGAGTGCAGCAGAATGCCATCCGGCTCTACCTTGTTCTGACAGAAGCCATAGCGTTCCGCCCAGCGTTTACGGTAGGCAGGAGCCTTACGACTGCGCAGCAGCAGCCGCAGCCACACCAGCGGCTGAATAAGGTAAAGTAGGGTGGTATAAAGCAATTCCAAACTATTTATCCGTTCTCTGTTTTGGCGGGCAAATTCTAAGCATTTAGCCCGCGTAAAGCTATCTCTTTGGCGGAAACAGCGGGTTTTTGGTCTATCCCGCGTGGCGATAACGCTTAATACGCAGATAACGGCGTCCCAGGCGCCAGCGTAAACGGAAAGTACAGGCGTTTTTCCAGATTAACCGCCAGATACCGCGGTCGAAGAATTCTTTAATGATAACATGCTTTTTCGACTCATCTTTCATACTGTCGAAGGTGTGGATGATCCCCAGGCCTTCTTTGGCGATCTGCCAGCGACAGGCGGCGATATGGCGCACTTTGTCCGGGTAACGCTGGTTGATCGCCTCCAGCATCTCCAGAATTTTCATGTAATGGCGCGCCGAACGCATCAGCGTGTCGTCGTTGTCCGGCTTATGCGACACCGACTCAGAGTGGATGTAGTAATCATAGAATTGCTGACTGGTGTACTGCACGCGCTCCGCGGCCAGCAGCGCCTCTGTGGTCCACGGGATATCCTGATGGCGCAGGCCGGGTTCGAAATGGAAGTGATGCTGGCGGATAAAATCGTGGCGATAGATATTGAGCCAGGTGACGTGCAGAAATTTCCGCGAGTCCAGGGCCTGCTTGAGCCAGACATGGCCCGGCAGCACGCCGGTCGAGGGCAAGCGATCCAGCGGAAAGATCGGGTGGCTCTCGCGGCGCTTTTCGTACACGTAGGTGCCGTTGCAAGTGGCGACATCGAGATGTGCTTTCTCCGCCATCTCCAGCAGCGTGCGATACATGCCCGGATAGAGTTTATCGTCGATGTCCGGAAACGCGAGGTACTTGCCGCTGGCAACCGCCAGGCCGGTATTGCGCGCGACCGAGACGCCCTGGTTTTCCTGCTCCAGCACCTGGACGTTCTGCAGCCGATCCCGCCATTCGGCGATCACCGCCAGGCTGTTGTCCGTCGACCCATCGTTCACCAGGATCAGTTCATAGCTGTCCAGCTGCTGCTGTTCAATGCACTCAAAGAATTGCGCAAGAAATTTCTCACCGTTGTAGACGGCAGCCACGATGCTCAGTAAAGGCGTTTGACTCATAAATCTTCGATCCTGGTTAACTAACGGCGTCAGATGCGCTGCAGCTGACGGTACTGCTGACAAATGGACACGACGCTGAATTTTTCCAGCGCGGCATCGTCGATGGCCGGCGGGTTATGGTAAATGCTTTGCATCGTCTGAGCCAGCGCCGGACTGGTGAGATCCGCCAGACCGCGGGCAAGTTCGCCGGTGAGGATCTCGGTGACGCCGCCGGGGCAGCGGGTGCTGGCGACCGGGGTATGCAACAGCAGCGCCTCCACCACCACATTGCCGAATCCTTCGCTATCCGAGCTCAAAACCAGCATCCGCGCGCCTTTGATCCACGGTAAGGGGTTTTCCTGAAAACCTTTGAACCACACCCGGTCGTCAATCTGCAGCGTTTTGGCCAGCTGGCGCAGGCGCTGCTCTTGCTCCGGTTTCCCCTGGCCTAACAGCACCAGCGGCGCGTCGATGCCGCTTTGCGCGTAGGCTTCGAGCAGGCGGTCGTGGCGTTTGCCGGGATGGAAGCGGCCGACGTGAATCAGGTAGTCGCCGTCCGGGCGCTCGCTGTCGGCTTCCGCCCCGGCGCGCAGGGCGGCGATATCGAAGGGGTTATAGATGGTTTTCAGCTGCGCCGGGCGCAGGGCGAAGGCGTCCACCAGATCGCGCCCCACGGCGTCGGAAACCGCTACCACGTTGCGCCCCTGGTAAATCCGCTTAATTTTCTGCTGCTTCATCCAGCGGTCAAAGCCGGTACGGTGACCAAGATAAGAGGCCGAGAAGACGCCGTGCAGGCAGAACCAGACGTTGCGCTCGCGCAGCGCCCGGCTGCGGGCGACGATGCGGTCTGTTTTGTGCAGGTTGGAGAGCACAAGGTCAAATTGTCCCTGCTGCTCGGCCCGGATGACCGCGGCGTCCAGCTGGCGGGCGCGGCGGGACAGCTCGGTCAGCTTGCGCCACGGTTTGCGGCAGCGATCGGCCACCACCTGGTAGTCGAGCCCCTCGGGCAATGGGTACTCGCAGACGTCGCGTAGCGAAATGAGCGAGACCCGATCGCCGTCGCGCAGGAACTGCGCCGCCAGGGTGAGAACCACTTTCTCCGCGCCGCCGCCGGGCAAACCGTCAATCACAAATAAGATGCGCATCGTTATTTCACCAGATCCTGATAAAGGGAAAGCAGCTGGGTTGAGAGGCGCTCGCTGGTGCAGGTCATGATGCGCTCGCGGGCGCGGTCGCCTTCCGCGGAGCCCAGCGCGCGGGCAGGCAGGGCCATCACCGCCTGCTGCAGCGCCGGGATATCCAGGGCGTCGCAGACGTAACCGTTGTGGCCGTTGACGACAAACTCTGCCCCGCCGCAGCCGGTGGTGGTGATCACTGGCAGACCGCAGGCCATTGCCTCAAGGATGACGTTGGGGAACGGATCGTAGAGGGTCGGCAGCAGCAGGCCATCGGCCATCTGATAGAACGGCAGCGTCTCCGACTGCATGCCGAAGAAGCGCACCCGCGCTTCGCAGCCGAGACTCTTCGCCAGCGCCTGATAGCGCGGCTGATCTTTATCTTTGCCAACCACCAGCAGATAGCGATCGGTCGGGGCGATGGCGCGGATCGCCGCCGCCAGCCCTTTACGCTCAAAGCCGGAGCCGACGTAAATCAGGCACGTTGCCTGCAGCGGCAACTGCCATTTGGCGCGTAAGGCGGCAAAGGTTTCTTCGCCCGGCGGCAGGAAACGCTGGTTATCAATGGCGTTATAGATAACGTGGATCTTGTCCGCCGGCAGGCCAAAGTCTTCGATGATCTCGCGTTTGATCATCTCGGCGTTGCAGATCACCCCACGCAGATGCGGGTCTTCGTACATCTCGCGTTCCGCTTGCATCACATAACGGTGGTAGCGGTCGGCGAACAGCAGGCGGCTTTTCCAGGCCGGTAAAATGCGCGAGCGCTGTTGCAGCCAGCGGCGATGAACGCCGTCGCCGGCGCGGTAGAGATCGCAGCCGGGAATACGCTCATGGCTCTGCACCAGGTCGAAAGATTCGCGCTGCCAGAGCGCCCGCGCGGCGTTGGCAAACCCGCGCTCGCGGCTGATGCGCCCCCATTTGCGCGGATTACAGATATGGATCTGCCAGTCCGGTTTCACCGGCCCCTGCCATTCGCGGGTGATGACGTTCAGCTGCAGATGACTGCTGTCGAGGGCTTCCAGCGCGCGGGAGACAAACCGTTCTGCGCCGCCGTCCGGGCGGTACTTCTGCCGCACCAGAGCCAGCCTGAATTTACTCATGCCAGTACCTTTTTCGCCGCCGCGATCACGGCGTCGGTAGGAATTAAATCGAGATAACGTTCGTCGGTGTTGGTGTTGATGGCGTCCGGGTCGGGCAGCGGACCGAAGTCGCCTGCCCAGATCACCTCGCCTTTCGCCTGCCACGGACGCCAGAAGGTCAGCTTCGAGGGGCCGAACAGGGCGACCAGCGGAGTGCCGAGAGCCGCAGCCATATGCATCGGCACCGAGTCGACGCCGATAAACAGCCGGGCGTGATCGATCACCGCCGCCAGCTGGCGCAGCGTTAACTGGCCGGCTAAAGAGTGCAGCCGCGCCTGCGGGCAGCCGGCGATGATGGTCTCCACCATCTTCTTCTCTCTATCGTCGGGGCCGGAGGTGAGTACCACCGCGTACCCTTCGGCGGACAGCGCGTTGATCAGCGCGCTCATCCTGTCTTCGCGCCAGCATTTAAAGAACCAACGCGACGTTGGCTGGATGACGATGTAGTTATCCCGGAAGTCCTCCGGCAGCAGGGCGCGGCTGGTGGCCCAGTCTGCTTCGCTGTAGCCCATCCGCGCCGGGGCGTCGTTCAACTGGATACCGAGCGGAGCGAGGATAGAGAGATTCTGCTGTACCGTATGCAGCTGATTGTGCTGTTGGGTAGCGGCCAGCGCGGTGTGGCAATAGCGCCAGAATGGGTGGCGACGCTTCGGAAAATCAAAGCCGATCCGCGTCGCGGCGCCGGTCAGTTTGCTGATAATCGCGCTCGGCCACTGGTCGGCAAGGTTGAGCACCATATCGTATCGCTGCTGGCGCAGCGTCTGAATGAGCTGCCATTGCATCTTCAGCTGATGCTTTTTCCCCTGCTTTTTCCAGCGGCGGTCGAGACCATAAATATGGTGGATATCGGGGTTGGCGGCGAGCATATCCCGGGTCTCTTCATACAGCAGGACATCCACGCTGGCGGCGGGATACTGCTGTTTCAGCGCGTGAATAAGCGGGGTGATCAGCAGCATGTCGCCATGATGGCGCAGCTTAATGACCAGGATCCGCGCCGGGTTCAAGGGGCTGCGGGAGAGGGTTTCAGGCGTCATACTCTGTTCTTCATCCAGGATAAGGGTTCCGATTCTAGGGGATCAGACAGATTGAGAGAAGCGTTGTATTGCTCTACCATGACCCGATACGTATGGCCTGAGGACGTTTTCGTGCACAATCCCGCATTTCTTATCACGATTGATACAGAGGGCGATAACCTCTGGCAAAAACATGACAGCATCACCACCGAGAATGCGCGTTATCTCCCGCGTTTTCAGCAGCTTTGCGAAAAGTATGGCTTTAAACCGGTCTATTTGACCAATTATGAAATGGCCATCGACCCCTTTTATATCGAATTCGCCAGAGACGTGATTGCCCGCGGCACCGCGGAAGTCGGTATGCATCTGCATGCCTGGAACAGCCCGCCGACCGAGCCGCTGACCGCCGATGACTGGCGGCATAAGCCTTATCTCATTGAATACAGCGATGCCATGATGCGTGAGAAGGTCGACTATATGACGCGTCTGCTGGAGGACACCTTCCAGACCAAAATGGTTAGTCATCGCGCCGGGCGCTGGGCCTTTGACGAGCGCTATGCGCGTCTGCTGGTGGAGTACGGGTATCAGGTGGATTGCTCGGTGACGCCGCGGGTGAACTGGAAGACCGCCAAGGGGGCGCCGCAGGGCGATGGCGGGACCGATTATCGTCGCTTCCCGCAGCATGCCTATTTTCTCGATGAAAATGACATCAGCCGCGAGGGCCACTCGCCGCTGCTGGAAGTGCCGATGAGCATTCAGTACAAGCACTCCGCGTGGATGAACAGCGTGAAGCAGGGCTACGACCGCCTGCGCGGCAAAGTGCGTTCCCCCTCCGTGCACTGGCTGCGTCCGATGGGCGGCAACGTGGAGACGATGAAAAAAGTCGTCGAACAAACGTTGACGCAGGGCAATGACTACGTGGAATATATGCTCCACTCTTCAGAATATATGCCCGGCGGCAGCCCCACGTTCCAGAATGAACGGGATATTGAGCGTTTATACGCTGACCTTGAAGCCTTTTTTAGCTGGCTGGCGCCGCAGGTGAAGGGCATGACGTTGGCAGAATATTACCAGCGGAAAATCACACAGCGCTAACACAGCCCAAGGTACCGTATGCGTATCCTTAAACAATTGACGCGGAAAAAGAACGCTTTTTTCCGCGGTATTAAATTTAATTTAATTAACTATCGATACAGAAATAAGCCGGCGCGCAAACCCTTCGACCCGGCCCCCGTGCGCCGCGTGCTGCTATTGCGCCTGGACGATAAAGTCGGCGATATGGTGGTGACCACCGGCTGCGCCAGAATACTGGCCGAACGGGGATATCAGGTTTCGGTGTTAACCGGACCAATATGCTGCGAAATATTAGCCGGCTCAGAATTCATTGAGCAAGTATATTTATATCGACCACGCATGTCCTTAAATACGTTACGGGCGGCGGGTTTTGATGCGGTTATCGATTTTGATGACGTGACCAGCTATGAACGCTTTAAATTACTCGCCGATTTACGGGCGACCAGCGTGATTGGCTTTAATAAAGAGCCCTATAAACTTTACGATCATTCGATCGCTTTTTTTGACAGCAACAGCCATATTTCCCTGCGCTATCAACAGGTGGTGAAGCTTTTTGGCGTCGTTGACGACCAGCCATACGACTATCATCTCCCCGGCTGTCGCCATGAGCGGGAGAAAGTGGCGCGCTTGCTTTCCCAGGCCGGAGAGGTCGCACTGCGCATCGCCATTAACCCTTTTACCGCCTCCGAGGATAAAGACTTCTGTCGTCATCAGGTGGCGACCCTGGTCGAGCGGCTACATGCTCTGCCTTACCGGGTCTGTATCGTGATGGTGGGTCGCAGCGAGAAAATTCAGCAGCTGGGGCTGGATATGGCGCTGTACGTCGCCGACAGCACCATCAACTCCGCCGTGGAGGTGATTCGCAGCTGTGATTTAGTCATTACGCCGGACACCTCGATCGTGCATATCGCCCGCGCTTTCGATAAACCGATGGTGGCGGTCTATAACAAACGCAAACTCAAGGATACCGGGCTGCCCGGCTATCATATCTGGGCGCCGGGCTATGACAAAGCGAGGCAGATCGTTTGTGAAGAAGCGAATGTCGCCGATGTGGCGATTGAGTCGGTATGGCCGGTGATTAAAGAGCAGGCCGACCGGCTGGTCGCCGCCCGCAGTTAATAGAAAAGTGAATATAAAAAAGGGCCGTCAGCGGCCCTTTCTTGTTAACGCTTTTCCGCCAGCCCTTTGCTGAGCGCAATGCCCAGCGGCAGCCAGAACAGCACCCAGGTTTCCCGGGGGTTGCTGATGATAAACATCCCCTGCGAGGCCATAAATACCAGCGCGTAAAACAGGATCGCCAGACTGTAGCGGCTGTCGGAGCGGCGCTTGCGCCACGCCTGCCACAGTCCGCAGGCAATGACCGCCAGCAACAGCAGTAAACCCACGATGCCGCCTTTCAGCAGGGCGCCCATATATACGCTGTGGGTGGTGGTGATGTGTTCGCCGCTGTAGTTGATGAAATCCAGTTCATAGCTGAAACCGCGTCCCAGCCAGGGCTGGCTGGCTATCTCCGACAGCGTATGGTGCCAGATGCTCAGGCGCAGCCCGCTTTGGGTGCCCAACTCTTCGAAACGGGCGAGCAGCATGTCGCCCACCGGCGTCATGACCAAAAGCAGAGCCACCAGCACGGCCAGCGCCGCGGCGATCAGCAGGTTGCGGCGGGTAAAGACATGCAGGTGCAGCGTACAGCCGACCGCCAGCACCAGGGCGATGATCGGCCCGCGGCTTTGGGTCAGCAGCATCATCACCAGCATGATGGCCACTGGCAGATAGAGCCAGTGGCTGGCTTTTTCTTTCAGCAGCATGCCGCAGATTAAGATGCCGATGCCGCAGTATCCGGCAAGGTCGATAACGTTTGTTGGCCCGGGGTTCTCGGGGGAGACCGCTCGTTCGGTGAGGACCAGGGTGTGGTCGAACATCAGCGTCCACAGCGAGAGCGCGGTGACCCCGCCAACCACCGCCAGCATGGCCAGGCGGCGGGTTCGTTCGTCGCTGAGCAGCATCGCCATCAGCAACAGATAGCCCGTCAGGTACACGCCGTGGGTGATCGGCGAGTCGATATGCTGCGGCGTATGGCCCCACAGGTTACTGAGGGCGTAATAGATAAAGAAGACCGCCAGCAGCGCCCAGGTCTGCCACTGTTCGCGTAACACGCCGGCCAGCGCCTGGCGGTTTTCCGGGCGTACCAGCGAGAGCAAGAGCAGCAGGATCGATAAATGCAGCAGGTTATTGGTCCGGGTGGACATGCAAAAAATCGCGCTGAAAAATAAAAACAAAGGAAAAACAATCGAGTAACCCTGTCTGGCGTAGTTACTCATTTTTAAAATACTCATTAAACGCAACCTTTTCGAAAATAGTGTCCGGCACAGCGCTTTCTGGTGAAAAATTAATGACCCGGATCTGGCGTTGCTGCAGTACCTGCGCGGCATGCGCAAAGGAGGGCATGACGAGGGTATCCACTTTTGTTGCCAGGTACGAAGGCAATTTTTCTTGTTGTGTTTCGTAGAATCGCGGCTGGTTGAAGTTAGTCATATCCAGACCGCTCACCAGGATAGTGCTGAAGCCCAGCCAGGCGAGGATCTGCAGCGCCCAGTAGACCACCGTGCCGGCATCAAAGACGCCCTGGCGAATATCGGTGCTAAAACAGATATCCGGGCGCTGGGGATGAAAGCACATCGCCGGATTCTGCTGGTAAGTGCGCTTTATCGCTTCGCTGGCGACTTTCGGCTGGTAAATCTTATAGCAACCGTCCTCAATCAACGCCAAACGGCAGCGCAGCGCGTCCGCATGGCGATCGACGATTTTGGCGATCCCATGCATGGTGGTGAACAGCAGAATGTCCGGCTGACTGACGATGGCGCGGATAATGTCCGGCTTCTTATCGAAAAACTCCATGTCGACGATGGTATAGAGCGAAAAGTGCAGGCGGTCGGCAAGATGCCAGGCGCCATTGACGCCCATCACCGGGATCGTTTTCGACAACAGGGAAAAATCGATATTGCGGGTCGAAGGGCCAGTGGCGGTCAGCAGGACTTCGCCCTGCATGCTGTTTTTCAGCGCGCTCAGGCTGACCAGCGGCACCGTTTTCCCTTTATAGCGCAACGCGCTGATTTCGCCGCTCGGCGCGCGGGTGATGCGGGTAAAAGGCCACAGATTTTCATTGTGACGATAAGCGCGAGGGCGGGTGTAGCGATAGATCTGCTTAAACAGGGATCCCATCAGAGCAGCCCCTGATTTTGCAGAAGAAGATGAACCCGGCTGGCGGTAATATCGCCGGTGCTAGCGCTGTTTTCCGGCCGCACGATGTGCTGGTTTTTACCGTATCCGCCAATCAGCCCCGGATCGGTCGGGCCGTAGAGCGTGAAGTTCGGTTTATCCAGCGCGGCGGTCAGATGGCTCAGGCCGGTATCGACCGAGACGACGGCCCGGGCGCTGGCCAGAACCTGCGCCACCTGCTCAAGGCTCATGCGCGGCAGCACTTCAACATATTCCCGGCCTTCCGCCAGCCGCTTCGCCCGCGCCTCTTCGTGCGGGGCGCCCCACGGCAGCTTAATGCGGACGCCGCTGTCGGCCAGCAGATCGAGCAGTTCCTGCCAGCGGTTTTCCGGCCAGTGCTTATCGTCGCGGGTGGTGGCGTGCAGGAACACCAGATAGGGGGCGGCAGCGCTAGCCTCGTGCTGCAGGAAATGGCGCGCAATGGCGTAATCCCCCTGGGTTTGGGGTTTCGCGTAGCCGAGGCTTTTGGCGAACAGCTCGCGGGTACGCTCCACCGCGTGCTGCTGTTTCGCAATGTGGTGGCGGCGGTTGTAAAACAGGCTGGCCAGCGGCTCGCGGGCCGTTTGCCAGTCCATACCATGCTTGACGCCGTGCGCCAGACGGGTGACCAGCGCAGCGCTTTTCACCAGCCCCTGGGCGTCGATAATGGCGTCATACTTGACCGCCTGGACGGCCTCGCGAAAGGCTTTACGCTCCGCTTTGATCGGCGCGGAGAACCAGGCTTTACGCCAGCGGCGGATCGCCACCGGGATCACCCGCTCGACGCTGTCATGCCAGGAGGGGATCTGCGCGAAGCCTTCTTCCACAACCCAGTCGAAGCGGATGCCGGGGATGGCCTGCGCGGCGTCGGTCAGCGCGGGCAGCGTGTGCAGCACGTCGCCCATCGATGAGGTTTTTACAATCAATACCCGCATCCGCTACGCTTCCTCGTGCCCGGTTTTTTCCGTCAGCAATTCGTTCAGCTCTTGCAGGACGCGCTCTGGCGTAATGTCGATCAGGCTCTGATGATAACCTTCCGCGGCATCGCCTTTGCGCACCTTGTGGTAGCCGGTAATCAGACGGATCACGCGCGCTTTATGCGACAGCGGCGGGGTAAAGTCCGGACTGCTCGGGCCATACAGCGCCACCAGCGGGCGGTCCAGCGCCGCGGCGACGTGCATCAGCCCCGAATCGTTAGTCACCACCGCTTTACAGGCGGCAATCAGGATCACCGCCTGCTCCAGCTGGGTTTCACCCGCCAGATTCCGGCACCAGGCCTGCTGCTCGCTGCTGAGGGCGGCGATGATCTCTTTGCCGGCCTCGTTATCTTTTGCCGAGCCAAATAGCGCAATCTGATAACCATCGTCGATGAGCTTTTTCGCCAGTGCAGCATAGTGATAGTGCGGCCAACGTTTTGCCGGGCCGAACTCCGCGCCGGGGCAAAAGCCGATGATCGGCCGATCGTTGGACAGGTTAAAGGCGCTGCAGGCCTGCGACTTTTCCCCTTCGTTGACCTGCAGCTGCGGCCATAGCAGCGGCTGCGGCAGATCTTTGGCGCAGCGCATCACGCCGTTGTCGTAGGCCAGCGCCACGTAGCGTTCCACCATCAGCGGCCAGGCGTCTTTGTCCAGCACCCGGGCGTCGTTGAGCAGGCCGTAGCGCATCTCGCCGCGCCAGCCGGTGCGTAGCGGGATGTTGGCAAAGAAGGGGACTAATGCCGATTTAAACGAGTTTGGCAGCACGTAAGCGCGATCGTAGCGACGCTCGCGCAGGCTGTGGCCGAGCTTGCGGCGTTCGCCGATAGCCAGCGCGCCGTGGCCCAGCGGCATCGGGATCGCTTCGTTCACTTCCGGCATGCGCGATAACAACGGACGACACCAGGCTGGCGCCATCACGTCGATAATCGCCTGGGGATAGCGCGCCCTGAGCGTACGATAAAGACTTTGCGACATCATCATGTCGCCCACCCAAGACGGGCCTACCACCAGAATTTTCATGTTATCTCTTACGCATCCCGATTCAGCCAGGCCATATACTCCGTTACGCCTTCGGCAACGGTTTTGAACGGTTTGTCATAGCCCGCTTTACGCAGGTTAGTCAGGTCCGCCTGGGTGAACGCCTGGTAGCGGCCTTTCAGTTTGTCCGGGAATGGGATGTACTCGATGCTGCCTTTTTTGTGGTACGCCAGGGTCGCGTCGGCGACGGCCTGGAAGGATTCCGCGCGGCCCGTGCCGAGGTTGAAGATGCCGGAAACGCCGTTTTCCCAGAACCACAGGTTGACGTCAGCCACGTCGCCGACGTAGACGAAGTCGCGCTTGAAGCCGTCGCTGCCTTCGAACAGTTTCGGACTTTCGCCATTATTCAGCTGGGTGTTGAGGTGGAAAGCGACGCTCGCCATGCTGCCTTTGTGGCCTTCGCGCGGCCCGTAGACGTTGAAGTAGCGGAAGCCGACGATCTGCGAATTGGCTTCCGGCAGGATCTGACGAACGTATTCATCGAACAGGAATTTGGAGTAGCCGTAGACGTTTAGCGGCTGCTCATACTCGCGAGACTCGATGAAATCGCTGGTGCGTCCACCGTAGGTGGCCGCCGAAGAGGCGTACAGGAACGGAATTTCGCGCTCCAGGCAGTAGTGCAGCAGCTCTTTGGAGTACTGATAGTTGTTGTCCATCATGTACTTGCCGTCCCACTCCGTGGTGGAAGAGCACGCGCCTTCGTGGAAGATAGCGTCAATGTCGCCGAACTCTTCGCCTGCCATAATCTGGATCAGAAAGTCTTCTTTATCCATGTAGTCAGCGATATTCAGGTCAACCAGGTTCACAAACTTGGTGCCGTCTTTCAGATTGTCGACAACCAGAATGTCGGTAATGCCCTTGTCATTCAGCGCTTTAACGATGTTGCTGCCGATAAAGCCTGCGCCGCCGGTTACGATGATCATAACTGTACCTTTGAAGTTGAGAGCCCGGAGACAATCCGGACATGAATGCTCATATCATATCACCACATGAGCAAGCCTACAGCCATTCGCAGAATAAGGTGCTGGGCTGACGTGATTTATGCTGCAAATAATTCATTCAGGCCTGCATCATCTCGTATCAGCGTATAGCTTTGGGTAATATGTGCCAAATTTTGCCGAATCTGGAGAGTTGCAATGCGTGGTGATTTCTACAAACAGTTAACTAGCAATCTGGAGACCGCTCGGGCCGAAGGCTTGTTTAAAGAAGAGCGCATCATCACCTCGGCGCAGCAGGCGGACATTACCGTCGGCGACAGCCACGTGATTAACTTCTGCGCCAATAACTACCTGGGTCTGGCTAACCACCCGGCGCTGATCGACGCGGCGAAGGCCGGTATGGACAGCCACGGCTTCGGGATGGCCTCGGTACGCTTCATCTGCGGCACCCAGGATACGCACAAGCAGCTGGAGAAGAAGCTGGCGGATTTCCTCGGTATGGAAGACGCGATCCTCTACTCCTCCTGCTTTGACGCCAACGGCGGCCTGTTTGAAACGCTGCTCGGCCCGGAAGACGCCATTATCTCCGACGCCCTGAACCATGCCTCGATCATCGACGGCGTGCGCCTGTGTAAAGCAAAGCGCTTCCGCTATGCCAACAACGATATGCAGGAACTGGAAGCGCGTCTGAAAGAAGCCCGCGACGCTGGCGCGCGTCACGTGCTGATCGCCACCGACGGCGTCTTCTCGATGGACGGTGTGATCGCCAACCTGAAAGGCGTTTGCGACCTGGCGGATAAATACGATGCGCTGGTGATGGTCGATGACTCCCACGCCGTCGGCTTCGTCGGCGAAAACGGCCGCGGCTCCCACGAATACTGCGATGTGATGGGGCGCGTCGACATCATCACCGGCACGCTGGGTAAAGCGCTGGGCGGCGCCTCCGGCGGCTACACCGCCGCACGCAAAGAGGTGGTCGAGTGGCTGCGCCAGCGTTCCCGTCCGTATCTGTTCTCCAACTCTCTGGCGCCGGCCATCGTGGCCGCCTCCATCAAAGTGCTGGAGATGGTCGAAGAGGGCGCAGACCTGCGCGATCGCCTGTGGGCCAACGCGCGTCTGTTCCGTGAAAAAATGACTGCGGCAGGCTTCACCCTGGCGGGCGCCGACCACGCCATCATTCCGGTGATGCTGGGTGAAGCGGTGGTGGCGCAGAACTTTGCCCGCGAACTGCAGAAAGAAGGGATCTATGTCACCGGCTTCTTCTATCCGGTGGTACCGAAAGGCCAGGCGCGTATTCGCACCCAGATGTCGGCGGCGCATACCCCTGAACAAATTGAGCGTGCGGTGGAAGCCTTTACCCGCATCGGCAAACAACTGGGCGTCATCGCCTAATAAGGGTGTGAGATGAAAGCGTTATCCAAACTGAAAGCGGAAGAAGGCATCTGGATGACCGACGTACCGGAACCGGAAGTCGGCCATAACGATCTGCTGATTAAAATCCGCAAGACCGCCATTTGCGGGACCGACGTGCACATCTACAACTGGGATGAGTGGTCGCAGAAGACCATTCCGGTGCCGATGGTGGTCGGGCACGAATATGTCGGCGAAGTGGTGGGGATTGGCCAGGAAGTGCGCGGCTTTAAGATTGGCGACCGCGTCTCCGGCGAAGGGCATATCACCTGCGGTCACTGCCGTAACTGCCGCGCGGGCCGTACCCACCTGTGCCGCAACACCATCGGCGTGGGTGTCAACCGCCCGGGCTGCTTTGCCGAGTATCTGGTGATCCCGGCCTTTAACGCCTTTAAAATTCCCGACAATATCTCTGATGACCTGGCGTCCATCTTCGACCCATTCGGCAACGCCGTGCACACCGCGCTCTCCTTCGATCTGGTGGGGGAAGACGTGCTGGTCTCCGGCGCCGGTCCGATCGGCGTGATGGCGGCGGCGGTGGCGAAACACGTCGGCGCGCGTAACGTGGTGATCACTGACGTTAACGAGTACCGTCTCGAGCTGGCGCGCAAAATGGGCGTCACCCGCGCGGTGAACGTGGCGAAAGAGAACCTCAACGACGTGATGGCCGAGCTGGGGATGACCGAAGGTTTCGACGTGGGTCTGGAGATGTCCGGCGCGCCGCCGGCGTTCCGCAGCATGCTGGATACCATGAACCACGGCGGCCGTATCGCGATGTTGGGTATCCCGCCGTCGGATATGTCCATCGACTGGACCAAGGTCATCTTCAAGGGGCTGTTTATCAAAGGGATCTATGGTCGCGAAATGTTCGAAACCTGGTACAAGATGGCGGCGCTGATCCAGTCTGGCCTGGATCTTTCGCCGATCATCACCCACCGCTTCGGCATTGACGACTTCCAGAAGGGCTTTGACGCCATGCGCTCTGGTCAGTCCGGCAAAGTGGTTCTGAGCTGGGAATAACGCCTCCGGTCTGTTGTAAACATCAGCAAAAAAGGCGCCTGCGGGCGCCTTAATTTAGATTTGGATAACATTTTTAGCCTGCTTAATATCAAGCGCACAATTTCTACATCGATTTTACGGTTATTCGCTTATACAGTGTGTTTAGTCGCGGTTTAACTTTGAAACGATCATGCTTAAACTCTCCGTATGCTTACTGACCTGTAACTCTGCACGTCTGCTCATGGAGGTGCTGCCCCCGCTGCTGAAGGTGGCCGATGAGTGTATTGTCGTCGACTCCGGTAGCACCGACGAAACGGTCTCTATTTGTCAGCAGTTTGGTCTCACCGTCCATCACCATGCCTATAAAGCCCACGGCGCGCAGATGAACTATGCCATTGGGCTGGCCAGCCATGACTGGGTGCTGTGCATGGACAGCGATGAAATTCTTGATAACGACGTCGTGGCGGCCATTCAGGCGTTAAAAGCGGGGGAGGAGCCTGACCCAGCCTGCGCCTGGCGTTTGCCGCGCTACTGGTTTGTCCTCGGCACGCAGGTGCGGACGATCTACCCCATTTCCTCGCCGGATTACCCGGTGCGCCTCTTTAACCGCCAGCAGGCGCGGTTTAACGACCGGCCGGTGGATGACCAGGTGGTCGGACACGCGCGCTCCGTCAGGCTGCCGGGCTTTGTACGCCATGACACCTTTTATTCGCTGCATGAAGTGTTTAATAAGCTGAACAGCTATACCACCCGGCTGGTGAAGCACCAGCAGATCACACCTTCGCTGACGCGGGGGATCGTCAGCGCCATTGGCGCTTTCTTTAAGTGGTATCTGTTCAGCGGGGCGTGGCGCTATGGCAAAGTCGGCGTGGTCACCGGCCTGTACGCCACGTTTTACAGCTTTCTCAAATATTTTAAGGCGTGGTACGCCCACGAAGATAACCAGGCGCCCGTCGCGCAAAAGCGAACGGACCCCTGAGTGGTCTAGCTGCCGGGATTGTCCCAGCCCTGCCATTTGAGGCGATAGTACTGGACCAGCGCGCTCTGGCTGATGCTGTCGCTGAGGATAGTGAAGAAGCGGCTGGCGTTCACGGGCTCCAGCGGGCGCTTCGGCTTGCAATACTTCACGCCGTGGAACGGATTACGCGGCTTCTGCTGCTGCGGCGGCGTTTGTTGCGCAGGCGGCTGAGCGTAGTTTGGCGTCGAGTTGTCGACCTGTGGCTCGTTGAGCAGGCTGCTCGGGCGCACCAGCGTGATATCCGGCGGCAGGTTATAGACCATCTGCTGCAGCACCCGCACCGTCGTCGGATGCGGATGGCCAATGGCTATCGCCGAACCGTTACGCCGCGCCAGGGCGATGGCGCGGTTGAACTGAGTGCGGATATCGGCTTCATTCTGCGTATCGTCCAGAAACACCTTACGCTTAATCACCTTCACCCCGGTGCCCTGCGCGGCGCGCATGGCCTGGGTATTGCCGATGGTCACGCTGTCGAGAAAATAGAGATTGTAGCGCTCCAGGGCCTGCATCACCTTCTGCATGCCAAACAGGTTGGAGGTCATCGCGCTGCCCATATGGTTATTCAGCCCGACGGCGTAGGGGACTTTGCCATAGGCCTCGCGGATGATGCGCTCGATCTCCTCGCTGCTCATTTCGGGGCGCAGGGTGTCTTTTTCCAGCGGCTGTTTGCTGAGCGGCGCCATCGGCAGGTGGATGAGCACTTCATGGCCCAGATTATGCGCTTTCGTGGCCATTTCCCGGGCGTGCGGCGCGTTCGGCAGCACGGCGACGGAGATAGTGGACGGCAGCGCCAGCACCTGATTTTCGGTCTGCGGGCGGTAGCCAAAATCGTCAATAACGATGGAGAGTTTGCCAGCGAACGCTGGCGCCGCCAGAGCCAGCGAACCGGCTACGGCAAGAGCAATTGCGCGAAATTGAAGCAAAACTTATCTTCCCAACCACGGCTGTGGATTGACCGCCTGACCCTGGCGGCGAATTTCGAAATAGAGCGACGGACGGCCCTGACCGCCGCTGCTGCCTACGAGCGCGATAGGCTGACCGGCACGCACCTGCGTACCGACGCTGACCAGCGCGCTTTGGTTATAGCCATACAGGCTCATGTCGCCTTTGCCATGCTCGACCACCACCACCAGACCATAGCCCTGCAGCCAGTCGGCCAGAATGACCCGACCATCGGCAATCGCTCTGACTTCGGTGCCTTCAGACGCGGCGATAACCATCCCTTTCCAACGTAGTTCACCTTGCAGCTGTTCGCCATATCGATGAAGGAGCGGACCGCGAACCGGCCAGAACGCCTGACCGCGCGGCGAGCCCAGCCCACCGGTGCGTGACATCAGCGAACGCTCGCTTTCCGTTGGTTTATAGGTGGTGCCTTTGCGCGATGCTTCCTGCTGGCGGTCGCGCACCGCCTGCGCATCGCGAGCTTCCCGATCGGCACGGGCTTTGGCGGCAGCCTCCGCCTGGGCGATACGACCGCGTAGGCGCGATTCGTTAGCCCGCAATTCACTTAACTGTTGCTGACCCCGCTGAATGGAGGACTCCAGGCCGGAAAGGGTCTTTTTCCGTTCGTTACGCGCCTGCTCCAGCTTCGCCTGCTGGGCTTTTTGCTCGTAGACCAGCGTCTGCTGCTGGCTCTGCTTCTCTTCGAGCATCGACTTTTGCACCGCCATCTCTTCGCGCGTTTTCTTCAGTTCCGCGATGGTTTCCTGGCGGGCCTGGTTGAAATAGCTGAAATAGACCTGCATCCGCTGATTGCGCTGACCCTCTTCACCGCTCAGCACCATCTGGATGCCGGTATGCGGCCCCTGGCGGAACGCCGCGTCAAGCTGCGCGGCGAGGTTACGCTCCTGAGACGCGCGCTGGCGCTCCAGCTTCGCGAGAGAAGCGTTCATCTCGTCAATCTGCTTATTGAGCTGGTTCAGGCTGTCCTGGGTTTCGCGCAGTTTGCGGGCCGCGGCGGCGATCGCCTCTTCCTGCGCTTTGAGCTGAGCGAGCAGGCTTGCGCGCTGCTGCTGCTGTTGCTTAATCGCCCGCTGCCTGGCGGCGATGTCGGCCTGGATGGACTTTAGCTGATCGCGATCGTCGGCGTGCGCAGATGACGCGCACAGTAATACGCCAGCGCTGAGCGCGCTGGCGTAAAGGACGGATCGAACTGCCGTTGCGATCCATGTAGTTGAATACGTCGCCTTTCCCCTCATGGGGAAGGATTATTCCACGATGAACAGCGGCTTGCCAGTCATCTCTTGCGGGATTTCCATTCCCATCAGCGACAGCATGGTCGGGGCGATGTCGGAAAGTTTGCCGCCATTGACCGCTTTGACCGCTTTGTTACCGACGTAGATCAGCGGAACCGGCAGGTTGGTGTGGGCGGTGTGCGCCTGACCGGTGGCCGGGTCGCGCATCTGTTCGGCGTTACCGTGGTCGGCGGTGATCAGCAGCTGGCCGCCAACGGATTCCACCGCCTGCGCCACCTGATCGATACAGTGATCCAGCGCTTCAACGGCTTTCACTGCCGCTTCCATCACGCCGGTATGGCCAACCATATCGCCGTTCGGGTAGTTACAGATGATGGTGTCGTACTGGCCGCCTTTGATGGCCGCGACCAGTTTTTCGGTCAGCTCGGCGGAGCTCATTTCCGGCTGCAGATCGTAGGTCGCCACTTTCGGCGAGTTAATCAGAATCCGCTCTTCGCCTTTGAACGGCTCTTCTACGCCGCCGTTGAAGAAGAAGGTGACGTGGGCGTATTTCTCGGTTTCGGAGATGCGCAGCTGGGTTTTATCGTGCTTCGCCATCCACTCGCCGAAGGTATTGGCCAGCGAGGCTGGCGGGTAGGCGCAGGCCACTTTGATGTCGGCGGCATATTCGGTGAGCATCACGAAGTCGAGGTTAACCACTTTCTTACGCGCAAAGCCGTCGAAGTCGGCGTTGACGAAGGCGCGGGTGATTTCGCGTGCGCGGTCAGCACGGAAGTTCATGAAGATCAGCGCATCGCCATCTTCCATCGCGGCATCGGCCTGGCCGGCGGCGCGGATCACGGTCGCTTTGACGAACTCGTCGTTTTCGTCACGGGCGTAGGCAGCCTGCAGGCCGGCGACGGCGGTATCGGCCTGGAATTCGCCTTTCGCCAGCGTCATCAGATCGTAAGCCTGCTCAACGCGATCCCAGCGGTTGTCGCGGTCCATGGCGTAGTAGCGGCCAATGAGCGACGCGATGCGGCCCTTGCCCAGCGCGGCAAATTTGGCTTCGAATTTTGCCAGCGTTTTTTCCGCGCTGCGCGGTGGGGTGTCACGACCGTCGAGGAAAGCGTGCAGGTAGATCTTCTCTGCGCCGCGCTCTGCCGCCAGCTCCACCATCGCCATGATGTGATCTTCGTGGCTGTGAACGCCGCCCGGCGACATCAGACCCATGATATGTACCGCTTTACCCGCGGTAACCGCTTTATCGACCGCGGCGGTCAGTACCGGATTGGCGAAGAAGGTGCGTTCTTTAATTTCCACATCGAGACGGGTCAGGTCCTGATAGACGATACGACCGGCGCCCAGGTTGACGTGGCCCACTTCGGAGTTCCCCATCTGACGGTCCGGCAGGCCAACTTCCAGGCCGGATGCATCGATCAGGGTATGCGGACGTTTGGCCCACAGGGCGTCCATTACCGGCGTTTTAGCGCTGTAAATGGCGTTATCCTGTTGGTCTTCGCGATAGCCGTAGCCATCCAGAATCACCAGTACCATAGGTTTTTTAGTAACCGACATTGCGACAACCTCATGCTCAAAGACAGAAATTTTGCGTAATTTTACTACAGCTGAATCGTTTAAATCCCCGTGAAAGATCAAAGAAAGGGAGCGGCCGGGCCGCGGCGCGTCAGCGAGAACGGTTTTTTTTCGCCGCCGCCCGCAGAAAATACATTACATCGCGCTCACTGGCTGTAATTGCCGCAAGGCACAGGTATACTCCTTTCCTGGTTTTTTTCTCACTTAGTCGGGAGTTGTAACCCCCCATGCAAGAAATTATGCAATTCATCGGCCGTCACCCTGTTCTGAGCATCGCGTGGATCGCGCTGCTGGGGGCGGTGCTGTTCACCACCTTCAAGGGCCTGATGTCGAAAGTTAAAGTCATCACCCGTGGTGAAGCGACGCGTCTTATCAATAAAGAAGACGCGGTGGTGGTCGACCTGCGTCAGCGTGACGATTTCCGTAAAGGCCATATTGCCGGCGCCATCAACCTGCTGCCCAGCGATATCAAAGCGAATAACGTCGGCGAGTTGGAAAAACACAAATCGCAACCCATTATTGTGGTAGACGGTTCCGGCATGCAGGCGCAAGAGCCAGCCAGCGCGCTGAACAAAGCCGGGTTTGAAAAAGTCTTTGTACTGAAAGAGGGCATTGCTGGCTGGAGCGGCGAAAACCTCCCTCTGGTACGCGGCAAATAACTTACCTCGCGTGGTGATGCCGCCGCGTTTTCCCCTTCGCGCCTGACGTGAGGGGAACACAGGCTGCGGCGTAAAACCCTCAGGGTAATAACAGGAGTGAAGTCATGGCCAATATTGAGATCTACACCAAAGCGACCTGCCCGTTCTGCATCCGCGCGAAAGCGCTGCTGAACAGCAAAGGCGTAACGTTCCATGAGTTGCCGATCGATGGCGATGCCGCGAAGCGTGAGGAGATGATCCAGCGCAGCGGACGGACGACGGTTCCGCAGATTTTTATTGATGCGCAGCACATTGGCGGCTGTGACGACTTGTATGCGCTTGATTCACGTGGTGGACTTGATCCCCTCTTGCGCTAATTTTTGCGCGCTTTCCCTGCCGGAAGCGCGTATTTAAGGACAACACGAAAGGGTTTTACTATGTCAGAACAAAACAGCACCGAAATGACCTTCCAGATCCAGCGTATCTATACCAAAGATATCTCTTTTGAAGCGCCGAACGCGCCGCAAGTTTTCCAGAAAGACTGGCAGCCGGAAGTTAAACTTGATCTGGATACCGCCTCCACCCAGCTGGCTGAAGGCGTTTATGAAGTGGTGCTGCGTGTAACCGTGACCGCCGCGCTGGGCGAAGAGACCGCGTTCCTCTGCGAAGTACAGCAGGGCGGTATTTTCTCCATCGACGGCATTGAAGGCACCCAGATGGCGCACTGCCTTGGCGCATACTGCCCGAACATTCTGTTCCCGTACGCGCGCGAGTGCATCACCAGCCTGGTTTCCCGCGGTACCTTCCCGCAACTTAACCTTGCGCCAGTGAACTTCGATGCGCTGTTTATGAACTATCTGCAGCAGCAGGCTGGCGAAGGTGCTGAACAACATCAGGATGCCTGATGAACGCACTTAATGCTGCAATGACTGTGATCGGTGCCGGCTCTTACGGCACCGCTCTTGCCATCACCCTGGCAAGAAATGGCCACCACGTTGTGCTCTGGGGCCATGACCCGAAACATATCGCGACGCTGCAACACGATCGCTGCAACGCCGCGTTTCTTCCCGATGTGCCTTTCCCGGATACGCTGCATCTTGAAAGCGACCTGGCCACCGCCCTGGCCGCCAGCCGCGATATTTTGGTGGTGGTGCCAAGCCATGTGTTTGGTCAGGTGTTACGCCAGATTAAACCGCTGATGCGTCCTGACGCGCGTCTGGTATGGGCGACCAAAGGCCTCGAGGCCGAAACCGGTCGTCTGCTGCAGGACGTGGCGCGTGAAGCGCTGGGCGATGATATCCCGCTGGCGGTGATCTCCGGGCCAACCTTCGCCAAAGAGCTGGCCGCCGGCCTGCCGACGGCGATTTCGCTGGCGGCGACGGATCCGCAGTTTGCCGAGGATCTGCAGCACCTGCTGCACTGCGGCAAGAGCTTCCGCGTCTACATCAATCCGGACTTTATCGGCGTCCAGCTCGGCGGCGCGGTGAAAAACGTCATCGCCATCGGAGCGGGGATGTCGGACGGCATCGGCTTCGGCGCCAATGCGCGGACGGCGCTGATTACCCGTGGCCTGGTGGAAATGTCTCGCCTTGGCGCGGCGCTGGGCGCCGACCCGGAAACCTTTATGGGCATGGCCGGTCTCGGTGACCTGGTGCTCACCTGCACTGACAACCAGTCCCGTAACCGTCGCTTCGGCATGATGCTCGGCCAGGGGATGGACGTGCAAAGCGCCCAGGAAAAGATTGGCCAGGTGGTTGAAGGCTACCGCAATACCAAGGAAGTTCGCGTTCTGGCACAGCGTTTAGGTGTCGAAATGCCAATAACCGAGGAAATTTATCAGGTATTGTATTGCGGAAAAATTGCGCGCGAGGCAGCATTGACCTTATTGGGTCGCGCCCGCAAGGACGAGCGCAGCAGCAATTAGCTTTCCTTTGTCACCTGAATGACCCTGCCAGCGCAGAACTGGCAGGTCATTACCATATCGCCTGGAGTATGCAATGCCGTGTGAAGAACTGGATATCGTCTGGAATAATATTAAAGCCGAAGCCCGGGCTCTGGCGGACTGTGAGCCAATGCTCGCCAGTTTTTACCACGCAACGCTACTCAAGCATGAAAATCTGGGCAGCGCGCTGAGCTATATGCTGGCCAACAAGCTGGCTTCCCCGATTATGCCGGCTATCGCCATTCGCGAAGTGGTGGAAGAAGCCTACGCCGCCGACCCGGAAATGATCGCCTCGGCGGCCTGCGATATTCAGGCGGTGCGCACGCGTGACCCGGCGGTGGATAAATACTCGACGCCGTTGCTCTATCTGAAGGGTTTCCATGCCCTGCAGGCCTATCGTATCGGCCACTGGCTGTGGACTCAGGGCCGGCGTGCGCTGGCGATTTTCCTGCAAAACCAGGTGTCCGTCTCTTTCCAGGTGGATATCCACCCGGCGGCGAAAATCGGCCGCGGGATTATGCTCGACCACGCCACCGGTATTGTGGTTGGCGAAACGGCGGTGATTGAGGATGACGTCTCTATTCTGCAGTCGGTCACCCTCGGCGGTACCGGTAAAACCAGCGGCGACCGTCACCCGAAAATTCGCGAAGGCGTGATGATTGGCGCCGGGGCGAAAATCCTCGGCAATATCGAAGTCGGGCGTGGGGCGAAGATTGGCGCCGGTTCGGTGGTATTGCAGCCGGTTCCGCCGCACACCACCGCCGCAGGCGTGCCGGCGCGTATCGTCGGCAAGCCGGAGAGCGACAAGCCGGCGATGGATATGGATCAGCATTTCAACGGCATCCACCACACTTTCGAGTACGGCGACGGGATTTAACGTCTTGCCCGGTGGCGCTGCGCTTACCGGGCCTACGATCTCTCCCCTCCCAGCATGTCGCCCGGATAAGGCGCGGTGCGCCGCCATCCGGGAAGGGGTCAGTTAGCTGCGCAGCACGGCGCCTGGATACCCCAGCTGCCGCCAGGCCTCGTACACCACCACCGACACCGCGTTTGACAGGTTCATGCTGCGGCTGTCCGGCATCATCGGAATCCGAATTTTCTGCTCCGGCGGCAGGGCATCAAGGATGCTGGCCGGCAGACCGCGGGTTTCCGGACCAAACATCAAGAAATCGCCATCCTGATAGCTCACCGCGCTGTGCGCCGGCGTACCTTTGGTGGTCAGGGCGAACAGACGCTGCGGCTGCGCGCTGGCGATAAACGCCGCGTAATCGGCGTGGCGCTGCACGGCGGTGAACTCGTGATAGTCCAGTCCGGCGCGTCTCAGGCGCTTATCGTCCCAGGTGAAGCCCATGGGCTCAATGATATGCAGACTGAAGCCCGTGTTGGCGCACAGGCGGATAATATTCCCGGTGTTCGGCGGGATCTCTGGTTCGAATAACACGATGTTCAGCATACTGCCCCCTTAATTGCGGGGGGCAGAATAGCAGATATTTGGTCAACCCTCACCCCGGCCCTCTCCCTGAGGGAGAGGGGGAGGGGGAGAGCAAAACGGCGCAGCTTATGCCGCGTTATGCTGCTTCAGCGCATCGAAGGTCTGCAGCGCCTCCGCGTTCTGCACCAGCGAATCACGGCTAATGTCCGCGATGGTTTTTGCGCCGGTCAGGGTCATCGCCACCTTCATCTCTTTCTCGATCAGATTCAGCAGATTCGCCACCCCCTGCTTGCCGTGGGTCGCCAGGGCGTACAGGTAAGCGCGGCCCAGCAGTACGCTGTCGGCGCCCAGGGCGATCATTCGCACGACGTCGAGACCGTTGCGGATGCCGCTGTCGGCGAGAATGGTAATGTCGCCTTTCACCGCGTCGGCAATCGCCGGCAGGGCGCGGGCGGAGGAGAGCACGCCGTCAAGCTGGCGGCCGCCGTGGTTGGAGACCACAATGCCGTCGGCGCCGAAGCGCACCGCGTCGCGGGCGTCCTCCGGGTCGAGGATCCCTTTGATCACCATCGGTCCGTCCCAGAAATCACGGATCCACTCGAGGTCTTTCCATGAAATCGACGGATCGAAGTTATTCGCCAGCCAGCCGATGTAATCCTCCAGGCCGGTCGGCTGGCCGAGATAGGCGGAGATATTCCCCAGATCGTGCGGACGGCCGTTGAGGCCAACGTCCCATGCCCACTGCGGATGGGTGACCGCCTGCCAGTAGCGGCGCAGGGCGGCGTTCGGGCCGCTCATGCCGGAATGGGCGTCGCGGTAGCGGGCGCCGGGAGTCGGCATATCGACGGTAAAGACCAGCGTTGAACAACCCGCCGCCTTCGCGCGCTCCAGCGAATTACGCATAAAGCCGCGGTCGCGCAGAACATACAGCTGGAACCACATCGGCCGCTTGATGGTCGGGGCGACCTCTTCGATCGGACAGACGGAAACGGTGGAGAGGGTAAACGGAATGCCTTTGTCATCCGCTGCGCCGGCGGCCTGCACTTCGCCGCGGCGGGCGTACATTCCGCACAGCCCCACCGGCGCCAGCGCCGTCGGCATCGCCAGCTTCTCGTTGAAGAGGGTGGTCTCGAGGCTCAGGTCCGACATATTGCGCAGAATACGCTGGCGCAGCGCCACGTCGGAAAGGTCCTCGACGTTGCGGCGCAGGGTATGTTCGGCGTAAGCCCCGCCGTCGATATAGTGGAACAGGAACGGCGGCAGGATACGCTGGGCGGCGGCGCGATAGTCGCTGGCGGCGGAAATAATCATCACGAATTCTCCCTGGAATTATCAATAGCATCGCCGGGCAGGCGGGTAATTCGCGCCTGGCGGGCCTGGTCTTCATCAAAACGTTTAATGGTGGCGTGGACAAAACCTAAGTGGGCCATCATCGCCTGGCGCGCCGCCTCGGCGTCGCCGGCGACAATCGCCTCCATGACGGCCTGGTGCTGTTCGGTCAGGCGGGCAAAAACCGGCGGCACCAGATACATCCGCTGACGGCTCTGCTTGACGGAGGAGTGCAGCAGGTCGAAAAAGCCGCGCATGGTTTGCAGGAGCACCACGTTATGCGAGGCTTCGGCGATGGCCAGATGAAAGCGGACGTCCGCCTGCGAGGCGATATCCGGGTCTTCGCTCTGGGTCGCTTCAAAGCACAGGCGAATTTTTTCTTTATCGGCGTCGGTGGCCCGCATCGCCGCGTGCCACGCGGTGCTGGCTTCGATGGCGTGGCGGGCCTCGAGGATGTCGAAGCTGTAGTCAGGGTCATCGGCCAGCAGCGTCTTCAGCGGCTGGACGATGTTTTGCTCCGACCACGGCTCATGCTGGAAGCGGACGAAAGTGCCGCCGCCGCGACGGCTCAGCAGCACCCCTTCATTGACCAGCATCGCCAGCGCTTCGCGCAGGGAATTGCGCGAGACGCCGAGCTGAGCGGCGAGCTGGCGCTCGGCGGGCAGTCGCATGCCCGCCTCCAGCTGTTGTTCTTCAATCAGCGCCCGGACGCGACGCGCCACGTCGTCGGCCAGGCGTTTAGGCATCACTATCACGGTATCATCCAGGTTAAAACGTAGGCCTGCAGCGTAGTGATCAGGCCCACCATGCAGGTGAAGATCAGGCTGTGTTTGACGGTAAAGCGGAACAGATCCGACTCTTTACCCACCAGGCCTACCGCGGCGCAGGCGATGGCGATCGACTGCGGGGAAATCATCTTGCCGGTGACGCCGCCGGTGGTATTGGCCGCGACCAGCAGGATATCGGAGACGCCAATCTGCTGCGCCGCCGTTGCCTGCAGCGCGGCGAACAGGGCGTTAGACGAGGTGTCCGAACCGGTCAGGAATACCCCCAGCCAGCCCAGGAACGGCGAGAAGAAGGTAAACGCGTGGCCGGTATGGGCCAGCGCCAGGGCCAGGGTCGACGACAGCCCGGAGTAGTTGGAGATAAAGGCGAACGCCAGCACCATGCCGATAGAGTAGATCGGCAGCGCCAGGTCCTTCAGCGTTCCGGCGAAGGTGGTCAGCGCGTCTTTCGGCTTCATGCGCAGCCAGACGATGGACAGCAGGGCGGCGAACAGAATGGCGGTGCCGGTTGCCGACAGCCAGTCAAACTTATAGATGGCGGCGTAAGGCGTCGCGGCGCTGACCACCGGCGGCATGCGGGCGACCATTTTGTCGAGGAACGGCACCGAAATATTGATGACGAAGTCATACATCGCGCCGCCCGGTGCGAACAGCGCTTTGAACGGCGGCACGCTCCACAGGGTCACGGTGGCGGTCAGGAACAGGAACGGCGACCAGGCGCGGATCACTTGTCCCGCGGTGTAGCGCGTGCGGGCCAGCGTCATATCCACCTGCGAGGCGCCGATATCGCCAAAGCGGAAGATGCGCACCGGCTGCCAGCGTTTGAGGAACAGGGTCAGGCAGACCAGGGAGACCAGCGATGAGATGATGTCCGGCAGCTCCGGGCCAAGGAAGTTAGAGCTGAGGTACTGGGCGATAGCAAACGAGCCGCCTGCGACCATCACCGCCGGCCAGGTCTCTTTGATGCCCCGCCAGCCGTCCATAATCGCCATGATCCAGAACAGCACGATAATGGTCAGGAACGGCAGCTGGCGGCCCACCATCTGGCCGATGGCGAAGCTGTCGATACCGGTCACCTGACCGGCCACCAGGATCGGGATGCCCATCGCGCCGAAGGCCACCGGCGCGGTGTTGACGATCAGGCACAGGCCTGCGGCATACAGCGGGTTAAACCCGAGGCCGACCAGCAGCGCCGCGGTAATCGCCACCGGCGCGCCAAATCCCGCCGCCCCTTCGAGAAAGGCGCCGAACGAGAAGCCGACGATCAGCATCTGCAGGCGCTGGTCAGGCGTAATCGACAGGATCGACGAGCGGATAATGTCGAACTGTCCGGTCTTCACCGAGATTTTATAGACGAAGACTGCGGCAATAATAATCCAGGCGATGGGCCACAGTCCGTAGAAGAAGCCATACACCACCGAGGCCAGGGCGCGATCCACCGGCATTTTATAGAACAGCAATGCGACGGCCAGGGCGATCGCAACGGTCCAGGTAGCGGCGAGATAGCCTTTCAGTTTGAGCTTTATCAGCGCAAAAAAGAAAAACAGAATCGGTAGCGATGCGATAAGACTGGATAACCAGATATTACCGGCGGGATCGTAGTTTTGTTGCCAGAGATTCATGCAGGGTCTCCATCGGGCCGCCAGGACGGGGAGCTGAGTCTGCGCTCTTTGCCGACCCGTCGTAGGTAAAATTGGCCCGGCCAATTAGGGATAGCAGGGTTGATGACAACGAATGGTTAACCAGATGTTACTCTTAGGCAACGGGTTTGTGATGTATTTTGATGGATTTGTGAACTGCCGGGGGTAGATAAAATTATTGGTTGGACCAATCGGCCGGAGAGGGAACGAAAAAGGGGGGGAGGACAGAATAACCCTCTCCGAACGGAGAGGGCTGGGGATCAGAATTCGCTGCGGGCGAAACCGGTCATCTCTTTCAGGCCCATTTCCCGGCCCAGGGCGGTCATCGGATGGACGACCACCAGGCCGCGGACGCTTTTCTTCAGCTTGCCCATATCGGCCTGCTCTTTTTTGGTAATCGCGCGGCGGAACGGCAGGCTCATCAGCTTCTGTGCCTCTTTGCTCAGCTTCTGGCTCTGGACGGAACGCAGACGTTCAATCTCCGTTTCCAGAGTGGCTTTTTCTTTCTCCAGCTCCGCGTATTTATCGGCGGCTTCCACCAGCGACAGCTCGGCCTGCTGGTGGCGGATGGCGTCGAGACGATCGCTCAGACGTTTGATTTCATTCTTTTCGACTTCTTTCATGGTGATTTGATCTGTTAAAAAAGGGGCTTCATTCGCCTATAGTATGTGCCGTGACCGCTATTGTTGATAGCTATTTATCAAAAATTCGCCGTTTATCGCCGTCAGAATACGATACCTTAATCTGCTAATAATTTGAATTTTATAATTATTCCTTCCGATACCCGCGCTAATTTCATTTCTGTGAAGCCTGTCGGCAGATAAGCACGTTTTCCTTAACCCACGCCGGTGAATTGGCTAATGCTTAATCAGATTATTCCCAAAAGGAGGACGTGATGGCAAAGATCGGCGACGGCGTACCACGTTTAATCGACAAAGCGGTTGATTTTATGGCTTCCAGTCAGGCGTTTATGGAGTATTTGAAAAAGTCTCCGCGGCTGCAGCATGTACCGCGAGATATCCCTCAGGATAAGGAAGCGTTGTTTCTGCAGCGTCTGGAATATTATCGTCAGCTTTACCGGCCGACCTGCGACCAGACGGAGCCGGAATCAGAGCGTTGATTTCTGGAAGGCTTTTTTTAAGCTGATTCGTGAAATCAGCTCAGTCAGGGACAACACCATCGTTGAACGCACCATCTGCTGGTAACGCAGTTTCTGCATTGCCAGCAGTTCGGCGTCGCTGTCATCAAACTGCGGCGTTGGCGGCAGGGCGGCGACGCAGTGCAGTTCGCCGAACGGACCGATAATTTCGTCGTCGGTAAAGCTGTACTCATTGCCGTCGTGATTAAGCTCTTCGCGCAGGGCCATCAGCAGCTCGGCGTCTTCATATTCGGCACGACTTATCACCCCAAGGCCATAAATCAGCTTCAGGCGTACTGAGAGATCGCCGAGCGGCCCGCTGCCCTCCAGCAAGGGCTCGACGGCGTATTTCACCGCGTAGTCGTCTTTACGGAACACCTGAAGCACCAGAATATTGACCGCTTCCGTTAACAGCTCGACGGTGGCGATCAGGAAGCTTCGTACGGTTTTGCCAGCATTCAGACGCTCAAGCACACGGTTTTCAAATGCTTGTGTTTCTTCCATCATTGCCTGCATATCTGACAGGAGTCGTAATGGGCGCGACGTCGGCCGCGCCAGGTTGTGCATCATTTTACCGCGTTGTAGTCGTTAACGGCCTCCGCGACGACATCGCTTGCCGCGTCAAGGCCGGAAATCTGCGCCAGCGCGGCCTGCGGCCCTTTGTCGGCGATCAGTGTCGCCAGCTCCTGCGCCTGCGGATCGTCTTCGCTACGGAAATGCATCGCCGCCGCAATCCCTTTCACCAGATTGCGGTGCGGCAGGCCGTATTCCAGCGTACCCAGCAGCGGCTTAATTAAACGGTCGCCGGCGCTCAGTTTGCGCAGCGGCTGACGGCCAACGCGCTCGACATCGTCTTTCAGGTACGGGTTCTCGAAACGGCCAAGAATTTTCTGGATATAAGCCGCGTGCTTCTGCGGGTCAAAGGCGTAGCGTTTGATCAACACCGCGCCGCTCTCCTCCATCGCGCCCTGCACGACGGCCCGAATTTTCTCGTCGAGTATCGCGTCGCGAATCGTCTGGTGGCCCGCCAGTTTTCCGAGGTAGGCGGTTATAGCATGCCCGGTGTTCAAGGTGAAGAGCTTGCGTTCGACAAATGCCATCAGGTTATCAGTTAATTCCATTCCCGGGATGGTCGGCAGTTCGCCCTTGAACTGGGTTTTATCGACGATCCATTCGCTGAAGGTTTCCACGGTGACTTCCAGCGGGTCATGGGTAGCGGACGCCGATGGCGGCACAATACGGTCAACGGCGGAGTCGACGAAGCCGATATGGGTTTCCACCCACGCTTTATCTTCCTCCGCCAGAGCGTTAAATACGTGGCCTTTTAACTGCGTGGTGCCGCGCACCATGTTTTCGCAGGCGATAATGTTCAGCGGGCGTTCAGTGCCCTGCGCCTTGCGCTTCGCCAGCCCTTTGGCGATGGCCGGGGCGATGCGCTCAAGAACGACGGGACCGACGGCGGTGGTCACCAGGTCGACGCTGGCGATCAACTCCACTACCTCGTCGCCAATGCTGCTGACGGCATTCACGCCGGAGACGGTATCCACCTGCTCATTTTCGCCAACGACGTGAACCTGGTAGCTATGACGGGCATTCAGGGCATCAAGTACGGTCTGATTGACATCGGCAAACGTCAGGTCGATGCCCGCGTCAGCCAGCAGTTTACCGATAAAGCCACGTCCGATATTACCTGCGCCAAAATGTAATGCTTTCATAGTATTAACCTTCAATTAATGTTTTTACCTGAGAGGGCTGGGGTGAGGCTTTTTCCCTCACCCCAACCCTCTCCCAAAGGAGAGGGTTGGATAGCGCTGATTATTTATTCAGCAGCGCCAGTACGTCGTCGACGCTGGTGGTGTTCGCCAGGCGCTCAATCACCGTTTCGTCATCCAGCGCGTTGGTCAGGCTGGTAATCACCTGAATGTGCTCGTTGTTGCGGGCGGCGATGCCGATCACCAGGCGGGCAACATCGTCTTCATCTTCCCCAAAGCGCACCCCTTCCGGGTACTGGCAGAAGACGACGCCGGTTTTCAGCACGCGGTCTTTCGCTTCGATGGTGCCGTGCGGCACCGCGATGGACTCGCCGAGATAGGTCGAGGTCAGTTTTTCGCGGTCCAGCATCGCCTGCACATATTCCGGCTCGACGTAGCCGCCTTTCACCAGCTGCTCGCCGGCGAAGCGAATGGCTTCTTCTTTGGTGGCCGCTTTGCGACCGAGGAAGATGTTATCCGCACCCAGCTTGAACAGGTTTTTGTCCGTATCATCAAAGCTGTCTTTCAGGCTATCGGTGACTTTGACTTCGTTGTCGATGTGGCGCTGGGCCGCCACCAGACGCTCGGTCAGGCTGGTGTACAGACCGCTGTCGAGGAAGTTGGTCAGCGAAATATGCTGCGCCTGCGGTACCTGGCGCATGGCGCGCTCGGTCAGGTCTCGGTGGGTGATCACCAGGTCAACATCCGGCGGCAGATTATTGATGGCGCTGTTGGTGACCGAGATGTTGCTCAGGCCGGCATCCTGCACTTTCTTGCGCAGTACCCCGGCGCCCATGGCGCTGGAGCCCATCCCGGCGTCGCAGGCGACGATGATTTTACGCACATGGCTCAGGTCGTTGGTGACATTGCCAGCCGCCAGCGGGTTGGCGCCTTTGGATTCCGCTTTCATGTCATGCATACGACGGGTCGCGGCTTCGATATCGTCTTCTTCTTTGACTTTGCTGGTCTTGAGCAGAACCGCAGAGACGACGAAGGAGACCGCCATCGCGGCGATAATGGCTGCGATGTTCGCGAAGTAGGCCCCTTTCGGCGTCATCGCCAGCACCGCCAGGATAGAGCCCGGGGAAGCCGGAGAGACCAGACCGCCGTTGAGGATGGTCAGGGTGAAGACACCGGTCATCCCGCCGAGGATAACGGCCAGGATCAGACGTGGGTTCATCAGCACGTACGGGAAGTAGATTTCATGGATACCCCCCAGGAAGTGGATGATAGCCGCCCCGCCTGCAGACTGTTTAGCGCTGCCGCGGCCAAAGAACATGTACGCCAGCAGAACGCCCATCCCCGGACCCGGGTTAGCTTCAATCAGGAAGAAGATGGATTTACCCAGCTCGTGGGACTGCTGAATACCCAGCGGCGAGAAGATACCGTGGTTGATGGCGTTATTGAGGAACAGGATTTTTGCCGGTTCCACGAAGATAGACGCCAGCGGCAGCATGTCGTGCGCCACCATGAAGTTAACGCCAGCCGCCAGAATTTTCGACAGAACTTCTACCGCCGGGCCGATGCCGAGGAAGGCGAGAATGGCGAGGATCATCCCGATGATGCCGGCGGAGAAGTTATTCACCAGCATTTCAAAACCGGATTTGATCTTACCGTCTACCCAGTTATCGAATTTCTTGATGCAGTAGCCGCCCAGCGGGCCGGCGATCATGGAGCCGAGGAACATCGGCATATCCGCGCCGACGATAACGCCCATGGTGGTGATCGCCCCGACCACGCCGCCACGTTCGCCGCCGACTAATTTACCGCCGGTGTAACCGATCAGCAGCGGCAGCAGGTAGGTGATCATCGGACCGACCAGCTTCGCCAGCGTTTCGTTTGGCAACCACCCTGTCGGAATGAAAAGCGCGGTGATGATACCCCACGCGATAAACGCGCCGATATTCGGCATCACCATATTGCTGAGAAAACGACCAAAGCTTTGCACTTTGATCTTGATATCGGATGACATAAAACACCCCTTCTTCTGTTTTGCGTATCGCGCAGGCTAAAAGCCCGAGGTTTGTTGTTAATGTGGCGGCAGAGGTAGCCGGGCCCTGATTGATAGTGCGAAATCTGGCACTGAATCGTTTAGCTGTCCAGCCAGCGCCCTTAAGTGTGAGTTAGATCACATGAATATAGGGGGCGGAGAGGGTTTTGTAGTGATTGCGATCACATAATGGCTGTGTAAAAAAACAACAGACCGCCGTTTTAGTCGCTAATCTGCGTTTTTGTGTGATATTTGTCACAATTTTGTTTCGTGTTTTTGTTGTTTGTTTGTGATTTTGATCACAAAGAATTTCACAGTGGATTTTTGCCGCTGTGATCTCGGCCCGGTTTTGCGGCCAGGGCGAGGCGGCGCTGTAACTAAGCAACCATGTTTGTTAAATAACTTTTTTCCGCCGGATGGCAAAAATGAAAGGGGTGAATTATGCTCAAATCAGCGGTCCGGATATCAGTGGGCCGTGATTAAAATTCATATAAATTATTAGCGTAAAGCCGAGGGAATTATGTTTCTCAATTATTTTGCGCTGGGCGTTCTGATCTTCGTTTTTCTGGTCATTTTTTATGGGATTATCATTATTCACGATATTCCCTATTTAATTGCCAAAAAACGCAACCACCCCCATTCCGATGCTATTCATGTCGCCGGATGGGTCAGTCTTTTTACTCTCCACGTCATCTGGCCATTTTTATGGATATGGGCCACGCTGTACCGGCCTGAGCGCGGTTGGGGCATGCAGCATAAGGCGAATACGGACCCCGACGAACCTGAAAAAGAGACGGATATACAACAGCTTCGCCAACGACTGAGCGACCTTGAACATCAGGTGGCGGCCATCCAGCGGCCACAGTCCACCGCTGCGGCGGAGAAATAAACTATGGATCTGTTGATCATTTTGACCTACGTGGCCATCGCCTGGTCGATATTTAAAATCTTCAAAATACCGGTTAATAAATGGACGGTTCCCACCGCGGCGCTGGGGGGCGTATTTATTGTTAGCGCGCTTATTTTATTAATGAACTATAACCACCCTTACACCTTTCTGGCGCAAAAGGCGGTAATATCTATTCCTATTACGCCGCAGGTGACCGGGGTCGTCAGCAGCGTCACCGACAAAGCGAATCAGCGCGTCGAAAAGGGCGAGGTGTTATTTACCATTGACCCGGCGCGCTACCAGGCGCGGGTCGATCGCCTGCAGGCCGACCTGGTGACAGCGCTGCACAGTATTAACACCCTCAAGGCGCAGCTCTCTGAAGCCCAGGCCAACACCACCCGCGTGTCGGCGGAACGCGATCGCTTATACAAGGACTATCAGCGCTACCTGAAAGGGAGCCAGGCGCGGGTGAATCCGTTCTCGGAAAGCGACATCGATAACGCCAGGCAGAATTATCTGGCCCAGGATGCGCTGGTCAAGGCGTCGGTGGCGGAGCAGGCGCAGATCCAGAGCCAGCTGGATAGCATGATCAACGGCGAACAGTCGCAAGTGGCCAGCCTGCGCGCCCAGCTGGCGGAGGCGAAATATAATCTCGATCAGACCACCGTGCGGGCGCCCAGCGATGGGTATATCACTCAGGTGTTGATCCGTCCGGGGACCTACGCCGCCTCGCTGCCGCTGCGGCCGGTGATGGTGTTTATCCCCGAGCAAAAACGGCTGATCGTCGCCCAGTTCAGGCAAAATTCGCTGTTAAGGCTGGAGAAGGGCGACGACGCGGAAGCGGTGTTTAATGCCCTGCCCGGACAGGTGTTCCACGGTAAACTGGTGAGCATTTTACCGGTGGTGCCTGGGGGGACCTATCAGGCGCAGGGGGCGTTGCAGTCGCTGACCGTGACGCCGGGCAGCGATGGCGTACTGGCGACCATCGAGCTCGATCCGAATGCCGAAATTGATGCGCTACCCGATGGCATCTACGCTCAGGTGGCGGTCTACTCCGACCATTTCGCCCACGTTTCGGTGATGCGTAAAGTGCTGCTGCGCATGACCAGCTGGATGCACTACCTCTATCTCGACCATTAATGCGATCGGCGGCAGGTTGAGCGGGAGGCTCACCTGCCTTTTACCTCGCCCTGAGCCATACTCATATCTTTGTTGGCGATAAGGAGCAGGCTATGAAACTGATCGGCAGCTACACCAGTCCCTTTGTGCGCAAAATATCAGTGATCCTGCTGGAAAAGCGCATCCCTTTTGAGTTTGTCAACGAATCCCCCTACAGCGAAAGCAACGGCGTGGCGCGCTATAACCCGCTGGGCAAAGTGCCGGCGCTGGTGACGGATGACGGCGAATGCTGGTTTGACTCCCCGGTTATCGCCCAGTATCTCGAGCTGCTGGGCGTGGCGCCGCCGATGATCCCCGCCGATCCCAGAGCCGCTCTCAGGATGCGCCAGCTAGAGGCGCTGGCGGATGGGGTGATGGAGGCCGCCCAGGCGCTGGTGCGCGAAAAGGCTCGCCCCGCGGCCCAACAGTCAGAGCAAGAGCTGCTCCGCCAGCGGGAGAAAGTGGCGCGCGGCCTCGACAGGCTGGAAGCCTGCGCGGCGGACGGGACGCTGCGCGGCGACGAGGTCAATCTGGCGACCATCTCCACGGCCTGCGCCATCGCCTACCTGAACTTTCGCCGGGTGGCGCCGGGCTGGTGCGCCACCCGGCCGCAGCTGGTGAAGCTGGTGGATGCGCTGTTCCAGCGCGCCAGCTTTGCGCGCACCGAACCGCCGCGGACTTGACCCAGGCAGGTAACAGTTTGCGCAAGGAGGCGTTACAATCGCCGCTGATTGTTGACTCCCTCTCCCGTCGGGAGGGGGGAAAATAACTTACCGCCAGGCCCATTGATGACTACCGAAATTCGTGCGCTTTATACCCGGCTTCCGGCCATTGACCGCTTACTCCGCGACCCCGCTTTTTCCTCCCTGCTGGCGCAGCACGGCCATTCGCAGGTGGTGACGCAGCTGCGCCAGATGCTGGACGAGGCGCGGGAACAGATCCGCCAGTGTCAGACACTGCCTGACTGGAGCCATGACTGGCTGAGCGCCTGCGCGCAGCGGCTGACCGCCAGAAGGCAGAGCGCCCTGCGTCCGGTGTTTAATCTCACCGGTACGGTGCTGCACACCAATCTCGGGCGCGCCATCCAGGCTGAGGCGGCGGTGGAGGCGGTCGCCAGCGCGATGCGCGCGCCGGTGACGCTCGAATATGATCTCGACGACGCCGGGCGCGGCCATCGCGATCGCGCCATTGCCGATCTGCTGTGCCAGATCACCGGCGCGGAAGATGCCTGTATCGTGAACAACAACGCGGCAGCCGTTCTGCTGATGCTGGCGGCCACCGCCAGCGGCAGGGAGGTGGTGGTCTCCCGCGGCGAGCTGGTGGAGATCGGCGGGGCGTTCCGCATCCCCGACGTAATGCGTCAGGCAGGTTGTCAGCTGCACGAAGTGGGCACCACCAACCGCACCCATGCCAAAGACTATCGCCAGGCGGTGAATGACAATACCGCCCTGCTGATGAAGGTCCACACCAGCAACTACAGCATTGAAGGCTTTACCAAAGCCGTCGACGAAGCGGAGCTGGCGGTCATCGGCCGCGAGCTGGACGTCCCGGTGGTGGCCGACCTGGGCAGCGGGTCGCTGGTGGATCTCAGTCAGTATGGCCTGCCGAAGGAGCCGATGCCGCAGGAGATGATCGCCGCCGGGGTGAGCCTGGTCAGTTTCTCCGGCGACAAACTGCTCGGCGGCCCGCAGGCTGGAATTATCGTCGGCAAACGCGCGCTGATTGCCCGCCTGCAAAGCCATCCGCTGAAGCGGGCCCTGCGCGCGGATAAAATGACCCTCGCGGCGCTGGAAGCCACGCTGCGCCTCTATCAGCATCCGGAAGCGCTGCGGGACACCTTACCGACGCTGCGCCTGCTCACCCGCCCGGCGGACGAAATCCGCCGGCAGGCCGAACGTCTGCAGCCTGCCCTGGCGGCACACTATGCTGATTTTGCCGTCAACGTGGCAGCCTGCCAGTCGCAGATTGGCAGCGGCTCGTTACCTGTCGACCGTCTGCCTGGCGCGGCGTTGACCTTTACCCCGCATGACGGCCGCGGCAGCCGGCTGGAGGCGCTGGCGGCCCGCTGGCGCGCGCTGCCGTGCCCGGTGATTGGCCGCATTTATGACGGTCGGCTCTGGCTGGACCTGCGCTGTCTGGAAGATGAAACCCGGTTTATGGAGATGTTGTTACGATGATTATTGCCACCGCTGGACATGTTGACCACGGCAAAACGACGCTGCTGCAGGCGATAACCGGCGTAAATGCCGATCGTCTGCCGGAAGAGAAAGCGCGGGGAATGACGATCGATCTCGGCTATGCCTACTGGCCGCAACCGGACGGGCGGGTGCTGGGGTTTATTGACGTGCCCGGGCACGAAAAGTTTTTGTCCAACATGCTGGCGGGGGTGGGAGGGATCGACCATGCGCTGCTGGTGGTGGCCTGCGATGACGGCGTGATGGCGCAAACCCGCGAACACCTGGCGATCCTGCAGCTGACCGGAAAGCCGACGCTGACGGTGGCCCTCACCAAGACGGACCGCGTGGCGGCCGCCAGGGTGGCGGAGGTTCAGGCGGAGGTCGAGCAGACCCTGCGCGAACTGGGCTTTGACGCCGCCGCTTTCTTCCCCACCGCGGCGGTGGAAAACATCGGTATTGCCGAACTGCGCAGCCATCTGCTGCAGCTTGCGGAGCGCCCCCATCCACAGCAGCGGCGTTTTCGCCTGGCGCTGGATCGCGCCTTTACCGTCAAAGGGGCGGGGCTGGTGGTCACCGGGACGGCGCTCTCCGGCGAAGTTCGGGTCGGGGATACTTTGTGGCTCACCGGCGTCAACACGCCGATGCGCGTCCGCGGCCTGCATGCCCAGAATCAAGCGGTTGAGCAGGCGCACGCCGGGCAGCGCATTGCGCTGAATATTGTCGGCGATGCGCAGAAAGAGGCATTGCACCGCGGCGACTGGCTGCTCTCCTCACCGCCGCCGGAGCCTGCAGAGCGGGTGATTGTCGAACTGCAGTGCCATACGCCGCTCAGCCAGTGGCAGCCGCTGCATATTCACCACGCTGCCAGCCACATCACCGGCCGGGTGTCGCTCCTGGAGGGCGGCCTGGCGGAGCTGGTGCTGGATACTCCGCTGTGGCTGGCGGATAACGACCGGCTGGTGCTCCGCGATATCTCCGCTCGCTTGACGCTGGCCGGCGCACGGGTGGTGACGCTGGATCCCCCGCGCCGCGGCAAGCGTAAACCGGAGTATCTGCAGTGGCTGCACGCCCTGGCGGCGGTCGGCGCTGACGATGCGCAGGCCCTGGAGCTGCATCTGCAGCGGGACGCCGTCCGGCTTGAGCGCTTCGCCTGGGCGCGGCAGCTGAGTGAAGCCGGAATGGCGGCCTTGATCCAGCGACCGGACTATCTGCAGGCCGGACAGCGCCTGCTTAGTGCGCCGCTTGCCGCCCGCTGGCAGCGAAAATTGCTGGATGCCCTGGCGCGCTACCATGAGCAGCATCGCGACGAGCCGGGCCCTGGCCGGGAGCGCCTGCGCCGCATCGCGCTGCCGATGGAAGAGGAAGCGCTGGTGCTGCTGCTGATTGAGCAGATGCGCGAGAGCGGATTAGTCCACAGCCATCACGGCTGGCTGCATCTGCCCGAGCATAAAGCCGGGTTTACCGACGAGCAGCAGGCGGTCTGGCGGAAGGTGGAGACCCTGTTCGGCGATGATCCCTGGTGGGTGCGCGATCTCGCGCGCGAAGTCCATGTTGAAGAGTCCCTGATGCGCGCGGTGCTGCGCCAGGCGGCGCAGCAGGGGATGATTACCGCGATCGTCAAAGATCGTTACTACCGCAACGATCGCATTGTGCAGTTCGCCCAGCGGGTGCGCGAGCTGGATCAGCTGCGCGGCTCAACCTGCGCGGCGGATTTTCGCGATACCTTAAACGTAGGGCGGAAGCTGGCGATCCAGATCCTCGAGTATTTCGATCGGATTGGCTACACCCGCCGTCGCGGCAACGATCATATCCTGCGCGATAAAGCATTGTTTCTTTAATCATTAACGCCTGCTCCCCGGCGGACAGCGAACGGTGTGTTGCCGGGGAAGAGGGGTCGCGTTGTGCCTGGCCTTATTCGGCTTCCCGAACCCAGATACGCATTTCGCCTTCTCCGCGGTTTGCCCAGCTAAACCAGGGAATAAAGGTCAACGTCTGTGAATGGGGGGTGGCCAGAGGGTGATCGTAGCTCCACAGCTTCTGCGCATCGGCGTTTTCTGCATGTTTTCTGTAGCCTGGGGCCTGAATCAACATTTTGTGAGCAAACAGCCCCTTTCCTTCAAACACCGTGAACCTGGCATCGCGTGGCAGCAGTAGGTTATGCAGCGCCTCACCGTTATCAGCTTGTTCAAGACAATAAACCAGTGGACCGCGTTGCAGCGCCACCTGGCCTGCCTGGTGGCGAACCAGCGGATTACCATATACCCGGCGAACCGGCATCGGCAACGTTAGCATCAGGGTGTCGCCTTCCTGCCAGAGATGTTGGATATGCAGATAGCCCTGGCGTATATCCTGCGTGACCGGCGCGCCGTTCAGGGTGAGCTGTGCCCCCTCGCACCAGTCCGGGAGACGCAGCGCCAGCGTATGGTTCAATGCTGACGGAGACTCGATGACAATTTTGACCTGTTCCTGCCAGGGATAGTCACCGCTGATACGCAGACGTAACGTCTTTTCTCCTACCGGGATCTCAGCCTGATTACCGACGTAGAGATTGATATACAACGCCTCTTCGCGTGGCGTATAGATATAATGTCCCAGCGAGGTCAGGAGACGAGCGATATTCGGTGGGCAACAGGCACAGCCGAACCAGCGCTGACGAACAGGCTTAACATGGTCATAAATATGATTGAATTTTAAAGCCTTGGGCTGCACTTCCAGTGGGTTGACGTAGAAGAAATGTTTACCGTCCAGCGCCATACCGCCCAGAACGGTATTGTAAAGCGCGCGCTCCATCACATCAGCATATTGGCTGTCGGCTTCCAGTTCCAGCATGCGGCGCGCGAACATCATCAGCCCGATAGAGGCGCAGCTTTCCGCATAAACGGTATCATTCGGCAGATCGTAATCGCTGCTGAAGGCTTCCCCGCTGCTCTGTGAGCCAATGCCGCCCGTAATATACAACTGACGCTGGACCATGTTTTTCCATAACCGCAGGCAGTCCTGGCGTTTGCCTTCGTTCTTGCTCAGGCGTGCAAGGTGCGCTACGCCGGCCATTAAATAAACAAAGCGAACCGCGTGACCCACAGCGGTGGTCTGTTCGGCAAGCGGCAAATGCGCCTGGCTGTAGGGTTTATCCATCACCATCCACGCCGGCCCATAGGTATTCCAGAAGGAAGTTTTGCCGCGTTTTTCATATTCGATGTCATAGAAATGCGGCTGTGTCCCACGCTGTTCAACGAAGTAATTAGCCAGCGCCATATAGCGTGGTTCCTGAGTCACATCGTACAAACGCATTAACGCCAGCTCTATTTCAGGGTGTCCCGGGTAGCCGTGCAGCTGATTGCCGTCCGGACCAAAGACGCTGTCGATATGATCGGCGAGGCGACATACCACCTCCAGCAGGCGGCGTTTACTGGTTGCCTGGAAGAATGCCACCCCAGCCTCAATCAAGTGACCGGCACAGTACAATTCATGGCATTCGGCGAGATTGGTCCAGCGTTCCCCGGGCGCTTTCACCGTAAAATAGGTGTTCAGATAACCATCTTCACATTGCGCGGCGGCAATCAGCTCAATCACCTCGTCGGCGGTTTTTTCCAGTTCCGCATCTGGCTTCTGACACAATGACCAGGCGACTGCCTCCAGCCATTTCGCCACATCGCTGTCCTGGAACACCATTCCGTAGAATTCCCCTGCCTGCTGACCTGCGGCGATACGGAAGTTTTCTATCGCATGGCTGGGTTCAGCCTCGGCGATCCGGTCATTGAGGGCATCCCACTGATAGGGAATGACGACATCACGCACCAGTTGCTGATACTGACCCAGAAACGGATCGTTAACTTTCAGTTTGTGCAGATCGACTTCCATGATTTCTCCTTAAGACTGAATGTGACGTGCGCGCAGATCGGTTGCAATGCGCGACATCATGGGATTGTTGAGCTTACAGGCGCGGATAGCGAAGGCCAGCAACAGATGGAACAGCGCGGGCAGCAGGGTTTCCATCGCCGTGATCCCCGATAGTGAGGATGGAGTCTGGTTGCTGGCGCCGGGTTGATAAGCAACGTAGATAAATACCAGGCTGATAATGCCCGCACTGGAGGCCCATGCCAGCTTGATAAAGAACAGGTTGAAAGCAAAGTTCATCCCTGACGAACGGACACCCGTCTTCCATTCACCATAATCATCAGAGAAGGCCATCAACGAAAAATGCAGCGGTAGGGTAAAGCCCAGGATGATGCCATTGCCGAGAATGACCGCCAGCCATAGCGTTTGCCAGGACGGACCGGTTGGCAGGAACCACATCCCCACCGCCAGTAAGGCCAATACCAGATTGGTGTAGTAATAGAGCTTGACGGTATCAACGTGGCGCGACAGCCAATTGACGATCGCGGCGCCCAGAATCGAGGAAAAGGTGACCATGGTGAAAAACAGCGATGTATAGCCAGTAGAGCCGCCCAGTACATAGGTAATAAAGTACATGTAGCCGCCACCGCGAATGTTAAACACGTTGATCAACAGGAATGACATCGCCAGCATGAGTAACAACTGATCGTTTTTACGCAGACCGGCGATATGTTCGCGCAGGGTGAATTTGCCGAGCATCTCCAGGGAAACACGCTCACGTACCCAGAAAAAGCAGCACAAAAACATCACCGCCGCGATGGCGCAGAGTACGCCGACACCATACTGATAACCCTGGGCGGTATTCCCCTGACCGAGCGCTTTAACCAACCACGGCAGGCCCACGGAGACCAGGAATCCTGCCACGCCGCACAGTACAAAGCGCCATGCCTGGCAGGATATCACCTCGCTATGGCGAGTGGTCATCGTATTAATGAGCGCGCAGTAGGGGACGTTAATCGCGGTATAGCTGACTGAAAGCAGCAGGTAAGTGCCGAAGGCCCAGGCGATTTTTACCCCCATGCCGGCATCCGGCACGGTAAAGGTCAGCACCCCGATCGCTGCAATAGGAACCGCAATCCATAGCTGCCAGGGGCGAAAACGTCCCCATCGGCTTTGGGTCCGATCGGCGAGGACGCCCATGATCGGATCGGAAATAGCATCAAACACGCGCAGCGCAAGGAACAGAGTACCGACCAGCGCCGGGGTGAGCCCAAAGACGTCAGTATAGAAAAAAGTGAGAAAGTTCATGATCAGGCAGGTGATGACCGTTCCACCGGCGTCGCCCAGACCATAGCCTATTTTTTCACGGAGAGATAATTTGGCGTCCTGCACGTGCTTCGTGAGGTCGCTTGTCGTAATCGGAGCCGTAGTCATAAATAACTCCCGAAGATGATGTTCAGAATTATTCCGCTGTCTGACCGGCGGACATTTTTTGTCTTTTGCAAATACATTAATTATTTTGCACCGAATAAACGAGGCAACAAGGGAAGGGAAAAGTATAAAAAGAGGACGATTCCGACTTCGTCATAAAAGTGTGATTCCGATCCGGAAAGGCGTTAATTTATGATTAATAATCAGTTGGAAAGAGATTTTTTATCGTTTCGTTAGCGGAAAATTAAATATATATGCTTGAATTATCCATGCCTCTCCCGATTCGCGTACAAAATGGCGGCTTATTTATTTCCCGTGGCGTCGGCAGTCATCCGGCGCGTAAACTGCAGTCCTGGGAAATTATTTTTGTCGAAAAGGGGACGTTAACGATTTGCGAGGAGGGTGAAATATTTAACGTTAATGCAGGGGAGAGTTTACTGCTGTGGCCAGAACGTTCTCATGTTGGGGTGGGGGAATTTCCCGCCGACCTGAAATTTTATTGGCTGCATTTTGAAGTATTAACGGACAATGTCCGGTCTCTGCCGCCTGCGCTGCTTAACGTTCCGCAACATACCCGCGTCAGCGATCCACAATACATTATTTCGCTGTTTCGCCAGTTTCTTCGTGAACAGGAGAATATTCACCGCAGCCTGGCGCTGGAGCTCCTGTTATTGCTGATACTGCAGCAGATTGCCGCGGCGGCAAGCGAAAAACCGGACGACAGTCCCGGCGCTGCGCTGGCCTGGAAAGCGCAGCAGATCATCCATACTCGTTACCACTTGCCTGTTTCAGCATCGACGCTGGCGAAAGAGCTGCACTGTAATGCGGACTATTTAGGACGCGTCTATCGTCACGTTTTTCGCGTGACGTTGACCGAAGCGCTGCATCGTCAGCGGGTCAGAGCGGCGGAAAAGCTATTGATCAGTGATTCACTGTCGTTGACCGAAGTCGCGAGCCAGTGCGGCTTTAATGACGTCGGTTATTTTCGCAAGATCTTTCGCAAGCACACCAGCCTCACGCCTGCAGCCTGGAAGCGCCGCTACTGTAAGGAGCACATTAATTCAGCGTAATGAAAAATCACTTGTGCTAGTGACTAAAAACAGCGCTGATTCCATTCAGGATCAAAGCGCGGGCAGGGATTATTCTGGCACCCTGCGGTTTTATCCCCAGGGAGCAGAGGATGAACCGGTTTCTTATTGCCAATGCCCAGCAGTGTATTGGCTGTCGTACCTGTGAAGTGGCCTGCGCGGTGGCGCACCAGCAGGCGCAGGATCTCTCCATGCTGTCGACAGGCCATTTCACGCCGCGTATCCGGGTGGTGAAAAGCGGCGAGATATCAACGGCGACGGCCTGTCGGCAGTGCGAGGATGCGCCTTGCGCCAGCGTCTGCCCGCAGGGGGCGATTCGTCGGGAGGAGGACGTCTGGTGGGTCGATCAGCGCCGCTGCATCGGCTGTAAAAGCTGCATGGTCGCCTGCCCGTACGGCGCAATGACCGTCACGGTGGTGAACCAGCAGGCGCAGGCGCTGAAATGCGATTTATGCCACCACCGCGCCGAAGGGCCGGCCTGCGTAGCCGCCTGCCCGACGCAGGCGCTGCGGGTGATGGCTCCCGCGGAGCTGGAGGCGCTATGCGCGCAAAAACGCCAGCTGCTGGCACTGGCGTGAGCGGGTCCGCTAACGGGCGTTTCCCGTCAGCGGCGTCAGGGATTAGGCTTCCTGTTCGCGCCAGGCGAATTCAACCTCTTCGGCGAGAATTTTCACCCCGGCCTCGATTTTTTGCGGGTCCGGCACATAGTTCATGCGCATGCACTGGTGGGTATGCGGCCACGGTTTATCGAGTCCCGGGAAGAAGAAATCCCCCGGCACCATCAGCACGCCGCGCTTTTTCAGCCGCTGATACAGCAGCTCGGTGGAGATCGGCAGATCCTTAAACCACAGCCAGAGGAAGATCGCCCCCTCCGGTTTGTGAATAAGGCAGCGCTCCTCCGGCAGATAGCGGCGAATAATGGCGATGGTCTCCTGCACCCGCTGGTAATAGAAGGGTTTGATCACTGTCTCTGACAGGCGCAGCAGATCCTGACGTTTAATCATTTCACACATCATTGCCGGCCCGATACCGCCGGGCGCGAGGCTGATAATGCCGTTCATGTTGCTGATGGCGGTGATGATTTTCTCGTTGGCGATGATAATCCCGCAGCGGCTGCCCGGCAGGCCCAGCTTGGACAGGCTCATACACAGCACGATGTTCGGATTCCACAGCGGTCGGGCGTCGCTGAAAATAATGCCCGGGAACGGCACGCCGTAGGCGTTATCAATCACCAGCGGGACCCCATGCTGATTCGCCAGCGCATCCAGTTTGATCAGCTCTTCATCAGTGATGACGTTGCCGGTCGGGTTGGTGGGACGCGAGACGCAGATCATCCCGGTCTCTTCCGTCACCTGCAGATGCTCAAAATCAACGTGGTACTTGAACTGGCCTTCCGGCAGCAGTTCGATATTCGGCCGGGTGGCAACGAACAGATCCTCTTCCAGGCCGGCATCGGCATAGCCGATATATTCCGGCGTCAGCGGGAACAGCACCTTACGGGTGGTGCCATCTGCCCGACGGCCTGCGAACAGATTAAACAAGTAGAAAAATGCGCTCTGACTGCCGTTTGTTAGCGCAATATTCTGTGGTTCGATCTCCCAGCCCAGCTCGTCGCGCAGCATCTTCGCCAGCAGGCTCAGCAGCTCGCTTTTGCCCTGCGGACCATCATAATTACAAAGCGCATCAAGGGCTTTGCCATTATCCAGCATGTCGGAGAGCAGCTGCTGGAAGTAGTCATTCATCTCCGGGATCTGAGCGGGGTTGCCGCCGCCCAGCATAATAGCGCCCGGCGTGCGCAGACCGTCATTAAGGTCTTCCATCAGGCGGGTAATGCCTGAATGACGGGTGAATTTGTCGCCGAAAAGGGAAAATGTCATCGCGAATCGTCTGTCGGTGGTTCTGGAAAGTGGCTAACCATAACGCCAGCGCCAGCGAGGTGCAAATCGAAGGGAAGGGGAGTGTTTTTGTTTTTATCCTGTGAATCGATATTTTATCAGCGTATTGTTCTGACTGGCTCCCCGCCGGGCAGGGAGCCACTCCTGCTTTACTGCTGTTGTCCGGCCCAGATGACCATCACTTTGTCTTCACCGCTCTCGCGCACGAATCCGTAACCCCGCGGCATCGACAGCGTTGTCTGTTTGCCCATGCCGATCGCCGGATGGCGCGCGCGGAACTGGCCGATCTTCTGCCAGTGGGTAACGCTGCGGGCTGCTTTACCGTTGACATCCTGCCAGTTCATCTCTGAACGGGTGCCCTGCAGCGGGTCCGAGCCGGTGGGGCCGAACGGGCGCGACGACTCGTCACCATAGAAGATCTGCACGGCGCCAGGGGCCAGCAGCAGCAGCTCTGCCGCCGTGGTGCCGCCTTCGCGGAACAGGCGCGTATCGTGCGAGGAGAGGTAGCTCAGGACGTTAAAGCTCTGCAGCTTGTCCGCCATTTGCTGCCAGGTGAGGTCAATGTTGGCCATGCAGTTAGCCGCTTTCGCCGCCTGGTCCTGGTAGTCGAAATTGATCATCGCATCAAAACCGTGGCGATAGTAATCGCTCTCCATCACCCCGTGTCCCCAGGCTTCGCCGGTCATCCAGAACGGCGCCGCATCCAGCGCTTTATCCGGATTGGCTTTCTTCCACTCCGCCAGCGCGGCGGTGGCCTGGGTTTTTAACTGCTGCCAGGCGTCCATCTCCACATGTTTAGCGGTATCGACGCGGAAGCCGTCGATGCCGTAGTCGCGCACCCACTGGCTCAGCCAGTGCGTCAGGTAGTCGCGCGGCGTATAGCCCGGGATCGCTTTCGCCGCAGTGTCCGGTTTATGGCTGTAGAAGTTCGGCAGGCCCGACGCCTCCTTCGATTCGGTTTTCAGATCCGGCAGGAAGGCCAGCGACATGGTGAGATCGTCATAGCCCGGGTTGTCGTAATCGCCGATATCGGTGCGGATCCACTTCTTGCCCCACCATTTCTCCCACCCGGCTTTATCGCTGAAGTTGATATAGTCGTTAAAGCTGTGCCAGGTCTGGCCCGCGCCGGGCTTCCAGTCCGTCCAGCGCTCGCCGAGGGTTTTTTTCAGCTCATCCCCTTGCAGATACAGAGAGCCGAACTGGAACTCCTGCATGTCGGCCAGGGTGGCGTAACCGGTATGGTTCATCACCACGTCGAACAGAATACGTATTCCGCGCTTATGCGCTTCATCCACCAGCCGACGGAGATCGGCTTCGGTCCCCATATTGGCGTCCAGTTTCGACCAGTCCTGGGTGTAATAGCCGTGGTAAGCGTAGTGAGGGAAATCGCCTTTCGTCCCGCCGCCGACCCAGCCGTGGATCTGCTCGAGCGGGGAGCTGATCCACAGGGCATTGACCCCCATCTGCTGCAGATAATCCAGCTTGCTGGTTAATCCCTGCAGGTCGCCGCCGTGGAAGGTGCCTATCTCCTGCATGCCGTCTTTATGTCGGCCGTAGCTATTGTCGTTGGCCGGATTACCGTTCACGAAGCGGTCGGTCAGGACGAAGTAGACGGTGGCGTTGTGCCAGTCGAACGGCGCCGGCGCGGCCGTCTCGGCGCGCTCGAGCAGCAGCAGACCATTGCTGCCGAAGGCGGGCTGCAGCGTGATTTTGCCGCCGCTGACGGTCGCGACATTGCCGCTGTAGAAATCGCGAACCTTGCTGCCCTCCGGGAAGGTTTTACTGACGTCGAGGGTGAGAGGTTTTCCATCCCACTTCGGACACTGGCGGATCTGCGGCGCCGCGGCGCTGGCCTCTTTTTCTTCCAGCGAAATCATCATCGTCGGCGTGCCGGAGCGGGTATCCACTTCCAGGGTATACAGACCCTGGCGGAAGACGCGCCATTGCGGCGGCGTGCCGCGACAGGGTTCCATGGAGAGCATCTGGTTGAGCTTAATGCCGCCGGAAGGCTGCCAGCACTGTTGGTCAAAATTTAGCTGCAGGGGACGTGTACCCTTCTCAACCACTTTCTGGCTGATGAAGCGACCCGTCCCCTCTTCGGTAAAAGCAGGGAAGTCGGCGGTAGTCCAGGCGGCAAAGGCCATCCCAGGCACGAATAACGTGGCAAGCGCAGCGAGTTTCATTGCGGGATCCTTGAGCGGTTTTTAGCTAGTGTGCCTTGTTGCCGCGCGAGTGAACTCCTCCCGGCGGACGTTTTGCCAGGAGGATGAAAAGGGGTGAGTGACACCGCTCAAAAAATAGGCTAAAAATGAGACGAAGCTAGCATTTTCGCGCTAGCGATGCGGCGCAGAAACCGATTTCAGATGACAGCAATTCGGAATTGGACTATTTCTGTTGATGCTCTCAGTGCGTATTTTTGATACTATTAGCGATTCAGCTATCGTTTTTTTGTGAAAAACAAGGTGTTGGAATGCATATATCCGACCAGGAGACCTGATGATATCGAATCCCATACGACGATATGGGGCCGCCATACTTATGTTACTAACCTGCGTCTTTTCAGGTAGTGTGTTGGCAACAACGCACACAGCAACAAAGAGTCATAAAGCCCCAACGGTTAAGAAGATAAGTAGTACTAAGGTAAGCAGTAAACAAGAGTATTCTCGCAATAGTGTAAAGAGCAGTTCACTTCCTGACTTGCGAAAATACCCTTCCGGAACACCAAGGAAAAAAGCGTTTCTCCGGACGGTCATGCCTTATATTACCAAGCAGAATCAGGCGATTACTGCGGATCGTAACTGGCTTGTTTCCAAGCAGTACGATGCTCGCTGGTCGCCGAGCGAAAAGGCGCGCCTGAAAGACATCGCGACACGTTATAAGGTGAAGTGGTCAGGCAATACGCGTCATGTGCCCTGGAACGCGCTGCTTGAGCGTGTCGACATTATTCCGAACAGCATGGTCGCGACCATGGCGGCGGCGGAAAGTGGCTGGGGTACTTCCAAGCTGGCGCGTGAGAACAACAATCTGTTCGGCATGAAGTGCGGCGCTGGTCGCTGCCGCGGCGCGATGAAAGGCTACTCGCAGTTTGAGTCGGTGGAGCAGTCGGTGCAGGCTTACGTCACAAACCTGAACACTCACCCGGCCTATTCCTCTTTCCGCAAATCGCGCCTGCAGCTGCGCAAGGCGGATCAGGAAGTAACGGCCAGCACCATGATTCATAAGCTGAAGGGGTATTCGACCAGAGGGTCGAGCTACAACAACTATCTCTTCGCGATGTATCAGGATAACCAGCGGTTAATTGCCGCGCACATGTAATGTGCTTATCTACGTGATTATTCATGCCCGGCGCGCAAACCCGGGCATTTTTCTTTGCTCTCTACATCATGACTTCACTGTGCCGGTCACGGTACTCCTTCGGCGTCACGTCGTACTCTTTCTTAAACACCGAATAGAAATATTGCAGCGACGGGTAGCCGCACATTTGTGAAATTTCATTGATCGACAGGCTGGTGGATACCAGCAGGCTGCGCGCCTTTTCCAGTTTCTCGCTGTGGATCACCGTGTGGATGGTCTCCCCGACCTCCTCTTTAAAGCGTTTCTCCAGGTTGGAGCGTGAAATGCCGACGGCGTCGAGCACCTGCTCCACCTTGATGCCTTTGCAGGCATTGTTGCGAATGTAATGCATCGCCTGAATCACGGAGGGATCGTTTAACGACCGGTAGTCGGTGGAACGTCGTTCAACGACGCGCATCGGCGGGATCAGCTGGCGCTGCAGCGGGAGCGCCTCGTTATTCAGCAGCCGGTGGAGCAATTTTGCCGCCTGATAACCCATCTGGCGGGTGCCCTGGGCGACGGAGGAGAGGGCGACGCGCGAGAGGTAGCGGGTCAGCTCCTCATTATCGATGCCAATAACACACAGTTTCTCTGGCACCGGGATATGCAGCAGCTCGCAGGCCTGCAGGACGTGGCGGGCGCGCGCGTCGGTTACGGCGATAATGCCGGTTTGCGGCGGCAGCGTTTGCAGCCAGTCGGCGAGCCGGTTTTGCGCGTGCTGCCAGTTTTCCGGCGCCGTCTCCAGCCCCTGGTAGACCACGCCGCGGTACTTCTCCTTCGCCACCAGCTGGCAGAAGGCATACTCGCGCTCTACCGCCCAACGTTTACCGCTGGAGGTGGGCAGTCCGTAAAACGCGAAGCGGTGTACCCCTTTTTCCTTCAGATGAAGAAAGGCGCTTTCCACCAGCGCGGTGTTGTCCGTGGCGATATAGTGGACCGGCGGGTACTGCTCTGGCTGATGATAAGAGCCGCCGACGCCGACGATGGGGACGTTGACATCGGCCAGTAGCTTTTCGATTTCGGGATCGTCATAGTCGGCGATAACGCCATCGCCTAACCACTCTTTGATGTTTTCGATTCGTGCCCGAAAATCCTCTTCAATAAAGATATCCCACTCCAGCTGAGAGGCCTGCAGATACTCGCCGACACCCTCAACCACCTGGCGGTCATAAGCTTTGTTGGCGTTAAATAACAGCGTAATACGGTGACGCTTTTCAAACATAGATGATGTTCCTGCTCTAACCCCGGTCATACCCCTTCATTCATGATGTTGCCGATGGCCTGGCTTTCTCATTCACCCCAGCCACGTACGCGATACGCGGCTGGGATGCGCCGTCTGCAACCCGAATGCTGTTGGGTATACACTACCGGCTAATGCCCGAGATATTTCAAGCGCCTTATGGCGAAGTTTGGTGGTAGCGCAAAGAATTCAGACATTCTTCAGAGAGCGCTTCCTTACGCGCGCCGCTTGGTGGCGGAGTCCATCCACACCGCCAGCAGCAAAATGGCGCCTTTGACGATATATTGCCAGAAGGTGGCGACGTCCATCATGCTCATGCCGTTATCCAGGGCCGACATAATAAACGCCCCCATTACCGCCCCGGCGACACTGCCGATACCGCCCGCCAGGCTGGTACCGCCGATGACGCAGGCGGCGATGGCGTCCAGTTCGGCGATGTTGCCCGCCGAGGGGGAGCCCGCGCCAAGGCGCGAGCTGAGGATCAGTCCGGCAATGGCGACCATCAGGCCGTTAATGGCAAACACCGCCAGCTTGGTACGCTCGACGTTAATCCCGGACAGACGTGCCGCCTCCAGGTTGCCGCCGATGGCGTAGATGCGGCGGCCAAAGGCGGTGCGAGTGGCCATGAACAGGCCTGCCAGCAGCAGGGCGGCGAGGATCAGTACCGGCGTCGGCACGCCGCGATAGTCATTGAGCAGCCAGATTGCGCCCAGCACAATCACCGCGGTAATGGCCTGGCGGCCAACGGCCGCGGTGGAGGACGCGGTCGCCAGACCTAACGCCTGACGGCGCATCCGTCCGCGCCACTGCCAGATAATGAACGCCGCCATGCCGACAACGCCGATGCCAAAGCCAATGCCATCTGGCAGGTAGCTTTGGCCGATCTGCGCCATCGCCGGGCTGGTGGGCGAGACGGTGGTCCCGTTGGTGATGCCGATCAAAATGCCGCGAAACGCCAGCATCCCGGCGAGGGTGACGATAAACGAGGGGACCTTGCGATAGGCCACCCACCATCCGTTCCATGCGCCGAGCAGCAGCCCCATCACCAGCGTCACCAGAATGGTGAGCGGCAGCGGCCAGCCGAGCCAGACGTCAAAGATCGCCGCGGCGCCGCCCAACAGCCCCATCATCGAGCCGACGGAGAGGTCGATTTCTGCCGAAATAATCACAAACACCATGCCGACGGCGAGGATGCCGGTGATGGCCGTCTGGCGCAGCAGGTTGGAGATATTGCGCGCGCTCAGGTAGGCGCCATCGGTAACCCAGGTGAAAAACAGCATAATGACGACGATCGCGGCGATCATCACGAAGACCTGGAGGTTCAGCCCCTTCAGCGCCGGCAGGGCGGTGGGGGCGGTTGGGGTAAGTTTGATTTCAGACGACGTGTTCTTCGACATGGCGTTCGCTCCTCAGCGCGGCTTCCATCACCTGTTCCTGGGTCAGATGTTGATTAACCAAATTGGCTTTTAGCCTGCCTTCGTGCATGACCAGCACCCGATCGCTAAGACCAAGCACCTCGGGCAGTTCGGATGAAATGACAATGACCGCGATGCCCTGCTGCACCAGCTGGTTAATCAGTTTATAAATTTCATACTTCGCCCCGATATCGATGCCGCGGGTGGGTTCGTCGAGGATCAGAATGCGTGGATTCAGCAGCAGACAGCGGGCCAGAATCGCCTTTTGCTGGTTGCCGCCGCTCAGGCGGCCAATCGCCAGCTCCGGAGAGGAGGTTTTAACTTTCAATCGCTGAATGGACTGCTCAATACAGTGCTGCTCGGCGGCGTCGTCCAGGCTGCTCATCGCGCCGGTGAACTGGCTGAGCGCCGCCAGGGTAATGTTCTTACCCACCGCCATCACCGGCACGATGCCGTCTTTTTTGCGGTCTTCCGGCACCATGGCGATGCCGTGGCCAATGGCCTGCTGACAGTTAGTGATGCTGACCGGCTGGCCATCAATGAAGATCTCCCCCTGCCAGCGCCCCGGCCAGACGCCGAACAGGCACTGCACCGCCTCGGTCCGTCCGGCGCCGACCAGCCCGGCGATGCCGAGGATCTCCCCGCGATGCAGGGAAAACGAGACGTCGTTGACCCGTTTAATATGATGGTTTACCGGGTGCCAGGCGGTTAAATGTTCGACCCGCAGGATCTCTTCGCCGTGGGCGTGCGGTTCGCTGGGATAGAGCGCGGTGAGCTCCCGGCCAACCATCATGGTGATGATGTCGTCTTCGCTCATGCCGCTGGCGTCGCGGGTGCCGATATGCTGGCCGTCGCGGATCACGCAGATCGTATCGGAGATCGCTTTGACCTCACTGAGCTTGTGCGAAATATAGATGCAGGCGATATCGTGGTTTTGCAGATCGCGAACGATCGCCAGCAGCGTCGCGGTCTCTTGTTCGGTTAAGGAGGCGGTTGGTTCGTCGAGGATCAGCAGGCGCACCTGTTTATTCAGCGCCTTGGCGATCTCCACCAGCTGCTGCTGACCGAGGCCGAGGTCGCCGACGCGGGTGTCGGGCGAAATGGGCAGATTGACCTGCGCCAGCAGCTTCTGGCAGCGCAGCGTCATGGTTTCATAATCCAGCAGGCCGTGGCGGGATATTTCGGCGCCGAGGAAAATGTTCTCCAGCACGGTGAGATGTTTCACCAGCGCCAGCTCCTGATGAATAATGGCGATGCCTTTGCGTTCGGTATCGCGAATATGGTTTGCCTGCAGCGTTTCGCCGGCAAAAATAATCTCGCCCTCATAGCTTCCGTGCGGATAGATACCGCACAGCACCTTCATCAGCGTCGATTTTCCCGAACCATTTTCACCGCATAACGAGACCACCTCGCCAGCGTTCAGGCGCAGGCTGACATTATCCACGGCCTTAACGGCGCCGAAGGTTTTGGTGATGTTCTTCATTTCGAGTAGCCAGGCCATAAAGACTCCGCAAAAGTGATATCCGGCGGGATGAAAATGACGCCCCGTAGCGGGGCGTCAGCCATTACAGTTCACTCTTTTTATGGAAACCGTCTTTTATCACCGTGGCGTCGATATTCTCTTTATTCACTTCAATTGGCGTTAACAGGCGTGAAGGGACATCTTTTAAGCCGTTATTCAGCGTGGTGTCAGACTTCGGCTGCTTATCGTTGCCCAGCTCAACGGCGATTTCGGCGGCGTTGGTGGCCAGGGTGGTAATCGGTTTATAGACGGTCATCGTCTGGGTACCGGAAATAATGCGCTTCACGCCCGCCAGGTCAGCATCCTGACCGGAGATCGCCACTTTGCCTGCCAGCCCCTGGGCGGTTAAGGCCTGGATGGCGCCGCCGGCGGTTGCGTCATTGGAGGCCACCACGGCATCGATTTTGTTATTATTCGCCGTCAGCGCGTTTTCCATTATTTTCAGCGCGTTTTCCGGCAGCCAGCCGTCAACCCACTGATCGCCGACAATCTTAATTTTGCCCTCATCGACATACGGCTTGAGGATCTTCATCTGGCCGGCGCGGAACAGCTTGGCGTTATTATCCACCGGCGAGCCGCCCATCAGAAAATAATTACCCTGCGGCACTTTGTCGACCAGGCTTTGCGCCTGCATTTCGCCGACTTTTTCATTGTCGAAAGAAATATAGAAATCAATATCGGCATTATTAATCATGCGATCATAGGCCAGCACTTTAATACCTTCCTGCTTAGCCTCTTTAATAACGTTACTGAGCACCTGACCGTTATAAGGAATAATGACTAAGACATCGACGCCGCGGTTGATCATGTTTTCAATTTGCGACATCTGCGTTTCTTCATTGCCATTGGCGGACTGGACAAAAACTTTGGCGCCTAAGGATTCCGCTTTATTGACGAAAATATCGCGGTCTTTCTGCCAGCGTTCCAGACGCAGATCGTCGATGGCCATGCCAATCTTCACTTCTTTCGCCATCCCCGCCATGCTGGCGAGCAGGAGGGAGCTGGCGCAAAGCGTAAGGCAAAGGTTCTTTATCTTCATAATAACGATACCTTTTTTGTAAGGGTAGGTAAGACGAACGGAAAAATAATGTTTGATACATGAGGTTGCGGATACGTTACAGATTCTTAACGCGGAAAGCAGGGCTGGCAATTACCGGTTCTTATTTTGCAGTTATGAAATTTCGTTTAATGCGCAAATTATGACGGCGATCGTATTTTATTCATGCACACTCTTATTATTGCACTGGACCTCTCTGACAGGACGGCAGAAGAACGCGCCGATATTATTTTTTGCGAGCTGGCGCACGTTTGTGGATTCTCTCAATGGCGGTGTGAAATAACGTAATTGAGGAAAATGAAAGCGAAATTCTATATTGGCTTAAACCCGTCATACTTCAAGTTGTAGGTGTGTTGGTGACATTCGTTGCTTCGCCCCCTGGTTATCGGGGACTCGCGCTCCTGCCGCCTTCCTGCAACTCGAATTATTTAGGGTACCTGATTGGTTATTCGCCGCATCTCTGAATATGGAGTTCTCTATGCAGACCTATTTCGATCAACTCGATCGCGTTCGTTACGAAGGCCCGAAATCCGCTAACCCGCTGGCTTTCCGTCATTACAACCCGGATGAACTGGTGCTGGGCAAACGGATGGAAGATCATCTGCGTTTTGCGGCCTGTTACTGGCACACCTTCTGCTGGAATGGCGCCGATATGTTTGGCGTGGGCTCCTTCGACCGCCCATGGCAGCAGCCTGGCGACGCCCTGGAGATGGCCAAACGCAAAGCCGATGTGGCGTTCGAATTTTTCCATAAACTCAACGTGCCTTACTACTGCTTCCACGACGTTGACGTCTCGCCGGAAGGGAGTTCGCTCAAGGAGTACAGCAATAACTTCGCCCGGATGGTCGAGGTGCTGGCGGAGAAGCAGCAGCAGAGCGGCGTCAAGCTCCTGTGGGGGACCGCAAACTGCTTCACCAACCCGCGCTACGGCGCCGGCGCGGCCACCAACCCGGACCCGGAAGTGTTTAGCTGGGCGGCCACCCAGGTGGTTACCGCCATGAATGCCACCCATCAACTGGGCGGCGAAAACTATGTCCTGTGGGGCGGTCGCGAGGGCTATGAAACCCTGCTGAATACCGACCTGCGCCAGGAGCGTGAACAGATTGGCCGCTTTATGCAGCTGGTGGTGGAGCATAAGCACAAAATCGGCTTTAAAGGCACGCTGCTGATCGAGCCCAAACCGCAGGAGCCTACCAAGCATCAGTATGATTATGACGCCTCTACCGTGTACGGCTTCCTCAAGCAGTTTGGTCTGGAAAAAGAGATTAAACTGAACATTGAAGCCAACCATGCGACCCTTGCCGGCCACTCGTTCCATCATGAGATCGCGACGGCCATCGCGCTGGGGCTGTTCGGTTCCGTCGACGCCAACCGCGGCGATCCGCAGCTGGGCTGGGATACCGACCAGTTCCCGAACAGCGTCGAAGAGAATGCGCTGGTGATGTATGAAATTCTCAAAGCGGGCGGCTTCACCACCGGCGGCCTCAATTTTGATGCGAAAGTGCGCCGTCAGAGCACCGACAAATACGATCTGTTCTACGGCCATATCGGCGCGATGGATACCATGGCGCTGTCGCTGAAGGTCGCGGCGCGGATGATCGAAGACGGTGAGCTGGATAAACGCGTGGCCAAACGCTACGCCGGCTGGAACGGCGAGCTGGGGCAGCAGATCCTTAACGGGCAGATGACCCTCAGCGACATTGCCCAGTACGCCGCTCAGCATCAGCTGGCGCCGCAGCATCGCAGCGGCCAGCAGGAACAACTGGAAAACCTGGTCAACCATTATCTGTTTGACAAGTAATCATGCGGCGGCGCCCGGCGTGACCGGGACCGCCACCAGGATGCTCTGTTCGCGCCACGCTCAGCCGTGGCGCGCGTTTAAGGAGAGGTAGTATGTATATCGGCATCGATCTGGGGACATCGGGCGTCAAAGCCATTCTGCTCAATGAGCAGGGTGATGTGGTGGCATCGCATACCGAAAAACTCACCGTCTCGCGTCCGCATCCGCTGTGGTCGGAACAAGATCCCGAGCAGTGGTGGCAGGCTACGGACACGGCGATGAAAGCCCTGGGCGCGCAGCATAGCCTGCGCGACGTGAAGGCGCTGGGGATCGCCGGGCAGATGCACGGCGCCACCCTGCTGGATAAATCGCTACAGGTGCTGCGTCCTGCCATTTTATGGAATGACGGCCGCTGCGGCGAAGAGTGCCAGCTGCTGGAGGAAAAAGTCAGCGCTTCCCGGCAGATCACCGGCAACCTGATGATGCCGGGCTTTACGGCGCCGAAGCTCTTGTGGGTGCAGCGCCACGAGGCGGCGGTGTTCAGCCAGGTCGATAAAGTGCTGTTGCCGAAGGATTATCTGCGTCTGCGGATGACCGGCGAGCTTGCCAGCGATATGTCTGACGCCGCCGGTACCCTGTGGATGGACGTCGCCCGACGCGACTGGAGCGATGAGATGCTCGCCGCCTGCGATCTCAGCCGGGACGCGATGCCGGCGCTGTTTGAAGGCAGCGACGTCACCGGGCAGCTGCGTCCGGAGGTGGCGCAGGCGTGGAATATGCCACAGGCGCTGGTGGTGGGGGGCGGCGGCGACAACGCCGCCGGCGCGGTCGGGGTCGGCATGGCCGATGCCGGTCAGGCGATGCTGTCGCTGGGCACTTCAGGTGTGTATTTCGCGGTCAGCGAAGGGTTCCTCAGCAAGCCTGAAAGCGCAGTGCATAGCTTTTGCCATGCGCTGCCGGGCCGCTGGCATCTGATGTCGGTGATGCTCAGCGCGGCCTCCTGTCTGGACTGGGCGGCGAAATTAACCGGTCTCGCCAGCGTGCCGGCGCTGATTGCGGCGGCGCAGTCAGCCGACGAGAGCGCTGGTCCGGTGTGGTTCCTGCCCTATCTGTCGGGCGAACGCACGCCGCACAACAACCCGCAGGCCAAGGGCGTCTTCTTCGGCTTGACGCATCAGCATGGGCCGGCGGAGCTGGCGCGGGCGGTGCTGGAGGGGGTGGGCTATGCGCTGGCGGACGGCATGGACGTGGTTCACGCCTGCGGCATCAAGCCGCAGAGCATCACCCTTATCGGCGGCGGGGCGCGTAGCGCTTACTGGCGACAAATGCTGGCGGATATCAGCGGCCAGCAGCTCGATTACCGTACCGGGGGCGACGTCGGTCCGGCGCTGGGGGCGGCCAGGCTGGCGCAGCTGGCGGTGCACGGCGAAGCCGACCGCGCCGGGCTGTTGACGCCGCTGCCGCTTGAGCAAGCGCATCGTCCGGACGATCGCCGAGTGGCCCACTATGCGCCACAGCGGGAAACCTTCCGCCAGATTTATCAGCAGCTGAAACCGCTGATGTCATAGCCTCAGTCCGTCCGGCAACGCCGGGCGGATTACTTCCCTGAATGTCCCGGCTACATCCATCCAAAAAAGCGTATTTGTTTATTCCGAAATCTCCGTTTGGCCGTGCGTAACCTGAGGCATCGCCGGGGGAGTCGGTCATAATCAGCCCCTGTCGACCAGGGAGGTGAGATGAACACAAAACGCAATATTGCCAGGGTGATGATGGCAGCAGGATCGCTGGTTTATCTGCTCGGTATCTGGCGAACCTGCCCGTTGTTTAGCGGTAAAGGTTATTTTCTCGGCGTACTGGTGATGGGGATGTTTGCCGTCCTCGCCCATCAGCGCGCCAGACGGTGGCAGGAACAGGACGACGGTTTTATTGCCTTATGCCGGCTGGTGCTGCTGCTATCGGTCGGCCTGCTGCTGGTAGGCGCCTGGTATGTGCCGGCAGACTGGCATGAAAAAGCCGTCTATATCGCGGCATGGTTTGTCTGCTTATATGGCGCATCGGCAAACCCCGAACGGATCCGCGTCGCCTGCGCGATGCAAAAAACGGAATAAGCGCCACCCGTGGGCGCGTAAGAGGTAAAAGTAATGGAAAACAAGCACGCGACGTATTCTCCGGCCTTTCATTTAATCTCCTGGATTGCCCTGATCGGCGGCATCGCCACCTATCTGGTCGGCCTGTGGAATGCGGACATGCAGTTGAATGAAAAAGGTTATTATTTTGCTGTCCTGGTGCTGGGGCTGTTTGCCGCAGCGTCTTATCAGAAGACGGTGCGCGATAAATATGAAGCCATTCCGACCACCGCGCTGTACTACACCACCTGTCTGGTGGCCTTCGTCATCGCCGTTGGCCTGCTGGTTATCGGGTTGTGGAATGCCAGTCTGCTGCTCAGCGAGAAAGGGTTCTATGGACTGGCGTACTTTTTGAGCCTGTTTGGCGCCGTTGCGGTGCAGAAAAACGTGCGTGATGCCTGGGACCCGACCCGTGCAAGAGAGCCTCTCAGCGTGCCGGAAGAGGGGCCTGAACTGTGAGTCGGGCCCGCTCTCGGCGGCAGGTCGTTAACTGACCAGCCGCCGGCTATCAACCCGCTGCACCAGGCCGGACAGCAGCAGGCTGCCGAGCAGGGCGGCGCTGAAAATCCACACAATATCCAGCAGCGGCCAGCGGCTCAGTTCCAGATGGCTGGCGCGCAGCGCATGCACAATCAGGGCATGGAAGCCGTAAATTCCCAGAGAATGACGTGCAATACATTCGATACCGGGCAGGGGACGCGCGTTCAGCCAGTTTTTGGCGAGCGTCAGCAGGGCGACCGCGCAAACGAACACCGCCGGCCCGCAGTAGAGATACCAGGTGTCGCCGAAGTCCCCGCGCCAGCGTAGCTCATGCAGCGTGCCGCGGGAGATGACCCACACGGCGGCGAGGAACAGCGCGGCGCAGAGCGGGGGCAGCCATTTTTTATCGGTATCCAGGGTGCCAATGGCCCTGCCCAGCACGCCGTAGAGCACGTAATAAAAGGTGTCGCCATTGATATAGAGGTTGACCGGCAGCCACTCAATCCCGGCGGCTTTGACGCCAACCATGTTGGGGTTGGCCAGAATGCCGAGGATCGCCATCAGCGCCAGCAGCATTTTGCCGTTGACGGATTTAACCTGAATAAGCGGCGAGAGCAGATAGATAACGGCGATAGCAAAGAAAAACCACAGGTGGTAGAAGACGGGCTTCTGCAGCAAATTCTTTAACGACAGCCCGACGTTAATATGGGTAAACAGCGCGATATACAGCAGAGACAGCGCGCTATAGAACGCAATGCACAGGCCAATCCGCCAGAAATGGCGCGGCTGGGCGCTGCGTTCCCCAAAAAACAGATACCCCGAGATCATAAAAAACAGCGGCACGCTGACGCGGGAGGCGGAATTGAGCAGATTGGCGATATCCCATTGCAGCAGGGTAATCGTATGCGGATGAGTGATATACCAGCTGGTACTATGGATCATCACCACCATCATGCAGGCAATGCCGCGCAGGTTGGTGATCCAGTGTATCTTTTCTTGCATCAGTCCCTCAAAGTCTACTGGCGATATAAGGTCTGACCCGCCTTATGCCCCGGTGTCGCACGAGATTAGTCTGAGTTTTTGATCACAGACTTGTCGCTGTTTCATGATATTCGCAAAATACCTGTAATACTGGATCTTTGCGATAACAACTTGCTGACAAGGCGGTGGAGGAGAACGTGGTGAAAGGTGTCGTTTCCATAATGCTGGCGCTGCTCCTTGCGGGCTGCAGCGAGACCGTTTCCCCGCCGGCGCAAAAGGCGCAGCGCGCGCATATTACACCGCAAACTACGCTCAATATGGCGCAGCTTTGCAAGGATCAGGCCGCTATCCGCTATAACACGCAAACGCAGTTAGTTGACGTGAACCATCTTGAACAATTCCAGGCGAGCTATGAGCTGTCGGGTCGTACCGGCAAGAATGAACGTTTCATCTGTTCCTTTGACCCCGACGGCCAGTTTATGCATCTTTCGATGCGCTGAATCGACCCCGCCTGGCGTAAATTTCGTCCGTTTTCCTGAAACTACGCCGTTTCGTACTGTATATCTCGCAGCCAGCGGGTATACTGACTCCTTCCTTTAAATCCACACGTATCCAGCACGAAATCATATGCAAAAGTTTGATACCAGGACCTTCCAGGGCCTGATCCTGACCTTACAGGATTACTGGGCTCGTCAGGGCTGCACCATTGTTCAACCACTGGACATGGAAGTCGGCGCCGGCACCTCTCACCCGATGACCTGCCTGCGCGCGTTAGGGCCGGAGCCGATGGCGACCGCCTACGTACAGCCTTCCCGTCGTCCAACCGATGGCCGCTATGGCGAAAACCCGAACCGTTTACAGCATTACTATCAGTTCCAGGTGGTGATTAAGCCTTCTCCGGACAACATCCAGGAGCTGTACCTCGGGTCGCTGAAAGAGCTGGGTATGGACCCGACCATTCACGACATTCGCTTCGTCGAAGACAACTGGGAAAACCCGACACTGGGGGCCTGGGGTCTGGGTTGGGAAGTGTGGCTCAACGGCATGGAAGTGACGCAGTTCACCTACTTCCAGCAGGTGGGCGGCCTGGAGTGTAAGCCGGTTACCGGCGAGATCACCTACGGTCTGGAGCGTCTGGCGATGTACATCCAGGGCGTCGACAGCGTCTACGACCTGGTCTGGAGCGATGGCCCGCTGGGTAAAACCACTTACGGCGACGTGTTCCACCAGAACGAAGTGGAGCAGTCCACCTATAACTTCGAATACGCCGACGTCGATTTCCTCTTCTCCTGCTTCGAGCAGTATGAGAAAGAGGCCCAGCATCTGCTGGCGCTGGAGACCCCGCTGCCGCTGCCGGCCTACGAGCGTATTCTGAAAGCGGCTCACAGCTTCAACCTGCTGGATGCGCGTAAAGCCATCTCCGTCACCGAGCGTCAGCGCTATATCCTGCGCATTCGCACCCTGACGAAAGCAGTGGCGGAAGCGTACTACGCTTCCCGTGAAGCGCTCGGCTTCCCGATGTGCAACAAGAATAAATAAGAGGCGGCCATGTCTGAGAATACTTTTCTGGTGGAAATCGGCACTGAAGAGCTGCCACCAAAAGCGCTGCGCAGCCTGGCGGAATCTTTTGCTGCGAACGTGACCGCGGAGCTGGATAACGCCGGCCTCGCGCACGGTAAAGTGGAATGGTTTGCCGCCCCGCGTCGTCTGGCGCTGAAGGTGGCCAACCTGGCGGCGGCGCAAGCCGATCGCGAAGTGGAAAAACGCGGCCCGGCCGTTGCCCAGGCGTTCGATGCCGAAGGCAAGCCAAGCAAAGCGGCCGAAGGCTGGGCGCGCGGCTGCGGTATTACCGTCGATCAGGCCGAACGTCTGACTACGGACAAAGGCGAGTGGCTGCTGTATCGCGCCCATGTGAAGGGCGAAAGCACCGAAGCGCTGCTGCCGAACATGATTGCCAGCTCGCTGGCGAAGCTGCCGATCCCGAAACTGATGCGCTGGGGCGCGTCTGACGTCCACTTCGTGCGCCCGGTTCACACCGTCACGCTGCTGCTGGGCGACAAGGTAATCCCGGCTACTATCCTCGGTATCCCGTCCGATCGCGTGATCCGCGGCCATCGCTTTATGGGCGAGCCGGAATTCACCATCGACCATGCCGACCAGTACCCGCAGATCCTGCTGGAGCGCGGTAAAGTCATCGCCGATTACGAACAGCGTAAAGCCAAAATCAAAGCCGATGCGGAAGAGGCGGCGCGTAAGATTGGCGGTCAAGCCGATCTGAGCGAAAGCCTGCTGGAAGAAGTCACCTCGCTGGTGGAATGGCCGGTGGTGCTGACGGCGAAGTTCGAAGAAAAATTCCTCGCGGTGCCGTCTGAAGCACTGGTTTACACCATGAAGGGCGACCAGAAGTACTTCCCGGTTTACGACAACGCCGGTAAGCTGCTGCCGAACTTCATCTTCGTCGCCAACATCGAGTCGAAAGATCCGCAGCAGATCATCTCCGGTAACGAGAAGGTGGTCCGTCCGCGTCTGGCCGACGCCGAGTTCTTCTTCAACACAGACCGTAAAAAACGTCTGGAAGACAACCTGCCGCGTCTGGAAACCGTGCTGTTCCAGCAGCAGCTGGGTACGCTGCGCGACAAGACCGATCGCATTCAGGCGCTGGCGGGCTGGATTGCCGAGCAGATTGGCGCTGACGTGAACCACGCGACCCGCGCGGGCCTGCTGTCCAAGTGCGACCTGATGACCAACATGGTCTTCGAGTTCACCGACACCCAGGGCGTGATGGGGATGCACTACGCGCGCCACGATGGCGAAGCGGAAGATGTGGCCGTGGCGCTGAACGAACAGTATCAGCCGCGCTTTGCCGGCGACGCGCTGCCGTCTAACCCGGTGGCCTGCGCGGTGGCGATTGCCGATAAGATGGACACCCTCGCGGGTATCTTCGGTATCGGCCAGCATCCGAAAGGCGATAAAGACCCGTTTGCGCTGCGTCGCGCCGCGCTGGGCGTCCTGCGTATCATCGTCGAGAAGAACCTGAACCTCGATCTGCAAACGCTGACCGAAGAAGCGGTGCGTCTGTACGGTGAGAAGCTGACCAACGCCAACGTGGTTGATGACGTGATCGACTTTATGCTGGGCCGCTTCCGCGCCTGGTATCAGGACGAAGGCTACGGCGTCGACACTATCCAGGCGGTACTGGCGCGTCGTCCAACCCGCCCGGCGGATTTCGATGCGCGCATGAAAGCCGTATCGCACTTCCGTACCCTGGAAGAGTCCTCCGCGCTGGCGGCGGCGAACAAACGTGTCTCCAACATCCTCGCGAAATCCGACGAGACGCTGAACGACATCGTTCACGCTTCCGTGCTGAAAGAAGCGGCGGAAATTAAGCTGGCGGGCAATCTGGTGGTGCTGCGCGACAAGCTGCAGCCGTACTTCGCCGCAGGCCGCTATCAGGATGCGCTGATTGAGCTGGCCGCTCTGCGCGAGCCGGTGGATGAGTTCTTCGAAAACGTGATGGTCAACGCCGAAGACAAAGATGTCCGCATCAACCGTCTGACGCTGCTGTCCAAACTGCGTGAACTGTTCCTGCAGGTGGCGGATATTTCTCTGCTGCAGTAAGCGTAGCGGTAATAATAAAAAACCTGCCTCAGGGCAGGTTTTTTTATACCTGAAATATAAGTAGTCGAACCGCTAATAATTCAGTCATTGATATTTTAATTATTTACATTGATCAATAAAAAATATTTTAAGAATATATAAACATAATTCTGCAAGTTATTTACGCTAGAATGGCGGCGGGTGCTTGAGACTGTGTGTCTCAGGTATTCAGCGGGAGACAGACAGAGAAAAGCCCCACCTGATAGTCATCAAAGTGAGGCTCCCCTAATGCATGAACACCATAAGCGTAGCCTCTTACTTGTTGAAAATCAACACGGTAGGCGAGGAGTGCCGCGAAACTATCTGTTGTTTGGTTTAATAGTGATTTGCTTCACTGTTTTATTATTGACCTGGATGGTTCGTGATTCGCTATGTGAATTACAGCTCAGGCAGGGAAATAGTGAGCTGGTGGCATTCTTAGCCTGTGATAGTAAACAGTAAGAGCATCTGGTGGGGATCTATCCCCACTATGCTTGCAGTGTCAGGCATTCTCAATGCACCCTTTCATTGTTCACCAAATAAATCATTTGCCTCCTGATATCAGGAGGCCTTTTTATTTTTAAACGATTGTTGAATTAAACGGGCTTGAAATTCATAGCGGAGTGTGGCTATCCTATGCCCCGACGAATCCCTCGTCTCACTGGAGCGCGCCCTACAAATGAACAAACACGACTGATGAACTTCACGCCTTACCTCGCAGACGTTGCGGGTAGGGGAGTATTGATTTCATTCAGGAGTGCTTATGGCTCATTGCGCCCACATCCCCGCTTTTGTTTTACATCAGGTCACCTGTCAGTTTGCGACGGGGCAGACCCTGTTTGGTCCTCTCAACGTCTCGCTGGAACCGTCCCTTTGCGGTCTGGTCGGCCGGAACGGCGTCGGTAAGTCGCGTCTGTTGCGCCTGCTGGCGGGCCTTGATTCTCCTGCCGGTGGCCATATCGAGCGCGCGGCTTCCATTGCCTGGGTGGCGCAGCAGCCGACGCTTACGCCGGAGACCACCCTCGCTACGCTGCTGGGCTATGCGCCGGTCTTTGACGCCTTGTACCGCCTTGAACAGGGTCATGGACTGGCCGACGATTTCGAGCTATTGGATGGCCACTGGGATCTCCCCGATCGGCTGAGTTTAGCTTTCCGCGATGCCGGTCTCCCGCCGTTCTCTGCCGATCGTCCCGCTTTTTCACTCAGCGGCGGCGAGCGGATGAAGGCCCTGCTGTGCGGCGCCTTTGTTTCTAGCGCCGATTATCTGCTGCTGGATGAGCCCACCAACCATCTGGACAGTGAGGGGCGAGAGTGGCTCTATCAGCAACTGGAAAACTGGCACGGCGGAGCTTTGATCGCCAGCCACGATCGTCAACTGCTGGCGCGGATGCCGAGGATCATCGAGCTGACGCCGACGGCGCTGCGCAGCTACGGCGGCAACTATGACGAATATCAGCGGCAGCGCGAGGCGGAGCAGCAGGCGGCGCGCGCGGCGCTGGACCATGCGACGACCGAGCGGCGACGCACCCGCGCGCGAATGCAAAAAGAGCATGATGCTGCCCAGCGGCGCTCGGCGCAGACACTGCGTACCGTTGATACCCTGAATATCGCCTCTTTCGAACGCGTGAAGTACAAAGGCGCGGCAAAAGAGCGTCCGGGAACGCTGCGCCGTCAGCATCGTGAACAGAACAGCAGTCTGAATGGCGCTGTGCAGCAGGCGCGAGAGCGGGTGGAAGAGGATACGCCGGTGATGTTCACCCTGCCAGGCAGCGAAGTGGCGGCGGGCAAGCAGGTGCTGGTCGTGGAAGCATTGCAGCTCGCCCATTCCCCCGCTGCGCCGCTGGACTGGCGCGTGGATGGTCCGATGCGCGTTGCGCTGCGAGGGCCGAACGGCTGCGGCAAAACTACCTTGCTGAAAACGCTGCTGGGGCTGGAGCAGGCCGCCTCAGGCGATGTCCGGCTGTCGGTGAGCGCCGCTTATCTGGATCAACATCTGACGCAGCTGGATCTGTCGTTATCGGTGATAACGCATCTGAGCCTGGACGATACTCCGCTGGATGAGGGGCTGCTGCGGACCCGTCTGGCGCAGCTGCAGCTGGGCGCCGATAAGGTCAACCTGCCGCTGGCGGCGCTCAGCGGCGGCGAACGCCTGAAAGCGGCCCTGGCCTGCGTGCTCTGGCGACGCGATCCTGCCCAGCTGCTGTTGCTCGATGAGCCGACCAACCATCTCGATTTAGCGTCGACACAGGCCATTGAGTGTGCGCTGGCGACGTTTCCCGGCGCGTTGGTGGTGGTGTCGCATGACGAGGCGTTTCTGCAGGGGTTGAAACTCACCCACAGCCTGACGTGGGGGGAAACGGGCTGGCACGATACCCGACTCTGAATGCCCGGCAGCCGCCATCGTATGCTGGCGGCGGCTGGCGACAGATAAAAAAAATCCCCGCCATCAGGCAGGGATTCTCGATTCTTAGCGGCTTGAACTTACAGAGAAGTTACGTTGCCAGCTGCCGGGCCTTTAGCGCCGCTTTCGATGGTGAAGGAGACTTTCTGACCTTCGTCCAGGGATTTGTAGCCATCGTTCTGGATAGCAGAGAAGTGTACGAACACGTCTTTAGAGCCATCGTCAGGAGTGATGAAGCCGAAGCCTTTGTCAGCGTTGAACCATTTTACGATACCAGTCATTTTACCGGACATAGTGAATTACCTTTAAAAAAATAAGTGAGCCTTGCGGCGTAGCGGTCTGGACTACAGATTTAAAGCGATAAAGGGAAAGTTCACTACGGGGGTATCTTTGGATAACCTTAGAAGGACTGCTCTATTCGACTGCTCTGTGGTCTGTACATCAAACCTGCGAGCATTAACGCACGTTCAGCACCTGATAGCAAACTTTTTTTTTACGGCGCAGCGGCAAAAGCTCCCTTACTGGCCCTTGCCGCTGCGCGCTGGATTAATCGAGTAACTGTCTTGAAAGCTGCGGATTGGCCTGAATCAGGCGCATTAATTTCAGCTCTGTGGGGGACGGTCTTACCCGTCTCGACTCCCACTCTCTTACCATGGCGACGCTCACGCCCATGGCGTTGGCGAAGTCGTCAATCTTAAGTCCAGTGCCTTTACGCAGCTGTTCAAATTCACTAAACACAGTGGACTTACGGTTTGAGGTAAGTGTCTGATTATCGTCCTTAAAAACGATGTGTTCCAGGCTGCTCAGCAGTTCAAACACGGGATCTTTATATTCCATTGAGAACTCCTTTTATCACACAGCGGAAGAGATTTTTCTAAAGCTCTTTAAGAATAGTCAGAAAAAGGCGTAAAGGATGGTAACGTCCGTGATTATTTGCCAGCAGGTTATCGAATCGGCCCCGTCAGCCAAACGGCAACGGGGCCTAAGAGAATGATTACTAACGCGATGGCGTGGCTTCGAAAATTTTTGTAAACGGATAAGAAAAAAGCGGCAAAGCCGGCGCGGGCCGCCGGCTTATCGATCAGGCTTTCTGCAGACCTCGCGCGTCCTCTGTCGCCACGGGCGCTGATTTACTGACCCGGTATTTAATCAGCAGCGCGATGGCTGACAGGAACGCCGGGATGGCCAGCAGAGTGAAAATGGTCTCAAAAGAGAGCTGGGCCTGCATCAGGAAGGCGCCGCTGAAAGCACCGAGGATCCCGCCGAAGCGGCCGATACCCAGCATCCAGGCGACGCCGGTGGCGCGCCCTTGCGTCGGGTAGAAGCCTGCCGCCAGCGCCGGCATCGACGACTGCGCGCCGTTCATAATACTGCCGGCGATAAACACCATCACTCCCATCAGCGCCAGGCTGCTGGTGGAGAAGCCGACCAGACAGACGAAAACGCCGGTCAGCAGCCAGCCGACGGCCACTACCTTATTGGGGTTGATCTTGTCCATCAGGGCGCCGAGGATCAGCACGCCAATTCCGCCGCCGAGCGGGAACAGAGCGGTGATAATTGAGGCCTGACTCATCGATGCGCCGGTTTCACGGATCAGCAGCGGCAGCCAGCTGGTCAGGAGATAGAAGATCAGCAGACCCATGAAGTAGGTCAGGCACAGCATCACGGTACCCACTGCGTAGCGCGGGGAGAAAATGACGCCGATAGCCGACTTCTCTTTCACCTGGCCTGCTTCGCGCAGCTCAAATTCCACCGCCTCCGGCAGCGGCGCGATACGCCGCAGGATGGCGGCAATGCGCTGCGCCGGCTGACGCTTCACCACCAGATAGCGGGCGGACTCCGGCAGCAGGAAAATTAAAGCCACCGCCAGCAGGAGAGGCATCACGCCGCCCAGCACCAGCACGCTCTGCCAGCCATAGTGCGGGATCATCCAGGCGGATAAAAAGCCGCCCAGCGACGATCCCATCGGAAAGCCGACGAACATCAGGTTCACCAGCAGCGCCCGACGGCGCTCCGGCGCATATTCGCTCATTAACGTGGCGGCATTGGGCATCGCTGCGCCAAGGCCCAGGCCGGTCAGAAAGCGCAGCAGCGTCAGTTGGTTAAGGCTGGTGGCAAAGGCGGTGAGCAGGCTGAATCCGCCGAACACCACGATCGACATAATCAGCACTTTCTTGCGGCCGATACGATCAGCCAGCGGTCCCGCGGTTAACGCGCCGACGGCCAGGCCCACCAGCGCGGCGCTCATCACCGGGCCGAGGGCGGATTTTTCCACGCCCCATTCCTGGACCAGGTCGGAGGCGATGAATCCGATGATCGCGGTGTCGAACCCGTCCATCGCGACGGTGATGAAGCAGAGCGCGAGGATCATCCACTGGTAGCGGGTGAAGGGGTGCTCGTTGATAAAGGCCTGAATGTCGATGGTTGTCTTAGTCATACGGCTTTCCTGGCAGACTGAGCGAGGGACAGAGGTTTGTTATTATCGTCGCCTTCGCGTCATTGAGTTTTATTTGTGCGATAATCGAACGCATCGCCGTTAATCGCTCATTCATCAAATCATTGAAGCGCTGGCCAGGCAATCCGGGCGCGCGCCAAAGCGTGCGATTATCGTCCGCTTCCGGGCGAGGCGCCGGTTGATGGATTTTTTGTTTAAAGAATATCAATAAGTTACGTTATATCCACTGGCCTGATTTAAAGCGCATATTTGTGATGCGCATAACAGACGCGCCAGGCGGCGATAGCGGCGTATGGAATGGCGTTTTTCCTGCGTAAGATTAGCAGTAAAGGGTATCCTGCGAGGCCGAGCTGGACTATCCTTGTCAGCGTCTGGCACGTGTGTGTCTTTGTGCGCTTTTTTTGGCTGAAAGGAGTAAAAAAATGGCGACAGGAAAGTCCTGCTCTCGCTGGTTTGCGGCTATGGCGGCCTTATTAATGGTGGTTAGCCTGAGTGGGTGTTTTGATAAAGAGGGCGATCAGCGCAAAGCGTTTATCGACTTCCTGCAGAATACGGCGATGCGTAGCGGTGAACGACTGCCGACGCTGACCGCCGATCAGAAAAAACAGTTTGGGCCGTTTGTCTCTGACTACGCGGTGATCTACGGCTACTCGCAGCAGGTGAGCCAGGCGATGGACGCTGGTCTGCGCCCGGTGGTGGATAGCGTCAATGCGATCCGCGTTCCGCAGGACTATATGACCCAGCGCGAGCCGCTGCGTCAGGCGAACGGCGCGCTGGGCGTGCTCAGCCAGCAGCTGCAGAATGCCAAAATGCAGGCTGATGCCGCGCATGGCGCTCTGAAGCAGGCTGACGATCTCAAGCCGGTCTTCGATCAGGTATACGCCAAGGTCGTCACCGCGCCAGCCGACGCGCTGCAGCCGCTGATCCCGGCCGCGCAGATCTTTACCCAGCAGCTGGTTCAGGTGGGGGATTTTGTCGCTCAGCAGGGGACCCAGGTGAGCTTTGTGGCCAACGGCATTCAGTTCCCGACCTCGCAGCAGGCCAGCCAGTATAATGCGCTGATTGGGCCGCTGGCGGCGCAGCATCAGGCGTTTAATCAGGCATGGACGGCGGCGGTGAACGCCACCCGCTAATGCCCCGTCTGGCTGACGTGAGCTGCGGCGAACGGGCTGGATGACGGACAGAATGCAAAAAGAACCCGGGGAGGGCGATGGCCGCCGCTACCCGGGTTTTTTTATGGCTTATTTTACCTGCGGATTGACGCAGTTTTTCTCGACCTTGCCGTTCAGGGCATCGATCAGGTTATCCACCGCGCAGGCCGCCATGTTGTAGCGCGTCTCATGGGTGGCGGAGCCGATATGCGGCAGCGCGACGACGTTCGGCAGGCTCAGCAGCGGCGAATCTTTAGCCAGCGGCTCGTGCTCGAAGACATCAAGGCCGGCAGCGTGAATCTCGCCCGCCTGCAGGGCGGCGATCAGCGCCTGCTCATCGACCACCGGGCCGCGCCCGGCGTTAATAAAGATGGCGGAAGATTTCATTTTGGCGAACTGCGCCTGACCGAACAGATGGTGGGTCTCTTCGCTCAGGGGCAGGATCAGGCAGACAAAATCGGCTTCCTGCAGCAGGGTATCGAGATCGCAATAGCGGGCGTTGAAGCGCTCTTCTGCCTGTGGATGCTGGCGGCGCGCGTTGTACAGGATCGGCATGCCGAACCCGAAGTGGGCGCGCTGCGCCAGCGCCATGCCGATGCGGCCCATGCCGACGATACCTAAGGTTTTATGGTGTACGTCGGTGCCGAACCAGTCTGGCCCAATGCTCTTCGTCCACTCGCCCGCTTTGACGCGCTCCGCCACTTCCACCACCCGGCGGGCGGTGCTCAGCACCAGCGCCATGATCGTGTCGGCGACGGTCTCGGTCAGCACGGTCGGGGTATGCATCAGCAGCACCCGGCGGGCGTTCAGCGCCTCGACGTCGAAGTTGTCATAGCCAACGGACACGGTGGAGGTCGCACGCAGCTTCGGCATCTTCTCCAGCAGCGCGGCGTCAACCTTTTCGCTGGAGCCCAGCAGGCCCTCAGCCTGGGCGAAGGCCTCAGCGTGCTGCGAAACGGTCTCCGGCCGCAGGTTTTTTACCTGAGTGACGGAAAAGTGCTCCTCCAGACGCTGTAGCAGGTCGTCGGGAAGCGTTTTATAGAGAATGACAGACGGCTTCATGCGAATCTCCGTAGTGTGAGTCGTTCAGGCGTGATGAGCGCCAAGTGGAAGGTTTTGATTATTAGCAGGCTTAACAATCAAAGTCAGCCATACTGAGGCGAAAAGCGCCACCCCCATAAAAATATAGGAAGCTGCGGGGCTGCCGGTGGCGCCGTTCAGGTAGCCGACAAACCACGAGCCGCAGAAGGAGCCCAGGGCGCCCATGCTGTTGATCAGCGCCATCGCGCCGCCGGCGACGTTGCGTGGCAGCATTTCCGGAATAATGGCGAAGAAGGGGCCGTAAGGCGCATACATTGCCGCACCAGCCACCACCAGCAGGGTGTAAGAGACCCAGAAGTGGTTGGCGCCGACCGCCCAGGAGCCGATGAAGGCCAGTCCGCCAATCAGCAGCAGCGGCCAGACGAACAGTTTACGGTTCTGCATTTTATCGGAGGCCCAGGAGACCACGATCATGGCGATAGTCGCCGCCAGGTACGGAACCGAAGAGAGCCAGCCCACTTCCACCATCCCCATATTTTCGCCGCCGCTGCGGATAATCGACGGCAGCCACAGTACAAAACCGTACACGCCGATGCTCCAGGCAAAGTACTGAGCGCAGAGCAGGATCACGTTGCGGGAGCGGAAGGCCTCGCCATAGTTACGCACCGCTTTGATGCCCTGCTGTTCACGATCCAGTTGTTCCTGCAGCGCGGCTTTTTCACTCTCCGCCAGCCAGGATACCTGCGACGGTTTATCTTTCACCAGCACCCACCAGCAGAAGGCCCAGATCACCGCCGGCACCCCTTCGATGATGAACATTTCCCGCCAGCCGAAGGCCTGAATCAGGTAGCCGGAGACCACCGACATCCACAGGACCGTCACCGGGTTGCCGAGGATCAGGAAGGTATTGGCCCGCGAGCGCTCGGATTTGGTGAACCAGTTGCTGATATAGATCAGCATCGCCGGCATCACCGCCGCTTCGACGACGCCGAGGATAAAGCGAATGGCCGCCAGCGCCGGGATATTATGCACAATCCCGGTCAGGGAGGCGCAGCCGCCCCACAGGATCAGGCAGATAAAGATCAGTTTGCGAACGCTGCGGCGCTCCGCATAGATAGCGCCGGGGATCTGGAAGAAGAAGTAGCCGAGGAAGAACAGGGCCCCCAGCAGGGAGGAGATCCCTTTGGTGATGCCCAGGTCTTCGGTAATGCCTGCCGCGGAGGCGAAGCTGAAGTTGGCGCGGTCGAGGTACGCCAGGCTATACGTGATAAACACGATAGGCATGATGTACCACCAGCGTTTCGTTGCATTTGTTGAGCTATTCATAGGCTTGCCTCTGTCAATGAGGTGACATACGTCCGTCGAAACGGACGCTGCTGTGCCGCGCTGCAGGTAGGGTACAGGACGGCTGTTATTGTTGCGTATAAATGTTATTCGCCCAGCGCGTCGCGGGTGGGCAGCCCCTCGCTGTCGCCCTGGACCTGAATGGCCAGCGAACCGATTTTATTGCCGCGGTTCACCGCCTGAAGCAGGGTTTTGCCTTCCAGCAGGGCGCTAATCACCCCGACGGCAAAGCCGTCGCCGGCGCCGACGGTATCGACGACGTTTTCGACTTTGATGGCATCAACCGTTCCCTGTTCGCCGCTGGCGCTCTTGAACCAGGCGCCGTCGCAGCCGGTTTTAATGACCACCGCCTTGACGCCGCGCGAGAGATAGAAATTGGCGATCCCCTCCGGGGTCTGCTGGCCGGTGAGGATGACGCCCTCTTTTAAGCCTGGCAAAACCCAGTCAGCCTGGAAGGCGAGACGGTTGAGTTTCTCCACCATCTCGGCTTCGCTTTTCCACAGCACCGGCCGCAGATTGGGGTCGAAAGAGAGGGTTTTGCCCTCGGCTTTCATGACCTTCGCCGCATGCTCCAGCAGCGCATATGAGCTTTCAGAGAGCGCGGCGGCCACGCCGCTCAGGTGCAGATGACGGGCGCTGGTGAAGTAGTCGGCGCGAAAATCGTCCGGCGACAGATGGCTGGCGGCAGAACCTTTGCGGAAATATTCCACAATGGGATCGGTTCCATTTTCGACTTTCGATTTCATCTGGAAACCGGTAGCGAAGCGGTTGTCGATGGCGACAGCGTGGCTATCGATCCCCTCTTTCGCCAGCGATTGCAGTACGAAGCGGCCAAAGCTGTCGTTGCCGACGCGGCTGACCCAGCCGACCTTCAGACCCAGGCGCGCCAGGCCGGTGGCGACGTTCAGCTCAGCGCCGGCGACACGTTTCATAAAATGCTCCACCTCGGCCAGATCGCCGGTTTCGGTGGCGACAAACATGGCCATAGCTTCGCCGATGGTGATGACATCTAAATTTTCCACGGCTTATTCCTCGCGTAACAGGTTGACGTAGCGGCGGGTCACGGCCGTCAGGTCATGGCCAGTCAGCGGAAACTCGATTCCACGCGGCGCGTCGGCGGGAAGATTATCGAGCAGGGCCAGCCAGCGGTCGGCGGCCTGATCCGGCGGCACAGCGCGGAATTTCTCCTGATGAGGCTCCGCCGCTTTTACATGAATATAGCTGACCGCCGGCGCAAGATGGCGGGCGGCCTCTTCCGGCGAATCGCCGACCCACAGCCAGTTGCCCATATCAAACGTTAAGGTGATCGGCAGCTGATGGACCCGACAGGCGGCTTTGAAGCGCTGCATCGGCGCCAGCTGGCCGCAGTCGGTCTGGTCATTCTCCACCACCAGCGCCATGCCGCTGTCGCTGAGGATATCGCGCAGTTCGTCGAGCTGCTGGTTGTGGCGGAAATGGCCCAGGGAGAGCTTCAGCCACAGGGCGTTAAGGGTCTGCGCTTCCGCGAGCAGCGTCGGAAGATGCGGATTAAGCTCGCCGTTGTCGGCGAACAGCGCCTGGGGCGCGGAGTAGCAGGCCAGCAGGCCGTGGCGCTCAATGGTGGCCGCCAGCGTCGGCAGGGCGTTGAGCTCTTCGGCGCTGAACAGCTCGCGGCGGATTTCGACGCCGTCCGCGCCGGCGTCGGCGATAAACGGCAGGACGGCGGCCTGGCCGCCTAAGGATTTAACATGGTCATTACCATACGCAGCGGTAACGACAATAATTTTTCTGGCCATCGCGCTCTTACTCCCGGCGTTTGTTGCTTAATCTCCTTATTACGCTAGATGGTATCGGTTCCATAAGAAAGGGCGAGATGTTTAATTTATGATCGGCATCACGAAGGATCGTTAACGGGAAGTTGATCCGCGGACGATAAGCTCGCCGGAGAAGACCCGCTCGCAGATGGGGTCGTTACTGCCAGCAATGCGCCGAATCACCTGTTCCACCGCCGCGTAGCCGATCTGCCACGTCGGCTGTTTGAGGGTGGTGATGCCGACGCCAGCCAGCTCCGCCCACTCCAGTTCGTCGAAGCCCAGCAGGCCGATATCGCTGCCCCAGATCAGGCCGACGCGCTTCAGGGCGCGGGCCACCTGCAGCGTCAGTGCGCCGTTGGCGGAGATCACCGCTTTGCGCATCCCGCGGTGGCGGGCGTGGAACTGGCGCAGGACGTTGTCCATCATCGCGCCGTCGTTGAGCTGCACTTCGGCGTTTTCGGCCACCACGCCGTGGTGGCGGGTGAGCGTGGCGCGGAAGGCGCTCAGGCGCTCGCGGCGGGTATTGACCGACCCCAGCGGTTCGCTAAGAAACAGGATGGCCTCAAAGCCTTTCTCCACCAGGTGTTCGGTGGCGGTGGTGGCGGCCTGGGCGTTATCAAGCCCGACCACATCGCAGGCGAAATCGGGGATTTTACGGTCAATCAGCACCATCGGCAGGGCCGACTGCTGCAGGCGGTTCAGGCCATCCTCCCGCATGCCGACCGCGTTGACGACGATGCCTTCCACCTGGTAGCTGCGCAGCAGGTCGAGGTAGTGCAGCTCCTGATCCAGCTCGTTATTGGTGTTACACACCAGCAGGGTGAAGCCCTTTTCCCGGCAGGCCGCTTCAATGCCGCTCATGACGTTGACCGAATAGGGGTTGGTGATATCGGCGATGATCAGGCCGATGAGGCGGGTTCGGCCGTGCTTGAGGCCGCGGGCCATCAGGCTGGGGCGGTAGTCGAGTTCGGCAATGGCTTGTTCAATACGTGATAACAGATCGTCGGAAAGCAGATGCTTCTCGCCGTTAAGATACCGTGAAATGCTGGTTTTGCCGGTCTTTGCGGCTTTCGCCACATCGCTAATGGTTGCACGCGCCGCTTTCGCCATGGTGGCTTCCTTTGCTGAAAATCTGCCAACACCTTAGCGCGAAAAATAGCGATATCAAGCATTTTGCCCGGCAGAGGCGCGGCCGGGCAACATGAGGATGCGCTTATTGCAGCGGGCTGAGGGTGATTTCCACGCGACGGTTCTGCGCCTTGCCTTCCGCCGTGCTGTTGCTGGCGATGGGGTTCGCCGGGCCCATGCCGGTGGTGCGAATGCGGTTGGCCGCCACGCCCTGGGTGATCAGCGCGCTGGCGACGCTGTCAGCACGCTGCTGCGACAGACGCATATTCAGGTCCTTACTGCCGGTGCTGTCGGTGTAGCCGACGACGTTAACGGCGGTTTTCTCATACTCTTTCAGCACCATGGCCACGCCGGTCAGGGTGTTGGCGCCGGCCGGTTTCAGGTTGGCGCTGTTGCTGTCGAAAGTGACGTTATTCGGCATGTTCAGCACGATGTTGTCACCATTTCGCGTCACGCTGACCCCGGTTCCCTGCATTTTTTCGCGCAGCTTCGCTTCCTGCACGTCCATGTAGTAGCCAATGCCGCCGCCCAGCGCCGCGCCTGCCGCTGCGCCAATCAGCGCGCCTTTGCCGCGGTCGTGTTTGGAGGAGGAAAGCGCGCCGACGCCAGCGCCCACTAAGGAGCCAATACCTGCGCCAATACCGGATTTGCCAGCTTCACGCTCACCGGTATAGGGGTTGGTGGTGCAGCCGGAAACGGCCAGGGTGCCGCTGACCAGAGCCGCAATCATAAGTACGCGTTTTTTCATTTAATGTCCTTAATCCTTTTTATTCTTTGCCACAGCGAACGTGACGGTTGATTATGACGCGCGAATACGTAGAAAATTCCCCGCATACCATCTCATTTTGTAAATAACATTGAACGGCGCCGATTCGCGCCGTCACCACACCTGCCTTCGCTGACCAGGAGCCGCCTTTGCCAACCTCATCTGCAACCAAAACCATTTTAACCGCCGCCCACTGGGGACCGATGCTGGTGGAAACGGACGGGGAAAACGTCCTCTCCTCCCGCGGCGCGCTGGCGACGCCGTTTGCCAATTCGCTGCAAACGGCGGTGCGCGACCAGGTGCACAGCAAAACCCGCGTGCGCTACCCGATGGTGCGCAAAGGCTTTCTCGCCTCTCCGGACAAGCCCCAGGGGGTCCGCGGTCAGGATGAATTTGTGCGGGTGAGCTGGGAGCAGGCGCTGGATCTGATCGATGCCCAGCATCGTCGGATCCGCGAAAGCTATGGACCGGCCTCCATTTTTGCCGGCTCCTACGGCTGGCGTTCTAACGGCGTCCTGCATAAGGCGGCCACCCTGCTGCAGCGCTATATGAGCCTGGCGGGCGGCTACACCGGCCATCTCGGGGATTACTCCACCGGCGCGGCGCAGGCGATCATGCCTTACGTCGTGGGCGGCAATGAGGTGTATCAGCAGCAGACCAGCTGGCCGCTGGTGCTGGAGCACAGCGAGGTAGTGGTGCTGTGGAGCGCCAACCCGCTGAACACGCTGAAAATTGCCTGGAACGCCTCCGACGAGCAGGGTATACCGTGGTTCGACCGGCTGCGCCAGAGCGGAAAGCGCTTGATCTGCATCGATCCGATGCGATCGGAAACGGTCGATTTCTTTGGCGATTCGATGGAGTGGATCGCGCCGCATATGGGCACCGACGTCGCGTTGATGCTGGGTATCGCCCATACGCTGGTGGAGAATGGCTGGCAGGACGACGAGTTTCTTGCCCGCTGCGCCAGCGGCTACGAGATTTTTGCCCGCTACCTGATCGGCGAAAGCGACGGCGTGGCGAAAACCGCCGACTGGGCGGCGGCTATTTGCGGCGTCTCAGCGGATAAGATCCGCGAACTGGCGAAACTTTTCCACGAAAACACCACCATGCTGATGTCTGGCTGGGGCATGCAGCGCCAGCAGTATGGCGAGCAGAAACACTGGATGTTGGTCACCCTGGCCGCGATGCTGGGGCAGATTGGCACCCCGGGGGGCGGGTTTGGACTTTCCTACCATTTCGCCAACGGCGGCAACCCGACCCGCCGCGCGGCGGTGCTGGGCTCGATGCAGGGGAGCGTGGCCGGAGGCGTGGACGCCGTGGAGAAGATCCCGGTCGCGCGGATTGTCGAGGCGCTGGAGCATCCGGGTGCGGAGTATCAGCACAACGGCATGGCGCGGCGCTTCCCCGATATTCGCTTTATCTGGTGGGCCGGCGGCGCCAACTTTACCCATCACCAGGATACCAATCGCCTGATTCAGGCCTGGCAGAAGCCAGAGCTTATGGTCATCTCCGAATGCTTCTGGACCGCCGCCGCGCGTCATGCCGATATCGTTCTGCCGGCGACCACCTCGTTTGAGCGCAACGATCTGACGATGACCGGGGACTACAGCAATCAGCATCTGGTGCCGATGAAGCAGGTGGTCGCCCCGCGGGGTGAAGCGCGCGATGATTTCGCGGTCTTTGCCGACCTCAGCGAACGTTGGGAGGCGGGCGGCCGCGAGCGCTTTACCGAAGGGAAGAGCGATCTGCAGTGGCTGGAGACCTTCTATCAGATGGCCGCCCGGCGCGGCGCCCAGCAGCAGGTGACGCTGCCGCCGTTTGCCGAATTCTGGCAGGCTAACCAGCTGATTGAGATGCCGGAGGCGACGGAGAATGCCCGTTTCATCCGCTTCGCCGCCTTCCGCGACGATCCCCTGGCCAACCCGCTGAAAACGGCGAGCGGTAAAATTGAGATCCACTCGCCGACCATCGCCGCCTTTGGCTACGCCGACTGCCCGCCGCACCCGATGTGGCTGGAGCCCGACGAGTGGCATGGCAACGCCGAGGCGGGGCAGCTGCAGCTGCTGTCGGCCCATCCGGCACACCGTCTGCACAGTCAACTGAACTACTCCGCGCTGCGCGAACGCTATGCCGTCGCCGGACGCGAACCGTTGACTATTCATCCGCAGGATGCCCGGGCGCGGGGGATTGCCGATGGCGATCTGGTGCGGGTGTGGAACGCCCGCGGTCAGGTGCTGGCCGGCGCGGTGGTGACGGAGGGGATCCGCCCGGGGGTGATATGCCTGCATGAAGGGGCGTGGCCCGACCTGGATCCGGTGGCGGGCATCTGCAAAAACGGGGCGGTGAACGTCTTAACCAAAGATATCCCGACATCCCGGCTGGGCAACGGCTGTGCCGGGAACACCGCCCTGGCGTGGCTGGAGAAATATACCGGCCCGGCGCTGCCGCTTACAGCATTTGATCCGCCGGCCAGCGCATAATCCAGGTGGGGTGCTGAGTATCATCCTGCCATGCGCAATCTTCAATGCGGAAGCCTTGCGCATGGTAGAAACTGACCGCTGATTCGTTTTTCTGATAAACCTCAAGGCTAAGCCAGGCGTAGTGCTGCTTGACTTCATCCAGCAGCGCCCGGCCAATGCCCTGGCGGATGGCGTCCGGCGCGACGAACAGCGCGCCGACGAAGCGGGACTCCAGCACGCTGACAAAGCCTTTTAGCTCTCCGTCGCGCTCCCAGACCCAGGTGCTGGCGGCGGGAAGATAGACGTCCCGTACCACCGCGACGCTTTCGCGCCAGTAGCTTTCGCTGATAAAGGGATGGGCATGGATCGTACTATCCAGCCACAGGGCCAGCAGCGGTGTATTATCTTTAGCGACCCACTTGCGGATCATCCTGACCTCCCGGGTGACAGAAGCAGCCGGTGACATGGTCGTTGACCAGCCCGCAGGCCTGCATAAAAGAGTAACAGATCGTCGAACCGACAAACTTAAAGCCGCGTTTTTTCAATGCTTTAGAAAGCGCATCAGAGGCCGGCGTCGTGGTCGGGATCTCCGCCAGCGTCGCCGCGCGGGTGACCTGCGGCGCATTGTCGACGAAAGACCAGACAAAATCAGTGAACGACTCGCCATTTTCCTCCATCGCCAGATACGCCCGGGCGTTGCCGATAATGGCCTGGATTTTTCCCCGATGGCGGATAATCCCGGCATCCTGCAGCAGCCGCTCGACATCATCGTCCCCCATCGCCGCCACGCGCACCGGATCGAACTGGTGAAAAGCCTGGCGATAGTTCTGCCGTTTTTTTAACACCGTGATCCACGACAACCCGGCCTGCTGGCCTTCAAGGCAGATCATTTCAAACAGCCGCTGGGACGCTTTTTGCGCGACACCCCATTCGGTATCGTGATACTCGATATATAACGGATCCTGACTCACCCATCCGCAACGCTGCATAGCTATTTCTCCCTCTGCGCTAAAAAAGTGGACGCCCCGGCTTGACGACTGAAAGATAAAGATAATAGTTAATACAGGGAAATCGTATCCCCTAAAAAACACAGCAATAATGCCGATTCGGCTCTTTTCTGGAGTCGCATTAATGATAATAAAGAAATGCAATGGCCTCCGGGGGTTCTTGTTCCCGGTGTGCGTATCCGTCTGGGTATCGTGTGTCTCTGGAGCGAATGCCTGGCAACAGGAATATATCGCTATCGATACAAAAAGTAATACGTCGGAACGTTATACATGGGATAGCGATCACCAACCACGCTATGAAGATATCCTCGCCGAGCGGATGAAGTCGTCTGAAACGCCGGGCGGACTGGCGTTAAACCAGGGGCTGGCGCCGCCGGACAGCAGCCGGGGGATGAGCGTCGGCTGGAATTATCTGCTGGCAAACGGCATGACCTCCGGGCCGGTGGCCAGCCTGCGCAGCGACTACAGCGCGCCGGCGACGAAAAGCGTTGGCGAGACGGGATATGTCAACACGCTCGGCTGGCGTATGGATTATCAGTCGCTGTGGGGCGTGCACCCCTGGGCTCAGGTGAGCTATAACCAGTCGCTCGCCAGCGATGCCTGGTCGCCGACCACTCGCGCCAGAGAGGGCGGCTGGAGTGATGTCACCCTGGGCGCCGATATGCCGCTGGGATCGCATGTGGCGGCATGGGCCACCCTGTCGCAGGCGGATAATGTCCCGTCGGGGGAAAATACGCTCTATCTGATGGGGGTCAGCGCCAACTTTTGAGCGGGGATTGTTACGCGTTTGAAACGATGCGGTTATTGTTAAATCTCAGTAATGGCGCATTTCTGTGAGATAGCGCACACTAACTTTTTTGCTGATATTCGCGGAATGAATGTCATGCAATGCCATTCATTCCGCCATTAATGCATTTCATTCCCTGCTGATGGCAGTTCATGCCTTTTTCCCCCACTGGATGAGGGGCCTTCGCTATTGTGGCGGCAGTTAATTTATCAGGACAACTGCTATGAACGCTGCAAACCGTCAATCGACCCGCTGGCTTACGCTTATCGGCACCATCATCACCCAATTCGCTCTCGGTTCGGTTTATACCTGGAGCCTGTTTAACAGTTCACTGTCTGACAAACTGGGCGAACCGGTCAGCCAGGTCGCGTTCTCCTTTGGCCTGCTGAGCCTCGGGCTGGCGCTCTCCTCGTCGGTCGCCGGCAAGCTGCAGGAGCGTTTCGGCGTGAAGCGCGTCACCATGGCCTCCGGGATCCTGCTCGGACTGGGCTTCTTCCTGACCGCGCACTCCAACAGCCTGATGATGCTGTGGCTGAGCGCGGGCGTGCTGGTGGGGCTGGCGGACGGCGCCGGTTATCTGCTGACCCTGTCGAACTGCGTGAAGTGGTTCCCGGAACGCAAAGGGCTGATTTCCGCCTTCTCCATCGGTTCCTATGGCCTCGGCAGCCTGGGGTTCAAATTCATTGATACTCATCTGCTGGCCACCGTCGGTCTGGAAAAAACCTTCGTCATCTGGGGCGCTATCGTGCTGGTGATGATCGTCTTTGGCGCGACCCTGATGAAAGATGCGCCAAATCATACGGCGACCACCGCGGCCAACGGCGTCGTGGAAAATGACTTTACTCTCGCCGAATCGATGCGTAAACCGCAGTACTGGATGCTGGCGGTGATGTTCCTGACGGCCTGCATGAGCGGTCTGTATGTGATTGGCGTGGCGAAAGATATCGCGCAGGGGATGGTCCATCTGGATGTCGCCACGGCGGCCAATGCGGTAACGGTTATCTCAATCGCTAACCTTAGCGGTCGCCTGGTGTTAGGTATCCTGTCCGATAAAATCTCCCGCATTCGCGTGATCACCCTCGGTCAGGTGGTGTCGCTGGTGGGGATGGCCGCGCTGCTGTTCGCTCCGCTGAATGCCATGACCTTTTTCGCCGCGATTGCCTGCGTCGCCTTTAACTTCGGCGGAACCATCACCGTCTTCCCGTCGCTGGTCAGTGAATTCTTCGGTCTGAACAACCTGGCGAAAAACTATGGCGTCATTTATCTGGGCTTTGGTATCGGCAGCATCTGCGGCTCCCTCATCGCTTCGCTGTTCGGGGGCTTCTACGTCACCTTCTGCGTGATCTTCGCTCTGCTGATTATTTCGCTGGCGCTTTCCACTACCATTCGTCAGCCAAAAGGCAGTGTCTATAGCGAGGCGCACGCCTGAAACCTGCAGCGTGAAACGTGCCCCTGATTAATACCCTAAGCAAATAGTGCCAATCCAGCCAAATGTTTTGTAAATGTTTGGCTGGATCACATTCCCTCCTGATACTTTTCCCGTTCCCTGTGGTCTACTTATCGCGCTTTGTAGAGGTTTCTGATAACCAACCCTAACGCACCCTATTAGCCTACTGACTCATGCCACAGCGTCAGGCGGTGTTTTATTCTTCTTTTTCCAGGTTTGCTTGCATGAAATATATTAGAACGATGACGCAGCAGAAGCTTAGTTTTTGGCTGGCGCTGTACATCGGCTGGTTTATGAACGTCGCCGTTTTTTTTCGGCGTTTCGATGGTTATGCTCAAGAGTTCACTTTCTGGAAAGGGCTTTCCGGTGTCGTTGAACTGGTGGCCACGGTCTTTGTCACCTTCTTCCTGTTACGTCTTCTGTCGCTGTTCGGCCGCCGTATCTGGCGCATTCTGGCGACGCTGATTGTTCTGTTTTCCGCCGCCGCCAGTTATTACATGACGTTCCTCAACGTGGTGATTGGCTACGGGATTATCGCCTCGGTGATGACCACCGATATCGACCTGTCGAAAGAGGTCATCGGCTGGCATCTGATCCTCTGGCTGGCGGCGGTGAGCGCGCCGCCGCTGCTGTTTATCTGGAGCAACCGTTGCCGTCATACGCTGCTGCGCCAACTGCGTACCCCGGGTCAGCGGGTTAAAAACGTGCTGATCGTGGTGCTGGCCGGCCTCATCGTCTGGGGCCCCATCCGCCTGCTTGAGCTGCGCCAACACGATGTAGAGCGCCATTCTGAAGTGGATATGCCGAGCTACGGCGGGGTGATCGCCAACTCCTACCTGCCATCGAACTGGCTGTCGGCGCTGGGGCTGTACGCCTGGGCGCAGGTGGATGAATCCTCAGACAACAAATCGCTGATTAACCCGGCGAAGAAATTTACCTACGTCGCCCCGGAAGGGCTCGATGACACCTACGTGGTGTTTATCATTGGCGAAACCACCCGCTGGGATCATATGGGCATCCTCGGCTATAGCCGCAACACCACGCCAGAGCTGGCGAAAGAGAAGAATCTGGTCGCCTTCCGCGGCTACTCGTGCGATACCGCCACCAAGCTGTCGTTACGCTGCATGTTTGTGCGTCAGGGCGGGGCAGAGGATAATCCGCAGCGGACCCTCAAAGAGCAGAACGTCTTTGCGGTGCTGCATCAACTGGGCTTCAGCGGCAATCTGTACGCCATGCAGAGTGAGATGTGGTTCTACAGTAACACGATGGCCAACAATATCGCCTATCGCGAGCAGATTGGCGCCGAACCGCGTAACCGCGGCAAGAGCGTTGACGATATGCTGCTGGTGGATGAGATGAAGCGCGGTATGGCGCAGGGCAACGCCTCCGGTAAGCACCTGATCATCCTGCATACGAAAGGCTCGCACTTTAACTATACCCAACGCTATCCGCGCAGCTTCGCCCAGTGGAAGCCGGAGTGTGTCGGCGTCGACAACAAATGTTCTAAAGCGGAGCTGATTAACTCCTACGACAACAGCGTGACCTATGTCGATCACTTTATCGTCAGCGTCCTCGACCAGCTGCGGGATAAGAAAGCGATTGTGTTCTATGCCGCCGACCATGGCGAGTCGATTAACGAGCGCGAACATCTGCACGGTACGCCGCGCAAGATGGCGCCGCCGGAACAGTTCCGTGTGCCGATGATGGTCTGGATGTCGGATAAATATCTGGAGAATCCCGATCATGCCGCCGCGTTCGCCCATCTGCAGCAGCAGGCCGCGATGAAGGTGCCGCGACGCCACGTCGAGCTGTACGACACCATTATGGGCTGCCTCGGCTATACCTCGCCGGATGGCGGGATCAACGAGAACAACAACTGGTGTCGCGTGCCGGCTTCGAAGAAAGCGGCGAAGGAATAGCAATAGTGGCGAGATTCTCGCCGCTTGATTGATTTTTTGCTAATAAGGCATTGACGGGGGTGCATCCCAGCAGTAAGATGCGCCCCGCATTCGGTGATTGGCGCAGCCTGGTAGCGCACTTCGTTCGGGACGAAGGGGTCGGAGGTTCGAATCCTCTATCACCGACCAAATTCGAAAAGCCTGCTCAATGAGCAGGCTTTTTTGCATCTGTAGCCTGTGAGGATGAGAACCTCCGGGGGCAGGAGGTTCGACTCGAGCGGAGCGAGAGAACGTTGCGTCAGCAACGGCCCGCAGGGCGAGCCACAAAGTGGCGAGTCATCCTCTATCACCGACCAAATTCAAAAAGCCTGCTCAACGAGCAGGCTTTTTTGCATCTGTAGCCTGTGAGGATGAGAACCTCCGGGGGCAGGAGGTTCGACTCGAGCGGAGCGAGAGAACGTTGCGTCAGCAACGGCCCGCAGGGCGAGCCACGTAGTGGCGAGTCATCCTCTATCACCGACCAAATTCGAAAAGCCTGCTCAATGAGCAGGCTTTTTTGCATCTGTAGCCTGTGAGGATGAGAACCTCCGGGGGCAGGAGGTTCGACTTGGGTTCCGTAGGCCCGCGCAAGCGCAGCGCCGCCGGGCATAATCAGCGCGCTACTGGCCAAAACCCCATCAAAATCACAAAAAACGTCTTTATCCCCATTTCCAGCCAGCTGTTCGCTATTTTGTGACATCTTCCATTGCATTTTTTTATCGATGAACAGATCTTTTTTCGCGAAGCTTATGGCTAAATGCAGCATTTTCCGCTGTGCGTTTTAACGTTCACGCTATTAATCGCTCACATATTGGTCACATAGTAAGAAATTTTTCTCATTTGCTGGCATTGTTTCCCACTGGGTGTCGCACCTTAATAAGGTCTTTATTCTGCATATTCGCCTGTAGCATAAATTTCTCTGCTGAAAATAGCGTCTTGAAGTTTTTTTAATCTTTGCCTGCCGTTTCTCACGCTGGATGTAAAACCCGGCTGGCTGTATTGACGTTTCCCCATTCTGTTGACAGATTGTAGGGCATGAGGGGCATTTCATGGAGAATCCGTACTGCAACTCAGTCGTTTTTGCGAAAGGAATCCCCATCTCTCTCTACGCCTTCGGGCACCACCGACCGGACCGGGTATATTCTAAATAGTTCGCGCTGCGGGAAGGCGGCAAGTTTGCGAGTCCCCAGGAACATAGATAACGATGTGACTGGGATAATCGAGCGCAGCCAACGCATCCGTGGTTCGAAATATGACGAATAAAAATAAATAAAGGTCTGGCGGATATATGCAAACAACATCACAGTTTTGGAGCAGAATAATGAGTATTTCCTTGAAGAAATCAGGGATGCTGAAGCTTGGTCTGAGCCTGGTCGCCATGACCGTCGCCGCCAGCGTGCAAGCGAAAACCCTGGTTTATTGTTCAGAAGGCTCGCCGGAAGGCTTTAACCCACAGCTCTTCACCTCTGGCACCACCTATGACGCCAGTTCCGTACCCATCTACAACCGCCTGGTCGAATTCAAAACTGGTACGACGGAAGTTATTCCGGGACTGGCTGAGAAATGGGAAGTTAGTGCGGACGGTAAAACCTATACTTTCCACCTGCGTCAGGGCGTGAAGTGGCAGGATAATAAAGACTTTAAGCCAACCCGTGACCTGAACGCCGATGACGTGGTTTTCTCCTTCGATCGTCAGAAGAATACCAATAACCCGTACCATAAAGTTTCTGGCGGCAGCTATGAATACTTTGAAGGGATGGGATTACCAGACCTGATTAGCGAAGTGAAGAAAGTGGACGATAAAACCGTCCAGTTCGTCCTGACCCGCCCGGAAGCGCCGTTCCTCGCTGACCTGGCCATGGACTTCGCTTCCATTCTTTCTAAAGAGTATGCCGACAACATGCTGAAAGCCGGCACGCCGGAAAAAGTAGACCTCAATCCTATCGGTACCGGTCCATTCCAGCTGCTGCAGTACCAGAAAGATTCCCGCATTCTGTATAAAGCCTTCCCGGGCTACTGGGGCACCAAGCCGAAGATCGATCGTCTGGTCTTCTCCATCACCCCGGATGCCTCCGTGCGCTACGCCAAGCTGCAGAAAAATGAGTGCCAGGTGATGCCGTATCCTAACCCGGCGGACATCGCACGCATGAAGGAAGATAAAAACATTACCCTGCTGGAACAGCCGGGTCTGAACGTCGGTTATCTCTCCTTCAACACCGAGAAGAAACCGCTGGACGAGGTGAAAGTTCGTCAGGCGCTGACCTACGCGGTTAACAAAGAAGCGATCATCAAAGCGGTTTACCAGGGCGCAGGCCAGGCGGCGAAGAACCTGATCCCGCCAACCATGTGGGGCTATAACGACGACGTCAAAGACTACACCTACGATCCGGAGAAGGCGAAGCAGCTGCTGAAAGAAGCGGGCCTGGAAAAAGGCTTCACTATCGACCTGTGGGCGATGCCGGTACAGCGTCCGTATAACCCGAACGCCCGCCGTATGGCGGAGATGATCCAGGCCGACTGGGCCAAGATTGGCGTCCAGGCCAAGATCGTCACCTACGAGTGGGGCGAGTATCTGAAACGCGCGAAAGCGGGCGAGCACCAGACCGTCATGATGGGCTGGACCGGCGACAACGGGGATCCGGATAACTTCTTCGCGACCCTGTTCAGCTGCGCCGCGGCGAAAGACGGCTCCAACTACTCGCGCTGGTGCTATAAGCCGTTTGAAGATCTGATTCAGCCGGCCCGCGCCACCGACGACCACAACAAGCGTATTGAACTGTACAAACAGGCTCAGGTAGTGATGCATGACCAGGCTCCGGCGCTGATCATCGCTCACTCCACCGTTTATGAGCCAGTGCGTAAAGAAGTCAAAGGCTATGTGGTGGATCCGCTGGGTAAACACCACTTCGATAACGTCTCTGTCGAATAATAAGCACGATGCCTGACCCCCTCTCCCCGCGTGGGAGAGGTGGGGGGCGTATTCCCGCTATTCCGGGGAATGCTTTTGTGAGCAATACAGACGCCCTGTCGCCAGGCGGGGCGTCACTAGAGAGAATCCGGGTTATGTTGCAGTTTATTCTCCGACGTCTGGGACTTGTCATCCCGACATTTATCGGTATCACCCTTCTCACCTTTGCCTTCGTCCATATGATCCCCGGCGATCCGGTGATGATTATGGCGGGCGAACGTGGTATTTCCCCCGAACGTCACGCGCAGCTGCTGGCCGAAATGGGCCTTGATAAGCCGCTGTGGCAGCAATATGCCCACTATATCTGGGGCGTGCTGCACGGCGATTTAGGCATCTCGCTGAAAAGCCGCATTCCCGTGTGGCAGGAGTTTGTCCCACGCTTTAAAGCCACCCTTGAGCTGGGCGTCTGCGCGATGATCTTCGCCGTCGCCGTCGGCATTCCGGTGGGCGTGCTGGCTGCGGTAAAACGCGGCTCCATCTTTGACCACACCGCGGTGGGCCTGGCGCTGACCGGCTACTCGATGCCTATCTTCTGGTGGGGCATGATGTTGATTATGCTGGTTTCGGTACAGCTGAACCTGACGCCGGTCTCCGGGCGCATCAGCGATACGGTGTTCCTTGACGATACCCTGCCGCTGACCGGCTTTATGCTGATCGACACCGCCATCTGGGGCGAGCAGGGCGACTTTATTGACGCCTTAATGCATATGATCCTGCCCGCCATCGTGCTGGGCACCATTCCGCTGGCGGTGATCGTGCGTATGACCCGGTCGTCGATGCTGGAAGTGCTCGGCGAAGACTACATCCGTACCGCGCGCGCCAAAGGCCTGACCCGGATGCGGGTGATTGTGATCCACGCGCTGCGTAACGCGATGCTGCCGGTGGTCACGGTGATTGGCCTGCAGGTGGGCACGCTGCTGGCGGGCGCCATCCTGACGGAAACCATTTTCTCATGGCCTGGTTTAGGCCGCTGGCTGATCGACGCGCTGCAGCGTCGCGATTATCCGGTGGTGCAGGGCGGGGTGCTGCTGGTGGCGACGATGATTATCCTCGTCAACCTGCTGGTCGACCTGCTGTACGGCGTGGTGAACCCGCGTATCCGGCATAAGAAGTAAGGGGCCATCATGTCACAAGTTACTGAAAATAAAGTTATCACTGCGCCGGTGCCCATGACCCCGCTGCAGGAGTTCTGGCACTATTTCAAGCGCAATAAAGGGGCGGTGGTTGGTCTGGTGTACGTGGCGGTGATGATCATTATCGCCGTGTTCGCCAACTTCCTCGCCCCGTATAACCCGGCGGATCAGTTCCGTGATTCGCTGCTGGCGCCCCCGTTCTGGCAGGAGGGCGGCAGCCTGGCGCATCTGCTCGGCACCGACGACGTGGGCCGCGATATTCTGTCTCGCCTGATGTATGGCGCGCGCCTGTCGCTGTTGGTGGGCTGCCTGGTGGTGGTCCTGTCGCTGATCCTTGGCGTGGTGCTCGGCCTGGTGGCGGGCTATTTCGGCGGGGTGGTGGATTCGGTCATCATGCGCGTCGTCGATATTATGCTGGCGCTGCCGAGTCTGCTGCTGGCGCTGGTGCTGGTGGCTATCTTCGGGCCCTCCATCGTTAACGCCTCGCTGGCGCTCACCTTCGTGGCGCTCCCGCACTATGTGCGTCTGACGCGCGCGGCGGTGCTGGTGGAGGTCAACCGCGACTACGTGACCGCCTCCCGCGTGGCGGGCGCCGGGGCGATGCGCCAGATGTTCGTCAATATTCTGCCTAACTGTCTCGCGCCGCTGATCGTTCAGGCGTCGCTGGGCTTCTCTAACGCCATTCTCGACATGGCCGCGCTGGGGTTCCTCGGCATGGGCGCGCAGCCGCCGACGCCGGAGTGGGGCACCATGCTCTCCGACGTATTGCAGTTCGCACAGAGCGCCTGGTGGGTGGTGACCTTCCCGGGCGTGGCGATCCTGCTGACGGTGCTGGCATTTAACCTGATGGGTGACGGTCTGCGTGACGCGCTCGATCCCAAACTGAAGCAGTAAGAGGTTCGAGATGGCGTTATTGAATGTAGATAAATTATCGGTGCATTTCGGCGATGAAAACGCGCCGTTCCGCGCCGTGGACCGCATCAGCTATAGCGTGAAGCAGGGCGAAGTGGTCGGCATCGTCGGGGAGTCTGGATCCGGTAAATCCGTCAGCTCGCTGGCGATTATGGGCCTGATTGATTACCCCGGCCGGGTGATGGCGGACAAACTGGAGTTTAACGGCCGCGATCTGCAGCGCATCTCTGAAAAAGAGCGGCGCCAGCTGGTGGGGGCGGAGGTGGCGATGATCTTCCAGGATCCGATGACCAGCCTCAATCCGTGCTATACCGTCGGCTACCAGATTATGGAAGCGATTAAAGTCCATCAGGGCGGCAATAAGCAAACCCGCCGCCAGCGGGCCATCGACCTGCTGAACCTGGTGGGCATTCCCGATCCGGCGTCGCGGCTGGACGTCTATCCGCATCAGCTTTCCGGCGGGATGAGCCAGCGCGTGATGATCGCGATGGCGATTGCCTGTCGGCCAAAACTGCTGATTGCCGATGAACCGACCACCGCGCTGGACGTGACCATTCAGGCGCAGATCATCGAGCTGCTGCTGGATCTGCAGCAGCAGGAGAATATGGCGCTGGTGCTGATCACCCACGACCTGGCGCTGGTGGCCGAGGCCGCGCATAAAATTATCGTTATGTATGCCGGTCAGGTGGTGGAGACTGGCGATGCGAAGGATATTTTCCGCGCGCCGCGTCATCCATACACCCAGGCGCTGCTGCGCGCGCTGCCGGAGTTCGCCCAGGATAAAGCGCGTCTGGCGTCGCTGCCGGGCGTGGTGCCGGGGAAATATGACCGTCCCAACGGCTGCCTGCTGAACCCGCGCTGCCCCTATGCTACGGATAAATGTCGTAGCGAAGAGCCGGCGCTCGCGGATCTCACTGGCGGCCGCCAGTCTAAATGTCACTACCCACTCGATGATGCCGGGAGGCCTGGATTATGAGTACGCAAAAGGCCGCCACGCCACAACCGCTGTTGCAGGCCATTGATCTGAAAAAACACTACCCGGTGAAGAAGGGGTTATTCGCCCCGGAACGGCTGGTGAAGGCGCTGGACGGCGTCTCCTTTACCCTTGAGCGCGGTAAAACGCTGGCGGTGGTGGGGGAGTCGGGCTGCGGTAAATCGACCCTCGGTCGTCTGCTGACGATGATTGAAATTCCCACCGGCGGCGAGCTCTATTATCAGGGGCAGGATCTGCTTAAGCACGACCCGCAGGCGCAGAAGCTGCGGCGGCAAAAAATCCAGATTGTGTTCCAGAACCCCTACGGTTCTCTGAACCCGCGTAAAAAAGTGGGGCAGATTCTGGAAGAGCCGCTGCTGATTAACAGCAGCCTGAGCAAAGAGCAGCGCCGCGAAAAAGCGCTGGCGATGATGGCGAAAGTGGGCCTGAAAACAGAGCATTACGATCGCTACCCGCATATGTTCTCCGGCGGTCAGCGCCAGCGTATCGCCATTGCCCGCGGGCTGATGCTCGATCCGGACGTGGTGATTGCCGATGAGCCGGTCTCCGCGCTGGACGTTTCGGTACGCGCTCAGGTGCTGAACCTGATGATGGATCTGCAGCAGGATTTAGGGCTGTCCTACGTGTTTATCTCCCACGACCTGTCGGTCGTCGAGCATATCGCTGATGAAGTGATGGTGATGTATCTCGGCCGCTGCGTGGAGAAGGGCACCAAGGAGCAGATCTTTAACAATCCGCGTCATCCATACACCCAGGCGCTGTTGTCGGCGACGCCGCGTCTGAACCCGGACGACCGTCGCGAGCGGATTAAGCTGACCGGCGAGCTGCCGAGCCCGCTGAATCCGCCGCCGGGCTGCGCCTTCAACGCGCGCTGCCGCCGGCGCTTCGGCCCCTGCACCCAGCTTCAGCCGCAGCTGAAGGATTACGGCGGCCAGCTGGTGGCCTGCTTTGCCGTCGACCAGGATGAGAATCCGCAAAAGCCCCACGCCTGATGGCACGCTCCCGGTCCGATGACCGGGAGCTTCTCTCCCGCCGGAGATGAAATCCGACGATATCGCCTTTTATCGCAGTGAATGCCATGCTCTCGGAGCATTCTTCGTCGATTATCCGAAAAAATAAGACTTTCAGTCCATTTTTATAGAATTTAAGAGAAATTAAAATGGTTCAGGTTTATTCTTTCGCTTATCTGACGCTATGATTCTATCATCGCGAAATACCTTTATATAAAAACGAATGGGAAGCGCGGTGGTTGCGGGGCTTGAGGATGTACGCATACCTAAAAAATGGGGCTATTCTTCTCAAAGGGAAATGTTAGTGTAGCGATACTTCTGCCGTGGAATCACACCGAAAATCAAAATCTAAACTATTATAACCCTGTCAATCGTGTGTATTGGTACGTCTCCACCGGCGCTTTTTCTGCCATACCAGAGACGTTACGATATTTTAAATATACTCAGAAAATAACAACAAACTTAATATGAAATTTTTAAAATCATGAGGTTATCAATGAACCATTATGATGATCTGCAGCGCTTTCAGGAAAAAACGCGGACGCAAAACCTCAACTTTCAGGATCTTTCATCGCAAGCCGCCACGCGGGAGCATGGAGACTGGGCGATTCTCAATCAGCTGAATCCCGGTGCAGAGAAACCCTCTTCCCTGGCGCTGGGAGGCTCGGTCTCCGCGCCGTTGCCGCAGTCGGTGCCTGCGGATCTGTTCCGCCAGGTAGAGGCGGCCGTCGCAGCGGCGCCAGCCTCTGATCCTGTTGCGTTTGCCGCGCCAGCGGCCCCGCAGCCGGTCGTGGAGACCGCCGCAGCCGCGCCGGAGCCGGTCAGGCAGGAGCCTGCGGTGGCCCCTGCGCCTCCCATCCCGGCGCCTGAACCGGCAATGGCTCCGCCGCCGAGAATGGCCCCCCGACCCGCGCCCGCCGCCGAGAACTATGCCCACCTGTTCGCGGCGAAAAGCGCAGAGCCGGTGGCGAAAAATAAAGACCAGCCTTTGAAATCACTTCTGGAAAGGATCGCAACATGCCGTTGATTTGCGTCTGTTCACCGAAAGGTGGCGTAGGGAAAACGACCCTGGCGGCCAATTTAGCCTATGCGCTGGCGCGGACCGGCAGCAAAGTTCTGGCGCTGGATTTTGACGTCCAGAACGCTCTGCGTTTGCATTTTGGCGTGCCGCTGAACGATGAGCGCGGCTACGTGGCGAAGGCGCTGGAAATGCACGACTGGAGCCAGTGCGTGCTGAGCGCCGGCAGCAATATTTTCGTCCTGCCGTATGGCGAAGTGAGCGAAGCGCAGCGTCAGGCGTTTGATGAGCAGCTGACTCACAACGACCATTTTCTCCAGCGCGGTCTCTCCGCGCTGCTGAATTATCCCGGGCTGATCACCATCGCCGATATGCCGCCAGGGCCTTCGCCGGCGCTAAAGGCGCTGACGGGTCTGGCGGACCTGCATCTGATCCCGCTGCTGGCGGATACCGCCTCGATGTCGACCCTGGCGCACGTGGAAAAACAGCGCCTGACCGGCGCGGCGCTGAATCACAAGCATGGGCACTATTTCGTCATTAACCAAAGCGATAGCCGTCGCCAGGTCAGCCGGGACGTCACCAGCCTGATGGAAGAAAAACTGGGCGAACGACTGCTTGGCATTGTCCATCGTGATGAAAGCGTGGTGGAGGCCAATGCGTCGCAGAAGTCGATTCTGGACTTTAACGCCTCCTCGGCAGCGGCCTTCGATATTGAAATTATTGCTAAAAAAATATCTTCGCTGTTGGGTATCCATATTGGCGATGGCACGGTGCACAGCCAGCCACGCATGTCAGGGCTTTAACTTATTGCAGGGCTGCTGAATGAAAAAATCTCTTTTTTGGTTGCTGGCGCTGGTGCTCTCTCCGGTCGCCGTGCTGGTAGTGATCACGCCGATGGACAGCCAGAAGCAGTACATCTTTGGTCTGCTGAGCATTGGTATTCTGTTTCTGATGGGTTTCAGCAAACGGCGCAGCATCTCGGTGATTATGGTCGTCACTTCGCTGCTGATGTCCACCCGTTACATGTATTTTCGCCTCACGCAGACCCTGCACTTCAACTCAGCCATTGAAACCATTCTCGGCATGGGGCTCTTTCTGGCGGAAGTCTATATCTGGGTGATGCTGCTGCTTAACTATCTGCAGACGGTCTGGCCGCTGAAGCGCGGCATTGTTCCGCTGCCGGATGATATGAGTAAGTGGCCGACGGTCGATATCTATATTCCGAGCTATAACGAACCGCTGGAGGTGGTGCGTGACACCGTCCTTGCGGCACAATGTATTGATTATCCAAAAGATAAAATGAAAATCTATCTTCTGGATGACGGTAAGCGCAGCGAGTTTGCCGTGTTCGCCGCCGACGTCGGGGTGGGCTATATCACCCGCAACGACAACAAGCACGCCAAAGCGGGGAACCTTAACCACGCGCTGACCCTGACCCAGGGAGAGCTTATCTGCGTCTTCGACTGCGACCACGTCGCCACGCGCGTGTTTCTGCAGGCCACCGTCGGCGGCTTTCTGAAAGATCCGATGCTGGCGCTGGTGCAGACGCCGCACTACTTCTATTCCCCGGATCCGTTCGAGCGCAACCTCTCCGTCGGGCGCAATATCCCGAACGAAGGGATGCTGTTCTATGGCCCGATTCAGCAGGGCAATGATAACTGGAACGCCACCTTTTTCTGCGGCTCCTGCGCGGTGATCCGCCGCGAGGCGCTGGCGCAGATCGGCGGTTTCGCCGTCGAAACGGTCACCGAGGACGCCCATACGGCGCTCAAGTTCCAGCGCCTTGGGTGGAAATCGGCCTTTCTCGATATTCCGCTGGCGGCTGGCCTCGCCACCGAGCGCCTGGTGGTGCACGTTATCCAGCGTACTCGCTGGGCGCGCGGGATGACGCAGATTTTTCGCGTTGATAACCCGCTGTTTGGCCGCGGGCTGACCTTCCAGCAGCGCTTGTGCTATCTCAGCGCCATGCTCTACTACCAGTTCGCGCTTCCGAGGGTGGTGTTTGTCACCGCCCCGCTGGCTTACCTGCTGTTTAACCTCAATATTATTTACTCATCAGCGAGCCTGATCGTCTCTTATGCGCTGCCGCACCTGTTTCTCGCCATTTACGTCGGTTCGCGAATGAACGGCCGCTATCGCTACAGCTTCTGGGGGGAAATCTACGACATTGTGCTGGCTTTCCACCTGGTGCTGCCGACCCTGGTGACGATGATTTTCCCCAAGCGCGGCAAATTCAACGTCACCGATAAGGGCGGCCTGCTGGACGTCGGCTACTTCGATTTCACCGTGGTGCGCCCGCATCTGGTGGTGGCCTGCCTGCTGGCGCTTGGGGTGATCGTCGGCATCGTCCGGGCGATTGGCCATGACTACTTTGGATCGGACCCCAACGTTATCGCCCTCAACGTCGGATGGGGGATCTACAGTCTGATCTTCCTGCTGGCGGCGATTGCCGTAGCGCGCGAAACGCGGCAGGTGCGCAAAACCATTCGTATCGATGTCGATATTCCGGTGATGATCCATTACGCCAGCGGCATCGTTTCCCGCAGCCATACCGAGGATCTGTCGATGGGCGGCTGCCGCGTGGTGGCGCCGGATACGCGCCATCTGGAGGATGATATCGAAGAGATTGAGCTGATCCTGCAGTCCGGGGCTATTTCGATCCCGGCGCAGCTGGTCACCTCTGACGAGCGCTTCCTGCGCCTCAAGTTTGATGAAGATATTCCGCTTTCGCGCCGCCGTGAACTGGTGCGCGTGGTGCTGGCCCGCGCGGATGCCTGGATTAATCCGCCGCGCCCGCAGGATAACCCGTTCCGCTCCTTCTTCACCATTTTACGCTGCGTGTTCGAACTGTTCTGGCTGACGTGGAAAACCCGTCGCAGCCAGCGCAATCGGGCAACAGTGGCGAAAACGGCGCAGGAGGATGGCACGTTATGAAGCGATTAACGACGCTGGCGCTGCTGGCAGGGATGCTCTCTGCGCCTGCGCTGCACAGTGAAGAACCGGGCGCCGCCGCGCCGCTGAGCTTCCCGCAGCTCAACGGCGCGGCGGACAGCGAGCCAGGCGACGAACCCCCGGCTGCCTCGCCGGAGGAGGGCGCCTCTCCGGCAGCCCCCGCCACCGACGGCGATGCGGCGGCGACGGCCCCTGCGCCTGATATGCCGGACTTACCCCCGCCGGTGAGCGGTACGGCCGCGCCGGAGGTCATTCCTGTCGCCCCGGTCTGGGGAGGCGACCTGAATCTGGCGCAGATGGGGATGCCGGACGGCATTATCCTCAGCGGCGGTCAGCGGCAGGGGGGCGTCAGCTTTACCCTGCCTTCCGATCAGGTGGTGATCCATTCGCAGCTCAGCCTTGCCGTTCGCGTATCGCCGGAAATGGCGAGCCGCAACGCCACCCTGCAGCTGATGCTCAACGGTCAACCGCTCGGCACCCTGCCGTTGGGCGCCGATGGCGAGGATGTCTCCCATTATCAGCTGGATATCCCGCCCGCGCTGATGGTCTCCAGCAATAACCTGAGCGTGAAGATCAACGATGGCGATACCCTGCAGTGCCAGCGTGACATTCATGATTCGTCGCGGGTCACGGTGCTGCCCACGTCGCATTTCAGCTGGGAAAGCCAGCAATTGAACATCAGCGACGATCTGAGCCACTTCCCGCGTCCCTTCTTCGACAGCATGCAGATGACGCCGGCGGACATCGCCGTTTCCTATGGAGCGAAGCCGTCGGCCGACGTCTTCAGCGCCGCGGCGCTGGTCTCCTCCTGGCTGGGTATCCAGGCGGACTATCGCGGCATCGCCTTCAGCGCGCTGCGCGACCGCCTGCCGGAACGCCATGGCATCGTGATTGGCCATCCGGGCGAGCAGGTGGGCGGTATGACGCTGCCGGAAACCGATAAGCCGCTGCTGCGCATCATCGCCAATCCCGCCAATCCGGCCTATAAGCTGCTGTTGATCGTCGGCAAAAACGATACCGCGCTGCGCATGGCAGCCTGGCGGTTAACCCGCGGCAACTTTGCGCCGCAAACCGCGACGCTGGATGTCGAGCCGCAGACCATCCCGGTTGGCAAAGCGTATGATGCCCCGCGCTGGATCCCCACCGATCGTCCGGTCAGGCTCAGCGAACTGCTGCGTAAGGATCAAAGCCCGACCGTCAGCGGCGTCTGGCATGAACCTTTACGTATCGCCTTCCGCGCCGCCCCGGACCTCTATCTGTGGGATGGCGAGACGATCCCGCTGCAGGTTGGCTACCGCTTCCCGTCGGAAAACTGGATCAATGAGGATAAGTCCCTGCTGAGCGTCACGCTCAATGGCACCTTCCTCAACAACCTGCCGATGAACAAGCAGGGGCCGCTGGAGAAAGTCTGGCGCCACCTCGGCGGGGATGCGCGCCAGGAGCGCTTTACCATCCCGCTGGCCCCCTACCTGATCTACGGCGATAACCAGCTGTCGATGTACTTCAATGTGGTGCCGAAGGACGATGTTCCGTGCCAGGTGCTGCTGAATAACAATATCAAGAGCCGCATCACTGACGACTCCTGGATTGATTTGAGCAAGACGCGACACTTCTCGCTGCTGCCAAACCTCTCCTATTTCGTCGGCGCCTCGTTCCCCTTCTCGCGGCTGGCGGACTATTCGCAAACGACGCTCCTGCTGCCGGCGGAACCGTCTGAGACCCAGGTGGCGACCCTGCTGAATCTGGCCGCGCGCTCCGGGAATGCGACCGGCACCGCGCTGGCGAATAACCGCGTCGTTCTCGGGATGCCCACCGGCGGCGGGGATTTGCAGTCGCTGCGCGAACGTGACGTGCTGGCGGTCACCGCTCTCGATCAGCAGGCCTTCAACCAGAGCCTGCTGGCCGATTCACCCTACCGCCCGGTGGATAATGTGCTGAGCGTCCGCGAGCCCGATCTGTGGCAAAAAGCGCAGCGCCGGCTCACCGGCGACTGGACCTCCGCCAGCCTCGACGCCGATCGCTACTTCTCGTCCAGCAGCGCCTGGCGCGGGTTTATCAGCTATCGTTCGCCGTGGAACCCCGCCCGGCTGGTGGTGGTGGCGATGGCCAGCAATGATGATCAGCTGGCGCGACTGAAAAACGATTTGGACTCACCGCGCATCAACGCCGGGATCCGTGGCGATACCGCGGTGATCACCAGCGATAACGGGGTGCGCAGTTTCCAGGTGAGTACGCCGTTCCCCAGCGGTCAGATGCCGTGGTACATGATGGCGGTCTGGTATGCCAGCCAGCACTCCGGTTTCCTCGCCCTGCTGGGGCTGATTGCCACCTCGATAATGGGACTGGCGCTGACCGCGATGTTTAAACGTCACGCCCGTAAGCGTCTGGGTTCGGGGGATAACCAATGAAAAGAAAGATAACGATAACGATGAAAAGCTCCCGGCGGCTCACCACATTCTGCCTCACCGGCGCCCTGGCTCTCGGCGCCTCTGGCGGCGCGCTGGCGGCGGGTAACGACGCGGCGCTGCAGGCGCTGTTCGCCCAGGCCAACTATTGGCATGAGAAATCCCATGACGAGCTGGCGATGGAGTCCCTGCAGAAGGTGCTCTCGGTGGATGCCAACAACACCCAGGCGCTGTATCTGATGGCGCTCTGGTCGCAGCAGGGCGGCGATATGCAGGCGGCGGCGCAGTGGCGCGCGCGGCTGGCGAAAGCGGCGCCGGATAGCCCGGGTCTGCAGGATCTGGACAACGCCAAAAAGATGTCGCAGGTGCCGCAGGGCCAGCTCAGCCTTGCCCGCCAGCAGGCGCGCGGCGGCAATATCCCCGGGGCGCTGGCGACCTGGCGCAGCATGTTCAATGGCAATACGCCGCCTGCCGGGCTGGCGGCAGAATATTACCTGACCATGGCCAGCGACAAATCGCTTTATCCGCAGGCCATCAGCGAACTGCGGCAGTACGTGGCGCAGCATCCGCAGGAGAACGCCCCGCGGGTGGCGCTGGGCAAAGCGTTAACCTGGCGGGAAGAGACCCGTCGGGAAGGGATCGCCCTGCTCGAGCCGATGGCCAGCGGCAATAAAGAGGCGGACAGCGGCTTGCGTCAGGCCTTGCTCTGGCTGGGCCCGCAGGCCGGGGATGAGCAGTATTACGATACCTGGATGCAGCGGCATCCGCAGGATAGCGAAGTTCAGAACTACTTTCGTGAACGGCGCAGCGGTCAGGCGCGCGGCCAGGGCTACGCCAATCTCAACAGCGGCAATACCGCTGCCGCGAAACAGCAGTTTGAAGAGGTATTGCAGACCAACCCGCAGGATGCCGATGCGCTGGCGGGCATGGGCTATATCGCCCAGCGCAGCGGCGACTACCAGGCCGCGTCACAATATCTGAGCCGGGCGGCGGATCTCGGCGGCGACGCTTCGGCGACCCGCCGTCAGCAGGCGGCCGATGCCCTGTTCTACGGCCAGCTGGCGCAGGCCCAGCAGGCCTATAAGCAGGGCAATATCAGCCAGGCGCTGGCGCTCTCCGCGCCGCTGGCGCAGCAGAGCGGGGCGCGGGGCGCCTCGGCGAAGCTGTTTCGCGCCGATGTGCTGCGGCATAACAAAGATTTACCCCAGGCCGAGCAAACGCTGCGCTCACTGTTAAACGACGATCCACAGAATGCGGCAGCGCGGGAAAACCTCTACTACGTGCTGCGCGAGCAGAATAAATCCGCCGAGGCGCAGGCGATGCTGCAGACGCTGCCGCAGAGTCTGCAGCAAAAACTGCAGCCGCGAGTGGTGGCCGGCGTCCCGGGCGACGCTCTGCGCCGCCAGGCCCAGGCGCAGGTCAGCAGCGGTAACCCAGCCGGCGCCATTGCCACCCTGCGCCAGGGCGTCGCCCGCTATCCGGACGATCCCTGGCTGCGTCTCGATCTGGCCCGACTGCTGCAAAAATCGGGTAACGCCAGCGAGGCCTCTTCGCTGATGTCGGCGGCCTATCGCCCCGGCGCCAGCAACAGCGCGCTGTATGCCGCCGCGCTGTTCGCCAGCGAAAACGGCGCCTGGCAGCAGGCGCAGACGCTGCTGTCGCGCATTCCCGGCGGCAGCCAGACCAGCGACATGCGCGATTTACGTCAGCGGGTGAACTACAACCTGCAGCTGGTGACGGCCGAAAACTACCTGGCGCAGGGCAATACCATCGCCGCCAGCAATACCCTGCGGGCGATGGCCTCTACGCCGCCGAAAGCCCCGGCGGACGCCGGCAAGCTGGCGCGGCTGCTGGCCGAGAGCGGCGATCTGACCACCGCGGTATCGCTGGTGCGCAACAATATCAGCGGCGGGGTGTCCGGCAACGCCGGCGATTACGCCGATCAGATCGCCGTCCTGAACCAGGCCGGGCTGACCGGCGAGGCGCAGAACCTGATCAGCAATCCGCAGCTGCAGGCCAGCAGTACGCCGACGCAGCTGGCGAGCATTCGCAATGGCTATGTGATCAACGAGGCCGATCGCCTGCGCGAGCAGGGCAATTACGCCGCGGCGTATGACAAGCTGATCCGCGCCATGCAAAGCGATCCGCAAAACACCGATCTGATGTTCGCCATGGCGCGGCTGTACCAGAGCGGCAAAATGAACAAAGAGGCCGGGGTGGTCTATGACTACCTGATGACGCGCGATACGCCGAACCAGGATGCGCGCGCCGGGGCCATCGACGTGGCGCTGTCGGCGGGGAACAACGATCGCGCTGAACAGCTGGCCGGCGGCTTGCGTCAGGATAACTCCCCGGATCGCCTGCTGCTGCTGGCGAGAGTGGCGGAGGCCCAGGGTCATCATCAGCAGGCGATGACCTACCTGCGCAGCGCCCGCGGCAAACTGCTGGGCATGCAAAGCACCAACAGCAGCGAAACGCCGACCGTCGGCGGGGTGCTTGCGGCGGATAACCCCTTTATCGGCGTGTCGCAAACGTCAGCGCCGACGCGGACGGCCTCCGCCTACGGCCAGTATATGCCGTGGCAGGTCGCCCAGTCGGCCGCCGCGCCCGGCTCCTCGCTGCCGGGGATCCAGCGCACCGATCTGCCGGTGGACACCGCCCAGACGCGGATGCTGCGTCAGGTGGACACCATGATGGAGTCGCTGCAGGAGAAAACCGGCAGCTGGCTGCAGGGGGGAATGGACGTGCGCGGACGCGACGGCGAATCGGGCACCAGCAAGCTGACGGAGCTCAGAACGCCGCTGACCTGGTCCTCCTCGCCGTTTGGCGACTCGCGCTTTGACTTTACCGTCACCCCGGTGTCGTTAAACGCCGGGACCGCCAGCGGCGACGCCTGGCGTCGCTACGGCGCCAACCCGCTGGCCAATGCGGTCTCCAATATGGTGAGTACCGCCACCAGCGAACAGGCGGCGATCGCCGCGATGACCGAGGCGGAGCGGACGGCCTATTTTGCCAGCAATCCGGGCGCGGAGGCGTTAAGCGGCCTCGGCACCCTGAACGCGGCGGATTTCAATCCGACCACCAGCAGCGGGATGGAAAACCTGGCCAAGCTCGGGAGCTATGATTCGGGGCAGGTGGCCAGCTATCTCTCCTCGTCCAGCCGCAAGCCGAACGTTGACCAGACCAGCGGCTCGACCGATTCGCAGAAGGCCAACGGCGTCGAACTGGCGCTGGCGCTAAGCGGCGACGATTACCGGGTCGATATCGGCAGCACGCCGCTGGGCCAGGATCTTAATACCGTTGTCGGCGGGGTGAAATGGTCGCCCAAGCTGACCAACTATCTGTCGCTGATCCTCACCGGCGAACGCCGCTCGCTGACCGACAGCCTGCTTTCTTATGTCGGTCTGAAGGATGCCTATTCCGGGAAAAACTGGGGGCAGGTGACGAAAAACGGCGGCACCCTGCAGCTGAGCTATGACGACGGCGATGCGGGCTTCTACGTTGGCGGCGGCGGATACAGCTATCTCGGACAGAACGTCGCCAGCAACACCAGCATCAATGCCAATGCCGGGGTCTATCTGCGGCCCTATCATGACGAATACCGCCAGCTGCAGGCCGGGTTGAGCATGAGCTATATGGATTACTCCAAAAACCTCAGCTACTTCACCTATGGCCAGGGGGGCTACTTTAGTCCGCAAAACTACGTCAGCGTGTCGCTGCCGGTCAGTCTGACGGAGAAATATGATAACTGGACCATGAAGCTCGGCGGCTCGGTGGGCTACCAGTCTTACAGCCAGGATAAGAGCGCCTATTTCCCGACCAATTCGGAGTGGCAGCAAACCCTGGAGACGGCGGTAAGCAACGGGTTTGCCAAGGAAGCCTACTATTCCGCGACCTCGAAGAGCGGCATCGGCTATACCCTGCGCGCCGGGGCGGATTACAAGGTCAACAAACAGATGACGCTGGGGGGCCAGATTGGCTATGACACCTTCGGGGATTATAACGAAAGCACCGCCGGGCTCTATATTCGCTATATGTTAGGAGATCATTGATGATGACGGAGAACAATAACCCGGTGGTGATGACCTGGTTTCAGCAGCAGCAGACGCCTGCCGGATGGTTCGATCTGTTGATTATTATGGTCGAAGGTATGCTCAATAATGCCGGTGAGCTGGAGAGCCAGCCGTTCCTGCGTCAGATGGGCGCTTCGCTGGCGGAGACCCATCCGCTGCCGGCGTCGGAGACCGTCGGGGAGCTGGAGGCGAATATCAACCGGCTGCTGACCCATTTCCACTGGGGGGTGGTGACCATCGACGTCGGCGAGGATGGCCTGCGCCTGCGCCATCAGGCGTTGCCGGTCAGCCGCGACGACGCGGGGCGCGTGCGCTGGTGCAACGCGTTCTGTGCCATACTCGAGGGGTTATATTCTCGCTGGCTGCAGAGTCAGGGAGGCAGTGCTCACGTGATATTGCAGCGTGAGCGGGTGTTCTCCGTCTCTGACGTTCAGTTTCTTTACTACCATCCATAAAGAGTGAATTTATGCCCCTGCGTGCTTTAGTGGCGGTGATAGTGACAACGGCAGTGATGCTGGTGCCCCGGGCGTGGGCGGATACGGCATGGGAGCGCTATAAGGCCCGTTTTATGATGCCGGACGGTCGTATCATTGATACCGCCAATGGCAATGTGTCGCATACGGAAGGCCAGGGCTTCGCCATGCTCCTGGCGGTGGCGAATAACGATCGCCCGGCGTTCGACAAACTGTGGCAGTGGACGGACAGCACCCTGCGCGACAAGTCTAACGGGCTGTTTTACTGGCGCTATAACCCGGTGGCGCCGGACCCGATCGCCGATAAAAACAACGCCACCGATGGCGATACCCTGATCGCCTGGGCGCTGCTGCGCGCGCAAAAGCAGTGGCAGGACAAGCGCTACGCGACGGCCTCCGATGCCATCACCGCCTCCCTGCTGAAATATACGGTGGTGACTTTCGCCGGTCGCCAGGTGATGCTCCCGGGGGGGAAGGGGTTCAACCGCAACGACCACCTGAACCTTAACCCCTCCTATTTCATCTTCCCGGCCTGGCGCGCCTTTGCGGAGCGGACGCACCTGACCGCCTGGCGGACATTGCAGAGTGACGGGCAGGCGCTGCTGGGGCAGATGGGCTGGGGGAAATCGCACCTGCCCAGCGACTGGGTGGCGCTGCGGGCGGATGGCAAGATGCTGCCGGCCAAAGAGTGGCCGCCGCGGATGAGTTTCGATGCGATCCGTATTCCGCTGTATATCTCGTGGGTCGATCCGCATAGCGCCTTGCTCGCGCCATGGAAAGCCTGGATGCAGAGTTACCCGCGTCTGCAAACCCCGGCGTGGATCAACGTTAGCACCAACGAGGTCGCCCCGTGGAATATGGCCGGCGGCCTGCTGGCGGTGCGTGATTTAACGCTTGGCGAACCGCAGGAAGCGCCGCAGATTGACGACAAGGATGATTATTACTCCGCCAGCCTCAAGCTGCTGGTCTGGCTGGCGAAACAGGATCAGCGCTAGCGCGGTGATGGCTTTGCAGGCCTCTCAGCCCGTATGCCTGCGGGCTGAGAGGGAAAAGCAGGAACGTCTCACGATGTCAGGCCGCCAGCATGGGCGGCCTTGTCGCTTATTGCGGATAAGGCACCCAGCTTCCGCCATTCAGCTGGACATACGGCTTGCCCTGATACTGGATAACGATGGCGTTGGCGTTTTCGGACACCGCCGCGCTCTGCGGCAGGTTGGCGACATACTGCTGCCAGTTGACGCTCTCTTCGCTGAACATTTTGCCGTCGAGGGCGCGCACCACCAGCTCCGACACCGCCAGGTAGCTGCTGGGCTGATCGATGATAATCGGCGCGCCTTCATGCGGCGCCTTCATGCCGAAGAATTTCACCGCCGTCGGGACGTTAGTGATCGACGGGCTCGGGATATCCCGCAGGCCAGACACCTGCATCTTATCGCCCTTCAGCGCGCCGCCGTGTTCCGGCACCACCACCACCATCACCTTCCGCCCCGATTTTTCCAGCTCGGTGAAGAAGTTATCCAGGTCGTCAAACAGCTTTTGCGCGCGCACTTTGTAGTCCGCGGTTTTGCTTTGTCCCGGGAAGTGGTTGCCGTCATGCAGCGGCAGGGTGTTATAGAATGTGGCGCTCCGCGGATTGCTGCTGGCCTCTTCGGTCTTCAGCCAGCGGTTGAGGACCGCCAGATCCTCGTACACCGGCGAGCCGTCAAACGCCTGCAGGCTGACCGGCAGACCGCTCTGGTCCATCAGCGGGCTCTGCATGCCGCCCAGTGAACGCAGCTCTTTCAGGAAGTCGCCGAACAGGCCGTTGTGGCCGAGCATCAGCTGCTGGTTGAAGCCGAGTTTCGCCAGGTTTTCAAACAGGTAGCAATCGGCGCCGGACGGCTGATACAGGTTGGTATGCGACAGCTGGCCGCAGCTGGCGCGCAGCAGGCGCACCGCCGCCGGTCCGCTGTAGGAGGTCGCGGAGTTAAAGTTTTTGAAGACGATATCGAAATGCTTCCACAGCGGGTGGTCCATCAGCCCGGCGGCTTCAATATCCGACCAGGAGAGCGAGCAGATATTGATCACCAGCAGGTCAAACGGCTGCGCATCCGCCGGCAGCTGGTCCGGGAACGGCGTCTTGCGCTTCTGCTCGGCGGCATAGAAACCGTTCAGCCAGTTGGTGAGGTTGGCCGAGGTCGGCGGCTCGGTCTGCGGCGGAATATCGCTGCTGGCCGGGCTGGCGGGGCTGGACGCGGCGCCAGCGGCGGCGTTGGTCCCGACGTTGGCCGGCGCGGTGGCGGCGGCGGTGGTGGGCTGATCGGCAGGCCAAATGGTAAAGGCCGGCAGCAACGGGCTGACCGCCTGCCAGACGACCATCGCGGAGACAAACACGGTAACGCGCAGCCACTGGCTGATAAACAGCCATAGCACCAGCAAAACAAAGAAGGCGCCGACCATGCTCCAGTTGATAAAGCGGACAATCAGATCCCAGATATAGCTGGCGCTGAAGCCGGCGATTTGCGAGCCCTGGCTAAGAAGCGTTTCCGGCCCGGGCAGCCAGGTATCATGCCAGAACAGCGCGAAGCCGAGCGGAATGGCGATCCAGTGGCGGATGCGGTGCAGCTTTTCGCGCGGGATCGGCACCAGCAGAAAGGCGAGAAACACCAGGTTCAGCATCGGGTGGAAATTGAGATACCCGGCCCACAGCAGGGCAAATTTGACCAGAAAGTATAAGTTCCAGCCGCCAAGGCCGCGCCAGTACTGCCAGAGCGGAAGCGGTGCCGCGGTCGTTTTTTTATTTGTCATTTATTCGCTTTGCCTTGCTTAACCGTTGTTCCCCGGCGTAATACCCCTGCCGGTTTCACGTAACGGGGTTTAAAGAACATCAATCTTAACGTCGTGCGGATCCGGCGCTGATAGTGGCGCGTCAGGTAGCCCAGCGGAAAAAACAGCAGGGCGCAGAGCACCACCAGTTGCAGAATATCGGCGATAGACATCATCAGGCTTGCTCCTCACGGGTGGTTAACCGGTGTGGTTCGGGATAGCGTCGCCAGTGGCGTCCATCATGGGTGGCGTTGATGGTTTCGTTTTTACCGACCGAGAGGGGCAGCGGCGTGTTCCAGCGCGCCGGCTCGACGCCGCGCATGATCACGATTTCCGAGAGGATCTGTTTGTCTTCAAACCACACCATACGGTTAGAAAAAATATCGCCGGTCGGCAGCGGGAAAATATGATTTAGCGCGGTGTCGAGGTCATTGATTCGGCAAAATGACAAGAACAGCACCAGCCGGTTATTGCCGATGGTCATGATGTCGCCCATCCGGTTGGGTTTGCATAACGTCAGCGCCTGCTCGACGCGCAGCCCCGGCGCCGGGCGCAGGGCCACCATCACGCCTTTGCTGTCGGCCGGCAGCAGGGTATTGGTCATCACGTTGTGCACCGCTTCGCAAAAGGCGTCCCATTTCTGATAGCCCCGCAGCTTTAACGGCTGGCTCCAGGTGAGCAGGGTGGCAAAATCTTCCGGGATACGCCGGGAGAACTTTTGGTTCTGTACGCTTTCAATCAGCGTCAGGCAGCGGGAAAGCGACGCGCTGTTGGGGATCACCAGGCTGGCGCCGCTGCTGAGCAGCAGCCGCTCATCGGTCGCGCGCAGGCTGGGGGTTTGTTCGCGGACAATAATTTTCAGCGCGGTGCCGCGCTGACGACGCAGGGTATGAATATAGCGCCCCAACTGTTCAATTTGCGTATTCTGGGTAATGGAGAAGAGGATCGTCGCCGCCTGCGCAGTGCGCCCGGCGTTGAAGACCTCGTCATTGGTATCGAACAGGGTCCAGTATTCCGAGAGCGGCGGGGCGCCTTCGAGGACGCGCACATGGCTGAGGATCGCTTTTTCGTCGCTACGCGGCTGCACGCTGGTTTCAGCATCCTGCGCTAATCGCCAGCCGGCGTCGTCGTGTTGCACCATCAGCTGCTGCTGGGCGCTGATGCCTTTATCGCTTCCCCACCAGGCAATATCAAAAAGATGGCGGTCGCCCTGGTAGCGAATACTTGCCAGACCGGAAAGGGATCGGTACGCGCGTAATAATGGGGTGAGTTGCCGATCGATATCCTGGGCGGGATTGATCGCTAAGAACGCGCAGCGATGATATTGCGCCCAGCGACTGGTTTTTTCCACCCAGGCGCATAACTTTTCATTATTTATATTTTGCCAGGCATTTTCAGCGCATAGCAGAATAAACAAATAATTGCCAGGCTCGAGGGAGCAGACTAAATCACGATGTATTTCTTCCAGCGCCTCCGGGCGATTCGGCAGGGTAAACAGCGCGATATTATTCGGGCCATGAATGCTATCTAATGAAATGATATCATCAGGTTTATCACCCATGACCAGCGCGGCAACTTTGCTGTTTTTCGCCTGCGCGGCCAGCGTCTGATTAACCAGACTGACGGCATCGGCATAACGGTCAACGTTGAGCCACCATACCCCGCCGACCGGCATATGGCACACTTCATCCCATAATGATGAAATACCCAAAGTAAATACACTATCCACGGCATCCCTCGTGCGCCCTGATTCACACTGGATAAGTTTACTAGCGAAACTGACAGAGTAAACCTAACATTGAAATTAAAGGTCATCAGTTTTAGCATGTACACCTGCTTTTTAAGGATGCGCTGTATACGTCCTCTGGTTTAATAATAAATTTCGAACGGACAGAGATATGCCAGCAAAAGATCCTGTCGTACCCACGGACGCCACGCTGGGGTACACCTTTCAAAATGATTTTTTGGCGCTAAGCCGGGCATTTTCCCTGCCGGATATTGATTATCATGATATTTCGAGGCGTGAACAGCTGAACGCAGCGCTGAAGCGCTGGCCGCTGCTGGCAGAGTTTGCAGAGAAAAAATAAGGAAGCCGGAGATGGCTATTCTGGGGTTACAGGGCGTGCGCGGGGGAACTGGCGTCACGTCCATTACGGCTGCACTCGCCTGGGCGCTGCAATTGCTCGGTGAAAGCGTGCTGGCGATCGACGCCAGCCCGGATAATATGCTGCGCTTTTTTTTCAACACCGATATCCATCATCAGGACGGCTGGGCCCGGTCGCTGCTTGACGGCCGTGACTGGCGCGACGCGGGTCTGCGCTATACGCAACATATCGATCTGCTGCCGTTTGGCCAGCTCAGCGCGGGCGAAAGAGAAAACGTCGACCAGCTGCTGCCCACCCTGGGCGCGATGACGGAGGCGGTGCAGCAGCTGCAGGGCCAGTACCGCTGGCTGCTGCTGGATCTGCCGGCGGGCTATTCGCCGTTGACCCGCGAGCTGCTGACGCTCTGCGACCGCTCGCTGGTGGTGGTCCATCCCGACGCCAACAGCCATATCCGTTTGCACCAGCAGCCCTTTCCGGCCAACAGCGATATTCTGATTAACGATCTGCGGGTCGGCAGCCAGCTGCAGGAAGATCTCTATCAGCTGTGGCTCGAGAGCCAGCCGCGGATCCTGCCGGTGACCATTCACCGCGACGAGGCGATGGCCGAGTGCCTGGCGGCGAAACAGCCCCTTGGGGAGTATCGCCAGGACTCTCTGGCGGCGGAAGAGGTGCTGACCCTGGCGAACTGGTGCCTGATCCACTATGCCGGCGGGAGGCCGGTATGATCCGCCTCAGCACGCTGCTGTTGGCCCCGCCGGTGGGGGAACGGCTGCGCGCGCGCTATGACGACTACCGGCAGCATGGCGCCTCCTGGCTGTCGGCGTCGCTTGGCTGCCTGTGGGCATCGCTGGTCTGGGCGCTCATGCCGCTGGAGACGCCGCGCTGGCAGGCGATTCTGGCGCACCATGACACCTATTTCCCCCATATTAATCCGCACCGGCCACGGCTCCTGGATCCGCTGCGCTATCTGTTGCAATCCCTGTGGCTGCTGGCGACCCGCGTGCCGGAGCCGGAGAAAAAGGTCAACTGGCGTTCGCTGGCGGCGCTGGAAGGGGTGCACGGTCGCTACGCGCAATGGATGGAGAAACTGCCTGAGCAGGTTAACGCCCGCACCCGCCATCTGGATAAACAGAAAGAGCTGGCGCACCTCAATCCTAAACTGCGCCGGGCAATCCTCGGAGTGGTGACCTGCTGCTCGCTGGTGCTGGCGCTGATGTGTATTACGCAGCCCTTTAACCCGCTGTCGCAATTTATCTTCCTGATGCTGCTGTGGGGCGTGGCGCTGCTGGTGCGGCGCATCCCCGGCCGCTTCTCGGCGCTGATGCTGATCGTGCTGTCGCTGACGGTCTCGTGCCGCTATATCTGGTGGCGCTACACCTCGACGCTGAACTGGAACGACCCGGTAAGCCTGGTGTGCGGGATTATTTTGCTGTTCGCCGAAACCTACGCCTGGGTGGTGCTGGTGCTGGGCTACTTCCAGGTGGTCTGGCCGTTGAACCGCCAACCGGTGCCGTTGCCGGAGGACATGGATCTGTGGCCGACGGTGGATATCTTCGTCCCCACCTACAACGAAGATCTCAACGTGGTGAAAAACACCATCTATGCCTCGCAGGGCATCGACTGGCCGAAGGACAAGCTCAACATCTGGATCCTCGACGACGGCGGACGGGAAGCGTTTCGCCAGTTTGCCAAAGATGTCGGGGTGCACTACATCGCCCGTACCAGCCATGAGCACGCCAAGGCCGGTAACATCAACAATGCGCTGAAATACGCCAAAGGGGAGTTTGTCTCGATCTTTGACTGCGACCACGTGCCGACGCGCTCGTTTCTGCAGATGACCATGGGCTGGTTCCTGAAAGAGAAAGAGCTGGCGATGATGCAGACCCCGCACCATTTCTTCTCGCCAGACCCCTTTGAGCGCAACCTTGGCCGTTTTCGCAAAACGCCGAACGAAGGCACCCTGTTCTACGGCCTGGTGCAGGACGGGAACGATATGTGGGACGCCACCTTCTTCTGCGGCTCCTGCGCCGTGATCCGCCGCGGCCCGCTGGACGAGATTGGCGGCATTGCCGTCGAAACGGTGACCGAAGATGCCCACACCTCGCTGCGCCTGCACCGACGCGGCTACACCTCCGCCTATATGCGTATTCCGCAGGCGGCGGGGCTGGCGACGGAGAGTTTGTCGGCGCACATTGGCCAGCGCATCCGCTGGGCGCGCGGCATGGTGCAGATTTTCCGTCTCGATAACCCGCTGTTTGGCAAGGGGCTGAAGCTGGCGCAGCGCGTCTGCTACGCCAACGCCATGCTCCACTTCCTCTCCGGTATTCCGCGCCTCATCTTCCTCACGGCGCCGCTGGCCTTTTTGCTGCTCCATGCCTATATCATTTATGCGCCGGCGCTGATGATCGCGCTGTTCGTGCTGCCGCATATGATCCACGCCAGCCTGACCAACTCGAAGATTCAGGGCAAATACCGCCATTCGTTCTGGAGTGAAATCTACGAGACGGTGCTCGCCTGGTATATCGCGCCGCCCACCTTTGTGGCGTTGATTAACCCGCATAAAGGCAAATTCAACGTCACCGCGAAGGGTGGGCTGGTGGAAGAGGAGTATGTCGACTGGGTGATCTCCCGGCCCTATATCTACCTCGTGCTGCTCAACCTGGTCGGCGTCGCGGTGGGGATCTGGCGCTTTATGTACGGCCCGGAAAACGAAATTCTCACCGTCTGGGTGAGTATTGTCTGGGTGTTCTACAACCTGATTATTCTTGGCGGCGCGGTGGCGGTCTCGGTCGAAAGCAAGCAGGTCCGCCGGTCGCATCGTGTCGAAATGAGCATGCCGGCGGCCATCGCCCGCGATGACGGCCATCTGTTCTCCTGCACCGTTCACGACTATTCCGACGGCGGGCTGGGGATCAAAATTCACAGCGACGCGCAGGTGCTGGAGGGGCAGAACGCCAGGCTGCTGCTCAAACGGGGACAGCAGGAGTATGTCTTCCCGGTGCGGGTCGCGCGGGTAAACGGCAACGAAGTGGGATTGCAGCTGCTGCCGTTGACCAACCAGCAGCATATCGATTTTGTGCAGTGTACGTTTGCCCGCGCCGATACGTGGGCGCTTTGGCAGGATAGCTTCCCGGAAGATAAGCCGATGGAAAGCCTGCTGGATATCCTCAAGCTGGGATTCCGTGGTTACCGTCACCTGGCGGAGTTTTCGCCGCCGTCGGTGAAGGTCATTTTCCGCGCGCTCACCTCGCTGGTGGCATGGATAGTGTCGTTTGTACCCCGACGCCCTGAACGCGCCGCGCCGACGCTCTCCGCAGACCCGGCAATGGCTCAACAATGATGATAATGCGATGAAAAGAAAACTTTCCTGGATGTGTGCAGTAGCGGTGGGCATGTGCAGCTGGTATCCGCTGGCCTCTTACGCGGCGCCGGCCGCCGTGGTGAACCCGGCTCCTGGCGTTCAGCCGCAGGCGGCCACCCCGCCCGCGCCCGCGCCGGTGACGATTGGCGAGCCGACGGCGACCCTCGCCGAACCGACCGCACCGGCGGTGGTCGCCGAGAATATCCCGCAGCGGGAGGTGAAGCTGACCTTTGCCACCATCGCGCCGCCTCCGGGCAGCATTGTGCTGCGCGGCTCACGGCCTGACGCCTCGGTCGAATTCGGCATGCGCAGCGATGAGCTGGTCGCCAACGCGCTGCTCAATCTGGAATATACCCCGTCGCCCTCGCTGCTGCCCGTGCAGTCGCAGCTGAAAGTCTATCTCAACGATGAGCTGATGGGCGTCCTGCCCGTCACCAAAGAGCAGCTGGGGAAAAAGATCCGCGCGCAGCTGCCGATTGACCCGCTGTATATCACCGACTTCAACCGCATACGGCTGGAGTTTGTCGGCCACTATCGCGATGTCTGCGAAAACCCGGCCAGCAGCACGCTGTGGCTGGACGTCGGGCGCGAAAGCTATCTGGATCTCACCTACCAGTCGCTGAAGGTGCATAACGATCTGTCGCACTTCCCGGTGCCGTTCTACGATCCGCGCGACAACCGCCCGCTGACGCTGCCGATGATTTTCCCGGGTTCGCCGGCGGTGGCCCAGCAGCAGGCGGCGGCGATTATCGCCTCATGGTTCGGCAGCAAGGCCGGCTGGCGCGGCCAGCAGTTCCCGGTCTATTTCAACGAACTGCCGGATCGTAACGCCATTGTCTTCGCCACCAACGACAAGCGTCCGGATTTCCTGCGCGATCATCCGCCGGTCAACGCGCCGACCATCGAAATGATCGACAACCCGAACGATCCTTACGTCAAGTTGCTGGTGATTTTCGGCCGCGATGATAAAGACCTGCTGCAGGGGCTGCTGGACGGCAAATCGGAGGTCACCATCCCCGCGCTGCGTCTTGGGGCGGTGAACCAGCTGCGCTTTGACTTCCAGTACATGAACCCGATGCCCGGCGGCTCCATCGACAACTGTATTACCTTCCAGCCGGTGCAGAACCATGTGGTGATCGGCGACGATTCGACCATCGACTTCTCGAAGTATTATCACTTTATTGCGCTGCCGGACCTGCGCGTCTTCGCCAATGCGGGCTTCCCTTACAGCCGAATGGCTGACCTCGCCGACACCCTGGTGGTGGTGCCGAAGGCGCCGACCCAGGGCCAGGTGGCGACGCTGCTGCAGGCGCTGGGCGGCATCGGTTCGCAGACCGGCCTGGCGGCGATTAATCTGCAAATGACCGACGATGGCAACCAGATCAAGAATAAAGACGCGGATCTGCTGCTGATCGGCGCGATCCCTTCGTCTCTCAAGGACGATACCAAAATCAACCTGCTGGTCGAGGCGACCAAAAGCTGGGTGAAAATGCCGATGCGCCACTATGACCTGGCGAGCATTTATCCCGATGACGAGGCCCGCACGCCCAACACCCGCACCGACATCACCTCTTCCGGACCGATGGCGGCGGTGATTGGCTTCCAGTCGCCCTACAACGATCAGCGTAGCGTGGTGGCCCTGCTGGCCGACAGCCCGCGCGGTAATGAATTGTTGACCAACGCCCTCAACGACAGCGGTAAGCGGGCGGCGATGTTTGGCTCGGTGGCGGTGATCCGTGAATCCGGCGTCAACAGCCTGCGGGTGGGCGATGTTTACTATGTTGGCCATCTGCCCTGGTTCGAGCGCATCTGGTTCGCGCTCTCTAACCACCCGATACTGCTGGCGATCTTCGCCGCGGTCAGTATCGTGCTGCTGGCGTGGGTGCTGTGGCGCATGCTGCGCATTATCAGCCGCCGCCGCCTTAGCCTGGATGATGAATAAACGATGATGAAAGTACTTTGCGGCGCGGTGCTCTCCGCGCTGGTACTGGCGGCGGGCCAGGCGAGCGCCGCTTGCCAGTGGCCCGCCTGGGAGCAGTTTAAGAAAGCGTACGTCAGCCCCGAGGGGCGGGTGATCGACCCCAGCGATGCGCGCAAAATTTCCACTTCCGAAGGACAGAGCTATGGCCTGTTCTTTGCCCTGGCGGCCAACGATCGCGCGGGGTTCGACAAGCTGCTGACCTGGACGCAGAACAACCTGGCGGAGGGCGACCTGCGGCAGCATCTGCCGGGCTGGCTGTGGGGGAAAAAGGACGACGAACAGTGGACGCTGCTGGACAGCAATTCGGCATCCGACTCGGATCTGTGGATAGCCTGGGCGCTGCTGGAGGCGGGGCGCCTGTGGCAGCAGCCGCAGTACACCGAGACCGGGAAAGCGCTGCTGGCGCGGATTGTCGACGAAGAGACGGTGGCGGTGCCGGGCCTTGGCACGATGCTGCTGCCGGGAAAAGTCGGTTTTGCCGATGACAGCGGCTGGCGGTTTAACCCCAGCTATCTTCCGCCGCAGCTGGCCACCTATTTTGTGCGTTTTGGCGCGCCGTGGCCCACCCTGCGCGACACGAACCTGCGTCTGCTGCTGGAGACCGCGCCGAAAGGCTTTACCCCGGACTGGGTGCGCTATGAGAAAGGGAAAGGCTGGCAGCTGAAAACGGAGAAGCCGCTGATCGGCAGCTATGACGCGATTCGCGTCTACCTGTGGGTGGGCATGCTTCATGATGGCGATAAGCAAAAAGCGCGTCTGCTGGCCCGCTTTGCGCCGATGGCGGCGCAGACCACGGAGCAGGGGGTACCGCCGGAGAAAGTGAATATCGCCACCGGTAAAACCAGCGGCCAGGGGCCGGTGGGCTTCTCCGCGGTGATGCTGCCGTTTTTACAGAACGACGAGGCCCGGTCGGTGCAACGACAGCGCGTCGCCGATAACTATCCCGGCGCGGATGCCTACTACAGCGCGGTCCTGACGCTGTTCGGTCAGGGTTGGGATCAACACCGTTTTCGTTTCACTGCGGGTGGCGAATTACAACCTGACTGGAACCAGGAATGCGCAAGCTCTCACTAAGTTTACTCACGCTGTCCCTCGGCGTCGCGCTGCTGCCGTTAGCGCAGGCGGCGACGACGCCCGCCCAGGAACATCTGCTGGAGCAGGTGCGCCTCGGCGAGGCCAGCAATCGTGAAGACCTGGTGCGCCAGTCGCTATACCGTCTGGAGCTGATCGACCCCAACAACCCGGACCTGATTGCCGCGCGGATGCGCTATCTGCTGCGCCAGGGGGATACCGCCGGGGCGCAAAAAGAGCTGGAGCGACTGACGAAGCTGGCGCCGGATTCCCCTGAGCTGAAGGCGTCGCGCAATGAGATGAAAAGCAACACCGGCGAGGGCCGTCAGGCGCTGCAGCAGGCGCGCCTGCTGGGCGTGGCCGGGAAGGTCGATGAAGCCATCGCCGCCTATGAAAAACTGTTCGGCGGCGTGCCAGATGATGTTGATGCCGCTATTGAATACTGGACGCTGGTGGCGCGCCTGCCGGCCCGTCATAGCGAAGGCGTCAGCCAGCTGAAAAAACTGAACGCCAGCGCGCCGGGCAACGTCAGCCTGCTGACGGCGCTGGCGAAGCAGATGTTTGCCGATAACAAACCGCAGGAAGGGTTCGCCTATCTGGCGGAAATGGCCCGCTCAGCCTCAGGACGCGGTATCGCCGCCGATATGTGGTTCAGCGAAGTGAAAAGCATGCCGGTGAGCAAAGCCAGCGTGCAGGCGTTGCAGCAATTCCTGCTGCAGTTTCCTACCGGCTCGGTGGCGGCGAACGCCCGCGTCCTGCTTGACCAGCAGCAGGCGCAGCTGCAGGATCCGACGTTCCGCGCCCGCTCGGAAGGGCTGGCGGCGGTCAAATCCGGAAATACCTCGCAGGCGGTGGCGGATCTGCAGAAAGCCGTTCAGGCCGACAGCCGCGACAGCGATGCGGTGGGCGCCCTCGGCCAGGCCTATTCCCAGCGCGGCGATCGCGCGCGCGCGGTGGCCCAGCTCAATAAAGCGATTGCCATGGATCCCGACAGCCCGAATCGCGGCAAATGGGACAGCCTGCTGCAAACCAACCGCTACTGGCTGCTGATCAAGCAGGGGGATAACGCCCTGAAGGCCGGTCAGCTTTCACAGGCGCAGAATTATTATGCCCAGGCGCAGCGGGTCGATCGGACCGACAGCTATGCCGTGCTGGGGCTGGGCGACGTCGCGGCGGCGCGCAAGGCGTCGGCGGCGGCTGAGCGCTATTATCAGCAGGCGTTGCGCCTGGATCGCGGGAATAATCTGGCGGTGCGCGGCCTGGCCAACCTCTATCGCGCTGAATCGCCCGAGAAAGCCAGCGCCTGGATCGCTGGTCTTCCTGCCGCCCAGCGGCGCAGCATCGATGATATTGAGCGCAGCCTGACCAACGACCGGCTGGAGAAACAGGCGCAGGCCCTGGAGAGCCAGGGCAACTGGGCGCAGGCGGCGGAAGTTCAGCGTCGGCGCCTGGCGCTGGATCCGGACAGCGTGTGGATAACCTACCGTCTGGCGCGGGATCTGGTCAGCGCCGGTGAGCGCCAGGAGGCCGACGCACTGATGCGGACGATGGTCAACCGCCAGCCGCAGGATGCCGAACGGGTCTACGCCTCGGGGCTCTACCTGTCGGGGAACGACCAGGACGATCTGGCGCTGGCGCAAATCGCCGCTCTGCCGCGCAGCGCATGGACGGATAACATTCGTGAACTTGAGGCGCGTCTGCAAAGCGACCGGGTGCTGCGCCAGGCGAACCAGCTGCGCGACAGCGGCGAGGAAGCGCAGGCGATCGCCCTCATCAAACAGCAGCCGGCCTCGGTGCGCTATGACCTGACGCTGGCCGACTGGGCCCAGCAGCGCGGGGACAACCAGACGGCGATTGCCGACTATCAGCGGGTGCTGCGTCAGGAAGCCGACAACGGCGATGCGCGCCTCGGCCTTGCGGAAGTCTATCTGGCCGAGGGCGATAAACAGGCCGCCCGGGCGCAGGTCATGCAGCTGAAAGGCGCAGAGGCCGAATCCATGAATATGCAGCGGCGGGTCGCCCTGGCGCGAGCCGGCCTTGGCGATACCGCTGACGCCCAACAGATTTTTAACCAGATTGTGCCGCAGGCGAAGGCGCAGCCGCCCTCGATGGAGAGCGCGCTGGTGCTGCGCGATGCCGCGCGTTTAGCCACCCGGAACGGGGAGCCGCAGCAGGCGCTGACCCACTACCGGGAGGCGATGGTGGCCTCCGGCATCACCCCCGCGCAGCCGCAGGATAACGATACCTTTACCCGGCTGACGCGCAACGACAGCCGGGATGACTGGCTGAAGCGCGGGATCCGCAGCGATGCCGCCGACCTTTATCGCCAGCAGGATCTGAACGTCACCCTGGAACACGACTTTTGGGGATCCAGCGGCACCGGCGGCTATTCCGACCTCAAGGCGCATACCACCATGCTGCAGGTGGATGCCCCGCTGGCGGATGGCCGGATGTTCTTCCGCACCGACCTGGTCAATATGGATGCCGGCAGCTTTTCCACCCACAGCGACGGGAGCTACTCGCCCAGCTGGGGCACCTGCGGGGAGATCGCCTGTACCAGCGGCAGTAAAAATCAGACCGACAGCGGGGCCAGCGTAGCGGTCGGCTGGAAGAATGACACCTGGAGCGGCGATATCGGCACCACGCCGATGGGCTTCAATGTCGTCGATGTGGTCGGCGGCCTGAGCTACAGCAGCGACGTCGGGCCGGTGGGGTACACGGTCAACGTGCACCGGCGGCCCATCTCCAGCTCGCTGCTCTCCTTTGGCGGGCAGAAAGACAGCAACAGCCATACCGGCACCACCTGGGGCGGCGTTCGCGCCGACGGCGGCGGTGTGAGCCTCAGCTATGACCGGGGCGAAGCGCACGGTATCTGGTCCTCGCTGGGGGCCGACTCGCTGACCGGTAAAAACGTGGCGGATAACTGGCGCGTGCGCTGGATGACCGGCTACTACTATAAGGTGATTAACGAGAATAATCGTCGCGTCACCGTCGGCCTCAACAATATGATCTGGCACTACGACAAAGATCTCAGCGGCTACACCCTCGGCCAGGGCGGCTATTACAGCCCGCAGGAGTATCTCTCGTTCGCTGTGCCGGTGACCTGGCGTCAGCGCACGGAGAACTGGTCCTGGGAACTCGGCGGATCGGTCTCATGGTCCCATTCGCGTACCCAGACGCAAGCCCGCTATCCGCTGCTGAACCTGATCCCGTCCGACTACCGGCAGCGCGCCAGCGAACTGACGGAGGAGGGCGGCAGCAGCCAGGGATTCGGTTACACCGCCAGAGCGCTGGTGGAGCGGCGGGTGACCAGCAACTGGTTCGTTGGCGCCGCGGTCGATATTCAGCAGGCGAAGGACTACACCCCGAGCCATGCGCTGCTTTACGTGCGCTATTCGGCGGCCGGCTGGCAGGGGGATCTGGATATGCCGCCCCAGCCGCTGGTGCCTTACGCCGACTGGTAGCAGAATAGGCTGAATTACGTCACAGAGCACCACTCCACGGCGCGCTTCGCGTATACTCGTGAGGCGTTGCCCACCGTCGGCCGCCGGGGAGGTCTCTCCGGCGTCTGCGCCACCGCGCGGAGCTATCCCGTCACTTCATCCCTCGCGGGCGTGGGCGAAGGATTTAAGTATATAATCAGCCTGAAACGACCGGGATTGAAGGATTAATGCCGGGTATGCATTCAGTATCAGTGGAGAACACCGTTGCGCGTCAGCCGTTCACTTACAATCAAACAGATGGCGATGGTCGCGAGCGTGTCCATGGCCTTTGTATTGGTTTTTTGCACTATTTTGCTGTTTCACTTTGTGCAACAGAGTCGCTTTACCACGGCCACGCAGTTAGAAAGTATCGCGCGATCCGTTCGCGAACCGCTGTCTGCGGCTATTCTGAAAGCCGATATTCCGGAAGCGGAAGCCATTTTAAGCCGTATCCAGCCTGCTGGCATCGTCAGCCGGGCGGATGTCGTCTTGCCCAACCAGTTCCAGGCGCTGCGGATGCGGTTTATCCCTGAGCGGTCGGTGCCGGTGACCATCACCCGGCTGTTTGAGCTGCCGGTGCAGATTTCGCTGCCCATTTATTCGCTGGAGCGGCCGGCCAACCCGCAGCCGCTGGCCTATCTGGTGCTGCAGGCCGACTCCTATCGCATGTATAAATTCGTCATGAGCGCCCTTGCTACGTTAGTGACTGCTTACTTACTTCTGGTGCTGATGCTGACGGTGGCGCTCACCTGGTGCATCAACCGGCTGATGGTTCGCCCCCTACGGCGTATCGCCCGCGAGCTGAACGATCTCTCCCAGCAGGAGCGTCTTGGCCATCAGCTGACCCTCCCGCGCCTGCACCATGACGACGAGATCGGCATGCTGGTGCGCAGCTATAACCGCAACCAGCAGAGCCTGGTGCGCCAGCATGATGAGCTGTCCATCCAGTCGACCCGCTTCCCGGTCTCCGAGCTGCCGAATAAAGCCTTCTTGCTGGCGATGCTGGAGCAGACGGTGGCCCGCCCGCAGAGCGCCGCGCTGATCGTCGTCGCCTGTGAAACCCTGCAGGACGCCGCCGGCGTGCTCAAGGAGAGCCAGCGCGAAATGCTGCTCCTGACGCTGGTGGAGAAGCTGCGCGCCGCGATCCCGCCGCAGATGGTGCTGGCCCAGGTAAGCGGCTATGACTTCGCCATTCTCGCCGATGGCCTCGCCGAATCCTGGCAGGCGGTGACGATAAGTAAGCAAGTGCTCACTATTATTAATGAACGTTTACCGCTGCATGGTCTGCAGCTGCGGCCCTACGCCAGCGTCGGGATCGCCATGTTCCACCCCGGTCTCAGCGCCGAACAGTTTTACCGGCGCGCGGTCTCGGCCGCGGTCACCGCAAGACGCAAAGGTAAAAATCAGATTGAGTTCTTCGATCCCGAGCAGATGGAAAAGGCTCAGCGCCGCCTGATGGAAGAGCACGAAATTATGACCGCCCTCGACAACCAGCAGTTCGCGATCTGGCTGCAGCCGCAGGTGGCCTGCGCCAGCGGCGAGCTCTGCGGCGCCGAGGTGCTGCTGCGCCAGCGGCAGGCGGATGGCAGCTGGTCGCTACCACCGTCGCTGATTGAGCGCATTGAGTCCTGCGGGCTGATTATCCCGGTCGGCTACTGGGTGATGGAAGAGGCCTGCCGCCAGCTGGCCGCCTGGCAAAGCCAGGGCATTATGCTGCCGCTGTCGGTCAATGTTTCCCTGCTCCAGCTGCTGGAGCACGACCGTGGTGAGGAGATGCTGAAGCTGATCGCCCGCTACCGCATTGCGCCGGGCACCCTCATCCTTGAGGTGACGGAGAGCTGCCGGATGGACGATCCGCAGGATGTGATGGCGCGGTTGCGGCCTCTGCGCGAGGCCGGCGTGCGGATTGCGCTGGATGATTTTGGCATGGGTTATGCCGGGTTGCACCAGCTGCAGCAGATGAAGGCTCTGCCGGTGGATATTCTGAAAATTGATAAGGTATTCATCGATATGCTGCCGGAGGATGTCAGCATGGTGCCGGCGATAATCCAGCTCGCGCGCGGCCTGTCGCTGCGCATTGTGGCGGAAGGGGTGGAAACGGAAGACCAGTATCGCTGGTTGCAAGCCGCCGGCGTCGAGGTGCTCCAGGGCCACCTGTTCGGTTGCGCTTTACCGCAGGAGGCGTTCAGCGCCCGCTATTTATCTCCGGTCCGCGAAGATGCAAATTTGTAAATATTTTGTTGACTTGTGCGAGTCAGCTCAAAGATTTTAACAATCGCGTTGCACTTTCGGCGTTAGTTATTTCTGAAATGTTTCCAGGGTGTTATTTTTAAGCCACAGACGTCAAATATCCCTTCTTGCTCTGTGGTTATTCCCAAAGGACACCCTATGAAAACCTCTATCTTTAAAAGCCTCTATGTCCAGGTTCTGACGGCCATAGCGATCGGTATTCTGCTGGGCCATTTTTACCCGGAACTGGGCGCGCAAATGAAACCCTTCGGCGACGCCTTCGTTAAGCTGATTAAAATGGTGATTGCTCCGGTTATCTTCTGTACCGTCGTGACGGGGATCGCCGGAATGGAGAGCATGAAAGCCGTTGGCCGTACCGGGGCGGTGGCGTTGCTCTATTTCGAAGTGGTCAGCACCATCGCGCTGATTATCGGTCTGGTTATTGTCAACGTGGTGCAACCGGGGGCCGGGATGAACGTCGACCCGTCGACGCTCGATGCGAAAGCGGTGGCGGTGTACGCTGAGCAGGCGAAAGACCAGGGGGTAGTGGCCTTTTTACTGGATGTGATCCCGGGCAGCGTCATTGGCGCCTTCGCCAGCGGCAACATCCTTCAGGTTCTGCTGTTCGCCGTTCTGTTTGGCTTTGCCCTGCATCGTCTGGGCAGCAAGGGCCAGCTGATTTTCAACGTCATTGAAAGTTTCTCGCAGGTCATCTTCGGCATCATCAATATGATCATGCGCCTGGCGCCGATCGGCGCCTTCGGGGCTATGGCCTTCACCATCGGTAAATATGGCGTCGGCACCCTGGTGCAGCTGGGCCAGCTGATCATCTGCTTCTATATCACCTGTATCCTGTTCGTGGTGGTGGTGCTGGGGTCAATCGCCAAAGCCACCGGCTTCAGCATCTTTAAATTTATCCGCTATATCCGCGAAGAGCTGCTGATCGTGCTGGGGACCTCCTCATCCGAATCGGCGCTGCCGCGCATGCTCGACAAGATGGAGAAGCTCGGCTGTCGTAAATCGGTGGTGGGTCTGGTGATCCCGACCGGCTATTCGTTCAACCTCGACGGCACCTCTATCTATCTGACGATGGCGGCGGTCTTTATCGCCCAGGCGACCAACAGCCATATGGATATTTTCCATCAAATCACCCTGCTGGTGGTGCTGCTGCTCTCTTCGAAAGGGGCGGCGGGAGTGACCGGCAGCGGCTTCATCGTGCTGGCGGCGACCATCTCGGCCGTCGGGCATTTGCCGGTGGCTGGCCTGGCGCTGATCCTCGGTATTGACCGCTTTATGTCCGAAGCCCGTGCGCTGACTAACCTGGTGGGTAACGGCGTCGCCACGGTGGTAGTCGCGAAATGGGTTAAAGAACTCGATGCCAAACAGATGGATGATGTGCTGAATAACCGTGTTCCCGCGAACAAAACGCACGAATTATCCTCTTAAATCCTCCTCTTAGGCCCGTACTCCCTTGCTGGAGTACGGGCTCCTGCGCATAATTAGAGGTCATTTCCGCCCGGCGGGAATGACACGAAATGATTATTTTACGTTGTCATGCGACATTTTCGTCTCCGTGTGGTCTAACCGACGTATTTCACTCTCACTTTTTTCGGCAGCCCGTCAGTGGGATGCTGTTGTAACCAGGAATGTTCATCAGGGGTTCACATGCAGGGCACAACAATTAAACTCTTAACGGGCGGTTTGCTGATGGTAGCGGCGGCCGGTTATGTGCAGGCAGAAGCGCTCCAGCCTGATCCGGCCTGGCAACAAGGGACCTTAGCGAATGGGTTGTCGTGGCAGGTGCTGGCCACGCCGCAGCGTCCCAGCGACCGTATCGAAGTCCGTCTGTCCGTGAATATTGGCTCGCTGAGCGAAAGCACTCAGCAGAGCGGTTTCAGCCGTTTTATTCCCCGTCTGGCGTTGACGCAAAGCGGCAGCCTGCCGACGATGCAGGCACGCTCGCTGTGGCAGCAGAGTATTGACCCGAAGCGTCCTCTGCCGCCGGCCATCGTCTCCTACGATTACACGATGTTTAATCTCAGCCTGCCGAATAACCGCAACGATCTGCTGAAAGAGGCGCTGAGCTGGCTGGCGGACGCCAGCGGTAAACTGACCATTACGCCTGAATCGATCAATCACGCGCTGCAGGGCAACGACATGGTGGCGACCTGGCCGCTGGATACCAAAGAGGGCTGGTGGCGCTATCGCCTCAAGGGCTCCACCATGCTGGGCCACGATCCTGCTGCGCCGCTGAAGCAGCCGATCGACGTGGCGCATCTGAAAGACTTTTATCAAAAATGGTACACCCCCGACGCCATGACGCTGATCGTGGTGGGTAACGTCGACAGCCGCAGCGTCGCTGAGCAAATCAGCAAAACTTTTGGCGATCTGAAGGGCAAGCGGGAAACGCCCGCGGCGGTGCCGACCTTATCGCCGCTGCCCACCGTGCCGGTCAGCATCATGACCAGCGCCGTGCGCCAGGACAAACTGTCCATCATGTGGGACGCCCCCTGGCAGCCGATCCGCGACTCCGCGGCGCTGCAGCGCTACTGGCGCGACGACCTCGCCCGCGAAGCGCTGTTCTGGCACGTGCAGCAGAGCCTGAGCAAAAATAACGTCAAGGATATTGGTCTTGGTTTTGACTGCCGGGTGCTCTATCAGCGCGCTCAGTGCGCCATCAACATCGAATCGCCGGGCGAGCGCCTGAATAACAACCTGAGCGTGGTCTCGCGCGAGCTGGCGAAAGTGCGCGACAACGGCCTGCCGCAGGAGGAGTTTGACGCGCTTATCGCTCAGAAAAGCCTCGAGCTGCAGAAGCTGTTTGCCACCTATGCGCGCACCGATACCGACATTCTGATGAGCCAGCGCATGCGCTCCCTGCAAAATCAGGTGGTGGATATCGCGCCGGAGCAGTACCAGAAGCTGCGTCAGGAGTTCCTCAACTCCCTGACGGTGGACATGCTGAACCAGTACCTGCGTCAGCAACTGTCTCAGGATATGGCGCTGGTGTTGCAGCAGCCGAAAGGCGAACCGGAATACAACATGAAGGAGCTGCAGGCCACGTGGGAAAAACTGATGGCGCCGAGTCCGGCGACCGCAGCGACCAGCGGCAGCGCCGATACGGTTGACGCCCACAGCGAGGCCAGCGACATCCCGTCGGGGCAGTAACCTGACGCCTCTCCGGCGCGCCAGCGGCGGCCGGAGAGCGCTTACAGGTGAGGATTATTGCGGCATTGCTTCCCGGGGGATAATCGCCCCGCGATACTGGATCACCGTGCTGGCGGTCAGATGTCCGCGTCTGGCGGCGGATTCAGCATCGCCGCCGGTCAGGCGCACGGCCAGATAGCCGGCGCTGAAGGAGTCGCCGGCGGCGGTGGTATCCACCACTTTCTCTTTGGCCAGCTTGACGGCCGGCACTTCCTGCAGCGGTTGCCCGCTCACCGAGACCAGGCAGGCATCCGCTCCGCGCTTCACCACCACCTCTTCCACGCCGGCGGCGTGGGTGCGGGCGATCACCTCGGCGACCGGTTTTTCCCCCCACAGCGCGTCTTCATCATCGAGGGTCAGAAACGCGATATCGGTGCAGGCGAGCATCTCCTGATAGACCTGCTGCGTCTCCGCCTGGCTGGCCCACAGGCGCGGGCGATAGTTGTTGTCGAAGATCACCTTGCCGCCGTTGCCGCGGCACTCACGCAGCAGCGTGAACAGCCTGGCACGACTGGCCGGGCTGAGAATGGCGAGGCTGATGCCGCTCAGGTAGAGATAGTCGAACGTGGCCAGCTCTTCGCAAATCGCCGCCGCGCGATCGCTCTCCAGCCAGAATTTTGCCGCCGCCTCGTTGCGCCAGTAGTAGAAGGTGCGCTCGCCGGCGTCATCGGTTTCAATGTAATACAGCCCCGGCAGACGGTCGGCCATCCGCTGGATCAGGCTGGTGTTGACGTTTTCCTGCTGCCAGCTGTCGAGCATCTGCTGGCTGAACCCATCGGTTCCCAGCGCGGTGACGTAGTGGACGCTCAGCGCGCTGGCATCCGTCTGCCGCGCGATATAGACCGAGGTGTTTAAGGTATCGCCGCCAAAGCCGCGGTTAACGGCCCCGTTCTTCTCTGACAGCTCAATCATGCATTCGCCAATGACGGCAATTTTTTTAGACATAGCCAGAACCTGCAATGGAATCGATATAAGCGCTAGTGTGCGCTGCGCTGTTTTGCTGGTCAATCATATTAAAACATCGTTCCATTATTTTTTTGACCTGACGCGCGTAATGTGACGTAAAGCGCATTTCCAGGAGAAACGCCGCTTTTTGACTATATTCAGGACTGACGTGATGCAAAAGGAGCGGAGTAGGGATGAGCAGAACCCGTAAAACGTTGGTTATCATCACAGGAACGATACTGTTGCTGATCGTTCTCTTCTTTATCGTGTTGGCCACCTTCGACTGGAACCGGCTGAAGCCGACGATTAATCAAAAAGTGTCTGCCGAGCTGAACCGCCCGTTCGCCATCCGCGGCGATCTCGGCGTGGTCTGGGAGCGGCAGCCGGAGGAGCGCGGCTGGCGCAGCTGGATCCCGTGGCCCCATGTGCACGCGGAAGATATCGTGCTGGGCAACCCGCCGGCCATTCCCCAGGTGACCATGATCCACCTGCCGCGGGTGGAGGCGACCCTCGCCCCGCTGGCGCTGCTGAGCAAAACGGTGTATCTGCCGTGGATCAAGCTGGAACAGCCCGACGTGCGGCTGATCCGCCTGGCGGAAGACAACAATAACTGGACCTTTCAGCTGGCTGGCGATCAGCGTGCCGCGGGGGACAGCGCCCCCTCCAGCTGGTCTTTCCGCCTCGATAACATTCTCTTCGATCGCGGGACTATCGCCATTGATGACAAGATCACCCGCAGCGATATCACCATCCTCGTCGATCCCCTCGGCAAACCGCTGCCGTTCAGCGAAGTCACTGGCACGAAGGATCGGCATAGCGCGGCGAAACCAGGCGACTACGTCTTTGGCCTGTCGCTGAAGGGCCGCTATAAGGACCAGCCGGTCACCGGCAACGGTAAAATCGGCGGCATGCTGGCTCTGCGCAGCGCAAGCACGCCTTTCCCGCTGCAGGGCGACTTCCGCTCCGGCAATACGCGGGTGGCGTTCAGCGGCACGGTCAGCGATCCGCTCAACGTCGGCGGCATTGACCTGCGGCTGAAATTCGCCGGCGATTCGCTGCGCGATCTCTACGACCTGACCGGCGTGCTGTTGCCGGAGACGCCGTCGTTCTCCACCGACGGCCGTCTGCGCGCCGACTTTAAGCAGAAAAACAGCATGCGCTTTGACTATCAGAATTTTAACGGCCGGATCGGCGATAGCGACATTCATGGCTCCCTGACCTATACCACTGGCAAACCGCGGCCGAAGCTCAGCGGCGACATGGAGTCGAAGCAGCTGCGGCTGGCGGATCTCGGGCCGTTAATCGGCGTCGACTCCGGCAAAGGGACGAAGAAAAGCGCTGCGCGCCAGGCGGGCGATCGGCCGCAGCCGGCGGGTAAAGTGCTGCCGGCGGACCGCTTTGAAACCGATAAATGGCAGGTGATGGATGCCGATGTGCGCTTTAAGGGCCGGAGAATTGAGCACGGCGGTACGCTGCCGATCAGCGATCTGGCGACCCACGTGATCCTGGAGGATGGCGACCTGCGCCTGCAGCCGGTGCGCTTTGGCCTGGCCAACGGGTCGATTGCCGGCAGCGTGCACCTGCAGGGCGATAAAAAGCCGCTGCAGGGTGAGGCCAATCTGCAGGCGCGGCGCCTGAAGCTGAAGGCGCTGATGCCGAACGTCGAAATGATGCAGAAAACCCTCGGCGAGATGAATGGCGACGTTCAGCTGCGCGGCAGCGGCAACTCGGTGGCGGCCCTGCTCGGCAACAGCAACGGCAACCTGAAGCTGCTGATGAACGACGGCCTGATCAGTCGCAACCTGATGGAAATTCTCGGCCTTAACGTCGGCAACTACCTGATCGGCCAGATTTTTGGCGATGAGGAGGTTCGGGTGAACTGCGCGGCGGCCAATATCGACGTGACCAACGGCGTCGCCCGGCCGCAGATTTTTGCCTTCGATACGGAAAACGCGCTGATCAATGTGACCGGGACCGCCAGCTTCGCCTCCGAGCAGCTGGACCTGACCATCGATCCGGAAAGCAAAGGCTTCCGGGTCATCACTCTGCGTTCCCCGCTATATGTTCGCGGCACCTTTAAATCGCCGCAGGCGGGGGTGAAGGCCGGGCCGCTGATTGTCCGCGGCGCGGTAGCGGCGGCGCTGGCAACCCTGGTGACGCCGGCTGCCGCGCTGCTGGCGCTGATATCCCCGGCGGAGGGCGATAGCAACCAGTGCCGGACCATATTGTCGCAGATGAAAAAGTAGGGGAGAGCCCTGACGCCAGCGGCGTCAGGGCGAAGGATCACAACGACTGGTGGCGGGTCTCGTGGGTCAGCAGCAGGGCGATCAGCGTCAGCGCCGCCATCGCCGCCAGATAGGTGCCGACCGCCGCGAGGCCATAGTTGCCCTGCAGCCAGGCGGCAATGTACGGCGCGACCGAGGCGCCGAGGATCGACGACACGTTATAGGAGAACGACGCCCCGGTGTAGCGCACTTCCGTCGGGAACAGCTCCGGCAGCAGCGCGCCCATCGGGCCAAAGGTCAGTCCCATCAGGCTTAAGCCCAGCAGCAGGAAGGCAAAGACCAGCAGCGGGTTACCGGAACCCAGCAGCGGTTTAAAGGCGAACAGGGCGAACAAAATAATCATCGTGGTGATGATAATCATGCTCTTACGACGACCAAAGGCGTCCGCCAGCAGGCCGGCGATCGGCACCATTACGCCAAAGCCAATCACCGCCATCATCAGCATCCACAGCACTTCGTTACGCGGCAGGCCCAGGCCATTCGGCGCCGCGCCGGTGCTGAAGGTCATCGAGTAGACGGTCATGATGTAGAACAGGGTATAGGTTGCCAGCATGATGAAGGTGCCCAGCACCGTCACGCGGACGTGTTTGGTCAACAGAGTACCCAGCGGGATTTTGACCTGTTTTTTCGCCGCCGCCACTTTGGCGAAGACCGGGGTCTCATGCAGCGAAACGCGAACATACAGACCGATGATCACCAGCACCGCGGAGAAGATAAACGGCACGCGCCAGCCCCACTCCATAAACTGCTGATCGGTTAACAGCCAGGAGAGCAGCAGGAAGGTGCCGTTGGCGAAGAAGAAGCCGATCGGCGCGCCCAGCTGCGGGAAGGAGCCATACAGGGCGCGCTTGCGCGCCGGGGCGTTTTCCGTTGCCAGCAGCGCTGCGCCGCCCCATTCCCCTCCGAGGCCAAGTCCCTGACCGAAGCGCGCCAGCGCCAGCAGCATCGGCGCGACAATGCCAATGCTTTCATAGCCGGGCAGCAGGCCGATTACCACAGTGGAGATCCCCATGGTTAACAGCGAGGCCACCAGGGTGACCTTCCGGCCGACGCGATCGCCGAAGTGGCCAAACAGCGCGGAGCCGATAGGCCGGGCGACGAAGGCGATGGCGAAGGTGGCCAGCGACTGCAGGGTGGCCGCGGCGGCATCGCCCTGCGGGAAGAAGATATGCGGGAAGACGATGACCGCGGCAGTGGCATAGATGTAGAAGTCGAAAAACTCAATGGCGGTGCCAATGAGCGAGGCGACAACGACTTTATTGCGTGAGTTGACCGGGGCGGTTTCCTGCGTGTTTTCGAGTGTGGTGGCTGTGGCTTGCATAGATCTTTCTTATTTTTGCGCGAACGAAAAGCCATATAGCCACAGCCACCGGGACATTTCAATCTGTAACAAACGCGGAAAATGAGCAAAAAAGAGGCAAAAAGCGGATAATTTTTACGCCAGAAAAAATAGTTCTATGAAATGCTTCACACAATTAAAAAGATAGAGAATAAAACCAGTTTTTCGTTAAATAAAAGTTACGTCCTGGATTTATCTGCTGAAATCAAGCGCGAGGATGAATTTTGCCTCTTTTATTCATCCTCGCAATACCTCAGCGGTGGGTTTTGCCCGGCATCCGCCGGTCGTCTTTATACTCCGCGGTGGCGATCCACGCGGCGCAGAACAGCGTCAGGCGGGCAAAGAAATAGAAAAAGGCCATCAGCCCCAGCACCGATCCGAACGCCGCCCCGGAAGGGGATTTCACCAGCGCCGGCAGCGTCCAGGTCATGACGATTTTGATGATTTCAAAGCCAATCGCCGCGATAAGCGTGCCGCGAAACAGGGCTTTGCGCCGCGGACGGTGGCGCGGCAGCCGCCAGAAGATCCAGAAAAAGAGCAGGTAGTTGGCAAAAATCGAGATGGCGAGACCGATCAGCCGCCAGGCGGGTTTCAGCCATTCAATATTATCCAGATACAGCGCGGAGATAATCAACTGCTGGGCGGAACCGGCGACAGAGGTGATCGACAGCGTAATAATCAGCGCCACCAGCAGACCGATCAGCGAGATAAGATCGCGGAAGTATTTTATCCAGATTTTCTCCTCGTCCTGCGGCCGGCGCTCCCAGACGTCGCGCGACTGAGCGCGGATCGCTTCGCGCAGGTTGCCCATCCAGTTAATACCGGAATAGAGCGCCACCAGCAGGCCGACGAGGCCGACGGCGGTGCGCTGCTGCACCGCGGTGTTGATGGTGTTTTTCAGCGTCGCCGCCAGCGTCGGGTCGCTGACGTTTTGCAGAATTTTGTCGAAAATGTCCTGCAGCAGGGTCGGATGCCAGGCCAGCACGAAGCCGGCGGCGGCAAACGAGACCATCAGGATCGGGATCATCGACAGGAACGAGAAGTAGGTGATGGCCGCGCCGAACTGATTGCCCAGCCGGTCGTTGAAGCGCTCTGCGGCGCGTATCAGGTGGGCGACTACCGGGTTGCGCTGCACTTTGGCCGCCGTTCCGGTGACGGTCTTCAGCGCCTGGCTGGCTTTTTGCCCGACGGCCGTGTCATTGAGAGCGTCGAGGGGGCTTTTGTTTTTCTCCGGCTGCGTGTCCGGTTCCTGTGGGGGGCGTCGATCGTCGTTTTCCGGCGTCATACGTGATTTCTTCCTTTTTTACCGCGAGATTCAGCAAAAAGTATACCTTAAATGCCGTATCCTGCAGGAATGCATCAGCCCGCCCCCCGTTCACCCTCCGCGCGGATCAATCGACGTAATCTTTCATCAGCCCGCCCAGCCACTCCATAAACAGATGCACGCGGCGGGAGAGATTGCGCCGGTGCGGGTAGATAAGCGAGACCGGCAGCGGCTCAGCGCGGTACTGGGGCAGGATCTCAATCAGTTCGCCGGCGCGTAACGCCTCGCGCACGCCGGTGCGTGGCACCTGAATAATTCCCAGCCCGGCGATACAGGCCGCCTGATAGGTTTCCGTGCTGTTGACCGTCAATATGCCGCCGCTTTTTACCCAGCGCACGGCGCCGTCGATCACCACCTCGAAGCCGGAAGGACGGACCCCGAGGGTGCTGGCGTAGTGGATCAGGGCATGATCCGCCAGATCCTCCAGGGATTGCGGGTAGCCAAAACGGGTCAGGTAGTCCGGGCTGGCGCAGTTAATTTGCGTCAGCTTGCCCAGCGGGCGGGCGATAAGCCCGGAGTCTTTGAGCGCGCCGACGCGCACCACGCAGTCAAACCCCTCGCGGATCACGTCCACTAGCCGGTCGCTGCTGCTCAGCTCCAGTTCGATGCCCGGATACTGCTGCAAAAAAGCCGGCAGGTGCGGGATCACCAGCTTTTTGGCAAAACCGACCGGCATATCCACCCGCAGCCGGCCGCTGATGCTCGCCGGATCGTGCTGGAACATACCGTCCAGTTCGTCGAGGTTGCTCAGCAGATCCTTCGCCCGCTCGTAGTAGACCATCCCATCCTGGGTGAGCTGAACCCGGCGGGTGGTGCGGTGCAGAAGCCGCACGCCAAGATGGCTTTCCAGGGCCTGAATCTGCCGCGAGACGCTGCCTTTCGGCAGCGCCAGGGTCTCGGCGGCGCGGGAGAAACTCTCCAGATCCGCTACGCGAATGAATAACTGCATTGCATGAATTTTATCCATGCCGATGGCCTATTGTTGTTGTGAATGAAACAGTAAAACGTAATGTAGCGTATTTATTGTTTCACTGGCAGTTAATAAGCTGGAACACAATCACAACGCAACCTGAAAGGGGTCTTCTGATGACACAACGTATCGCTTTAGTGACCGGCGGCAGCCGCGGTCTGGGTAAAAACGCCGCGTTGAAGCTGGCGGCGAAGGGAACCGACATTCTTCTGACCTATCACAGCAACCGCCAGGCGGCGCTCGAGGTGGTGGCGGAGATTGAGCAAAAAGGGGTGAAGGCGGCAGCATTGGCGCTGAACGTCGGCGATCCTTCAACATTCGACGCTTTCGCCAGCGAGGTGGCGCAGGTGCTGGCGCAGAAGTGGGGACGCACCACCTTTGATTATTTACTGAACAACGCCGGGATCGGCCTCAACGTCCCCTTCGCCGAGACCAGCGAAGCGCAGTTTGACGAGCTGATGAACATCCAGTTCAAAGGCCCGTTTTTCCTGACCCAGCGGCTGCTGCCCCTCCTGCAGGACGGGGGGCGCATCCTCAACGTTTCCAGCGGCCTGGCGCGCTTTGCCCTGCCGGGCTATGCGGCCTACGCCGCGATGAAGGGGGCGATGGAGGTTCTGACCCGCTATCAGGCGAAAGAGCTGGGCGGACGGGGGATATCGGTGAACATCATCGCGCCGGGGGCCATTGAGACCGACTTTGGTGGCGGGGTGGTGCGCGATAACGCCGAGGTGAATCGGCATATCGCCGCCCAGACCGCGCTGGGGCGCGTCGGGCTGCCGGATGATATCGGCGACGCCATCGCCGCCCTGCTCAGCGATGAGCTGGCGTGGATGAACGCGCAGCGCGTGGAAGTCTCGGGAGGGATGTTCCTCTGAACCCCGCTGTCGTCAGACCGTGAGCGGCGGTGCGCTAGGGCGCATCGCCCTCCGCGCGCAGCCGACCGAACAGCCAGTCGTTGTGCCAGCGCCTGTTGAGCCAGTAGTTCTCCCGCAGCTCCCCCTCCAGCCGGAAGCCGGCTTTGAGCAGTAACTGCCTGGACGCCTCGTTGCCGGCGGTGACGCTGGCGGTCAGGCGGCGGACGCCGCCGGTGGTGAAGGCGTAGTCGCACAGCGCGCGCAGCGATTCGTAGCCGTAGCCACGACCCTGCGCCGCCGGAGCGAAGAGAAAGCCGACCTCGGCAATGTCGCGCTGATGATGTTGGTAACCGGTGAGGCCGAGCGGGGTATGGGTCAGCCTGTCGCGCACCACCAGGCACAGCCAGTGTTCATCCCCGGGCGTCCACGGCGGCAGCCGCGAATCGAACGCCTCGCGGATGGCCGCCTGCGGCCTGGGGTCGGCCACGTAGAGCATGACCTGCGGATCCTGCTGCAGGGAAAGAAAAAACGACCAGTCGTCCAGCTGCAGCGGTGAGCAGCGCAGGCGCGGCGTCAGAAGTTCAGGCATAAGCGTCATTCCGGGCAGGGCGAATCCTCTGAACATAGCAGGAGAAGGCCGCCGGGAACAGCCCGACTAAGTTGGCTCGCCGTAGAGGCCAATCAGCCGGCGCACGACGCCGTTGGTCCAGCCGAAGCCATCCTGCAGGGGATACTCCCCGCCGCCGCCCTCATGTGGAACGCCGGTGGCGATGTGGTATTTCTCAATCAGTTTGTGGTGCTGCTTGTAGAAGTGGTTGACCGTCTGCAGCCAGCTCCAGGCGATCTCATCGCCCAGCGGATCCTGGCCGTAGCGTTTAAATCCCTGCACCGCCATCCACTGCAGCGGCGCCCAGCCGTTGGGTTTATCCCACTGCTCGCCGCTCTCGTATTCGGTGGCCATGATCCCGCCGGGGGTGAGCAGGCGGGCCCGCACCGCATCGGCAAGGCGTTCCGCCTGTTCGTGGGTCGCCAGGCCGACGTAAAGGGTGACAATGCTGGCGGCGGAAAACAGCGCCAGCTGTTCGCGGCGCCAGTCATAATCGCGAAAACAGCCGTTCTCATCGTCCCACAGATAGCGGTTAACCGCCGCCCGCCGATCCTGAGCCTTCTGGCGGAAGGCCGCTTCCGTCTCGCGATCGCCCTTCAGGCCGGAGAGGTTGGCGATGGTCGTCTCCAGCTTGAACAGGAAGGCGTTCAGGTCGATGGGTATAAACTGCGTGGTGCGGATACTGGCCAGTCGCGTGATATCCCGCAGCCAGCGGCTGGAGTAGTCCCAGCCGGACGCGGCGCCCGCCCGCAGGTCGCGGTAGACTTCATTGGCCGGCCGTCCGGAGTGTCGGGCGGTCTCCACGTCCTCGCGCCACGATTCATCCCGCGGCGTGTCCCGGTCGTCCCAGTAGCGATTGAGCAGGGAGCCATCCGGCATGCGGACCACGTGCCGATACGCCTGATGCGGGATCAGCGACTCGGCGCCGTCCATCCAGAAGGCATGCTCCATCTTCAGATGATCCAGATAGCGCTTCGCGCCGCGCACGCCGTCCTCTTCAAAGAGTTCGACCATCAGGGCGAACACCGGGGGCTGCGAGCGGCTGAGGTAGTAGGTGCGGTTGCCGTTCGGAATGTGCCCGTAGGTTTCAATCAGCCAGGCGAAGTTATCGGCCATGCATTTCAGCAGATCTTCCCGGCCGCTCTCCGCCAGCCCCAGCATGGTGAAATAAGAGTCCCAGTAATAGGTTTCGCTAAAGCGACCGCCGGGCACGATATAGGCCTGCGGCAGCGCCAGCAGCGATGACCAGGGGATATGATCCTGAGGCTCGCGGGTCAACACCGGCCATAGCTTATCGATATGCTCTTTCAGCGTCAGGCTGGGGTCGGAGATGTAGACGTCGGTATGGCTCTCCGGCAGCCAGAAATTATCCTCAACGAACTGCCGCAGGTCGAAATCGGGCTGGCGTTTGACCTTCCGGTAATTCCGCAGGATGTCCAGCGGGTCGTGTTTCGGCGCGCAGTCGGGAAAAGTTTTGCTGTCGGCAAAAATGCGTGATTTTTGCACGTTGGTAAACAGCTCAAGATAGCGATCCGCCGGGGTGAGGGCATCGGAGGCCGGAAGCCCCTCGATCACCTCAGGCTCCGGTTCAGCGTCAATCATCTCATCCAGCTTTAATTCGTACGGATCGGCTTCGTAGCAGGGATCGATGTCGATCCTTAACTCGTCGTCTTCAACGTGGCGTAATTTCTGGCTGAACATAGCGATACGGACCTCCGGATAGCGTGAGTTCGCGGCCGGGCGTACCCGGCCTTGTCTTTTAAGCGTAGACAGTCGCTTCGGTGAGTGTGAAGTAAACTGTGCGTTAGATCACGCTTTTCCGCCGACAGGGGACGCCGTGATTTCTAATTAACACGTTGATAAATAATTATTAAGTCCGCGATTAGGTGAAGATAAAATTCGGAGCATTCATTATGCAACAAAATTTTATCCCGGCGCGCTCACTCCCACGCCGCCTCCAGCATCTCCAGCAGCTGTTCGCTGCTCAGGCTGACCGGATTGGCCTTCATCGACGAGGAGGTGCTGGCCGCCAGCGCCGCCGGCTCCAGGGCGTCGCGCGCCACGCCGAGGTCGCGCAGGGTGCCGAGACCGGCGCGATGGCTCCATTCCCGCAGACTGTCCCAGACCCGATCCGCCGGGACCTCCAGCCCGTCGGCCAACCAGCGGCGAACGTCGTTGAAGCGCTGGCGCAGGGCGGGGTCGTTTATCTGCGACTCATTCAGCGCCAGCCCAAACGGCAGCAGGCTGCCGCATAAGGCGCCGTGCGAGGCGCGGCTCAGGCCGCCCAGCGGGCCGGCGAGGCCGTGGATCACCCCCAGCCCGGCGTTCGCCAGCGCCACTCCGCCGCACAGGCTGACCCAGGCCATCTCGTCGCGGCTGGCCGGGCACTCTTTTTCCATCAGAACCTTCAGCGCGCGGATGCCGCGCGGGATCGCCTGCTGACAGAGGGCGTCGGTGAAAGGGGTGGCCCGGCTGCAGAGCCAGGGCTCGATCACCTGGGTCAGGGCGTCGAGGCCGGAGCTCAGGGTGATGCTGCGCGGCGCGTTGTCGGTTAGCGCCGGGTCGACAATAGCCAGGTCAGGCAGCATCCGGTCGTCGCGCAGGCTCACTTTCCGCTGCTGTTCCACGACGTTGATCACCGCGTTTTTAGTGACTTCCGCGCCTGTGCCCGCGGTGGTGGGGATCGCCACGAACGGCAGCGGGCTGGCTTCCAGCTGACGGCCCGTTCCCACGACTTCCAGATAGTCGACCAGCGGGCCGGTGGCGGGCGCCAGCGCCGCAATCGCCTTACCGGCGTCAATCACCGCGCCGCCGCCGAGGCTGACCACCGCCCTGATCCCTATCTCGCGCGCCAGCTGGACGCCCTGCTCAATATCGATAAGCCAGGGTTCGCGGCTTATCGCCAGCGTCGTGACCGCCAGCTGCAGCGCCTCCAGCTGATGGCGGAGAAATGCCGCCCGCTGCGGGCTGGCGCCATGCACCAGCAGAACAGGACCGCCCTGCTGCGCCAGCCAGGGGGCGGCGCTCTGGGCCTGACCGCGGCCAAAACGAATATTTGCAGGCATCAAAACGGTAAAAGGGGTCAACATGTCGGGTTCCTTTTCGGCAAACAGGCTGGAATCAACTATACACATTATCCAGCGCTCTGCCTTGTTGCTGGCTGGCAATAGAGTAGAGTGAATGAACTCTCTTTTATGGCTGAGGAATCGCTGACGATGCTAACAATTCTGGGCAAACGCTCTTCAATCAATGTACGGAAAGTGCTGTGGACCTGCGAGGAGATCGGGCTGGCGTACCAGCAGGAGGATTACGGCAGCGGGTTTAAGCCCCTGGACACCCCCGAATTTCAGCGCCTGAATCCTAACAGCCTGGTGCCGGTGCTGCTGGACGATGACTTTGTGCTCTGGGAGTCGAACAGTATTTGCCGCTATCTGGCGCGAAAAGCGGAGCGCTGGGATCTGCTGCCCGCCGGGCCGCAGCCCGCCGCCGAGGTGGAGCACTGGATGGACTGGCAGGCGACCGAGTTCAATAATGCCTGGCGCCATGCTTTTATGGGGCTGGTGCGTAAAGATCCCCGCTTTCAGGATCCGGCGGCGATTAAAGAGAGCATTGCCACCTGGACCCACTGCGTGCGCATTGTCGAAGCGCAGCTGCAGCGGACCGGGGCGTGGGTCGCCGGCGAGCGCTTCACCCTGGCGGATATTGTGCTGGGCCTGTCGGTGCATCGCTGGAAGATGACGCCCTTTGCCCATCCGGAAATGCCGGCCGTGGAGCGCTGGTATATGGCGCTCAATCAGCGCCCGGCGTTTATGCGCCATGGAAATAACGGCGTGGCGTAGCGAACGGGCCTGGGCCTTATCGATTTTTCAGCGTATTCGCTTTGCACTGGCGGGGTAATGCCGCTACGATCCCGCGTCTGTTTTTTATCCCATCCCAAATAACGTGTGGCAGGCAGGTGCAGTTTGAAAAAACGGTTAGGCCTTGTGCTACTGGCATTACTGTTGATTTCAGGCTGTTCCGGCACGCTGTCGCAAATGAGCCCGCCCAGCAATGAAACCAGTCTGACAGGGCGCAACGGTCAGCGGCTTTCCGTCGATGATTATGTCAGGCATTACATGCGCGAGAAGCAGGTCAGCGGCATGGTGGTGGCAATTATTCATCATAACGGCCCGGCGGAGTTTCACTGCTTCGGCGTGACCGATGACCAACATCGCTACCCGATAACCCCGCATACGCTGTTTGCCCTCGGCTCGCTGAGCAAAGGGGTTACCGCCGAAGTGGTCACGATGCTGGTGAACGAGGGCCGTTTCCACTGGCACGACACGCTGCAGACCCTGCTGCCGCCGGGTACCGCGCTGAGTGAGGATGCCCGTAAGATAACCTTGCTGCAGCTGGTGACGCATACCTCAGGGCTGCCGCGGCAACCGATGAATATGCTGTCGCTTGAGCACCTGCTGGCCTATCTCAACGATGGCGAAAACTTCTACCATGAGCTCGATGCCGATGGCGTTCTGAGTTATCTGCAGCATTTCCAGGCCCCGGCGGAACCGGCGCCGAGTTACTCCAACCTCGGCTACGCGATCCTCGGCTATCTTCTCCAGTACCAGACTGGCGAATCGATTGAGACGCTGGCCTCGCGGATGATCTTCCGCCCGCTGGCGATGGGGAACACCAGCTTCCTGCCGCAAACGCTGCGTGATTATCCGTGGCGGGCGCTGGGCCATGCTGGCGATCAGCCGAAATTTAAACCCCGCGGCGCGCTGACGCCGGACTGGCAGTTCCGTCATAACATGGTCGGTGCGGCGAGTTTGTACAGCGACGCCGGAGATCTGATTCACTATGCCCGCGCCCACTTCGCGCCCACCGGTCAGGCGGCGCTGGACCAGGCGTTCCGCGACGTTAGCGTCGACTATTATCCGCGGCGGATTGAAGCGGCGAATATCGCCTGGGTAACAGACACGTTCGGCGAGCAGCAATTAACCTATCAGGTGGGGTACATCGGCGGCTATTCGAGCTATATCGGTTTTGATAAAGCGAATCAGAATGCGGTGGTGGTGCTGCAAAACAGCTTTAACTGGAGCAACTATATCGGCCACCAGATCCTGCGTCACCTGGCGGCGCAATAAAAAAGCCCCGTCCGGAGACGGGGCTGCGCGCCTTAGCGCATGGTGACAAACTCTTCTGCCGCCGTTGGGTGAATGGCGACGGTGTTGTCGAAGTCTTTTTTGGTGGCGCCCATCTTCAACGCCACCGCAAAGCCCTGCAGCATCTCATCCATCCCGAAGCCGATGCCATGGATACCGACAATCTTCTCTTCCGGGCCGACGCACACCAGCTTCATGCGGCACGGCTGGCGGTGCGAGGTGACGGCGGTATACATCGCGGTGAAGGAGGATTTGTAGACCTTCACGGCGTCGTCGCCATACTGCTCGCGCGCCTGCGGCTCGGTTAAGCCGACGGTGCCGATAGGCGGGTGGCTGAAGACCACGGTCGGAATGTTGTTGTAGTCCAGATGCTCTTCCGGTTTGTTGTTAAACAGGCGTTCGGAGAGACGACGGCCAGCGGCCACGGCCACCGGGGTCAGCTCAACGGCGCCGGTGTTATCGCCCACGGCGTAGATGCCCGGCACGCTGGTGTTCTGGAACTTATCGACGACGATGTAGCCTTTATCGTCAGTTTTCACGCCGGTAGCCGCCAGGTTGAAGTTATCGGTCGCCGGTTCGCGGCCAATCGCCCAGATCAGGCAGTCAACGGTCTGGCTGCGGCCATCTTCCAGCTCAAGGGTCAGGCTGCCGTCGGCATGCTTCACCACCGCTTTCGGGATGGCGTTGGTATGCAACTGCGGGCCTTCGGCGTTCATCACTTCCACCAGCGTTTCGACGATCAGCGGATCGAAGCTGCGCAGCGGCGCGTGCTTGCGCACGAACAGGTGGGTTTCAGCGCCGAGGCCGTTAATCACCCCCGCCAGCTCAACGGCGATGTAGCCCGCGCCGACCACCGCCACGCGCTTCGGCAGCGCCGGCAGTTCGAAGAAACCGTCGGAATCAATACCGTATTCCACGCCCGGAATGGTCGGGTGGCTCGGACGGCCGCCGGTGGCGATCAGGATATGATCGGCCGTAATGGTCTCGCCGTTCACTTCCACGGTGTGGGCATCGACAAAGCGCGCAAAGCCTTTGATCACGTCGACGTTGTTCTTACCCAGCACGTTGTCGTAGGAGGTATGAATGCGGTCGATATAGGCGCTGCGGCTGGCGACCAGCTTCTCCCAGTCGAAATGGTTGATGGTGGTATCGAAACCGTAGTCCGGGCCGTAAAGATGAATCGCTTCGCGGATCTGCGCCGCATGCCACATCACTTTTTTCGGCACGCAGCCGACGTTGACGCAGGTGCCGCCCAGCGCTTTGGCTTCAATCAGCGCGCACTTCTGGCCGTACATGGCCGCACGGTTAATCGAGGCGATACCGCCGCTACCGCCGCCGATGGCGAGGTAATCATAATGTTTGCTCATGCCCATATGTCCTTAATCGTTGATTGCCGCGATTGTAACGCGAGGCGTAAAAGGTTCCACCGATGGTTGCGATTACTCCGGCACGATCCAGCTGACGGTCGTGTGACCGGTACCGGCCGGCACCAGCTTGCTGTGCAGCCACGGCAGCACATTGTTCATCTGCTGCTCCAGCTTCCACGGCGGGTTGATGACGATCATCCCGGAGGCGGTCATGCCGCGCTGGTCGCTGTCAGGACGTACCGCCAGCTCAATCTGCAGAATCTTGCGAATGCCAGTGGCTTCTAAGTCTTTGATCATGCGTTTGATCTGCGCGCGCAGCACCACCGGGTACCACAGCGCGTAGGTGCCGGTGGCGAAGCGTTTGTAGCCTTCGTTAATTCCGGTCACCACCGCCTGATAGTCGGTTTTAATTTCGTACGGCGGGTCGATCAGAATCAGACCGCGGCGCGAGACTGGCGGCAGTTTGGCTTTCAGCTGCTGGTAGCCATCGGCTTTATCGACGCGCGCGCGGCTGTCTTTCTGAAACTCGGCGCGCAGCAGCGGGAAGTCGCTCGGGTGCAGCTCGGTCATCTGCAGGCTGTCCTGCTCGCGCAGCAACTGGCGGGCGATCAGCGGAGAACCCGGGTAGTAGCGCAGCTGGCCGTTACGGTTGAAGTGTTCGACCACCGAAATATAGGGCTCAAGCTCTGCCGGCAGGTCGTCCTGCTGCCAGATGCGGGCGATGCCTTCGAGATACTCGCCGGTACGCTCGGCGTGCTCGCCGCTCAGCTGATAGCGGCCCGCGCCGGCGTGGGTGTCCAGGTAGAGAAACGGTTTTTCTTTCTCTTTCAGCGCTTCAATGATCAGGCTCTGAACGGTGTGTTTGAGGACGTCGGCGTGGTTGCCTGCGTGAAAGCTGTGGCGATAACTGAGCATGGATGCAGAGATTCCGGGAAATAAACAAGTTAACCGATAGTTTACCGCAGATCGGCCGAGATTACCGCTGCGCCGCCGCGCTGTTTCATTTCTGCCAAAAGCGTTGCAAAACATAACGCTGTCATAAAAGCGTCAAACGGCCGCGCTAGCGTCGGAGACAGGCAAGGTAATTGTTTGAATAAAAGGAAAAATAATGAAAAAGCAACTCTCGCTGCTGGCCGTTGCGCTGCTGCTGGCGCAACCGGTTCTGGCTAAAGACATCCCGCTGAACAGGGCGGCGGCCCTCGCCAATAGCGTGACGCCGGCTGCCTCCAGTCAGGCGTATGACGATCTTGAGCAACAGGCGCTGGCGCAGTTGCGCCACGCGCTGCAAGGGGATGCCGCGACGCTGACCCGCGATCGGTTGGCGCACACGAAACAAAACAAAACCCAGGCCGATACCGCCTGGCTGAAGGCCAGCGGCTACGACTTCCAGACCCGGGCAAACCAGCAGGCGGATATTGCGCTATTGTCGGCGTTCAGCAGTCTGCCGGAGACCGTCGTGAAGCAGAATCTGGCGACGGTGACCGCCATCAACCGCGACGCCGTGCAGACCACCCGCCGTCAGGCGCTGGCCGATGCGCAAGGGATTAGCTACCTCTATTTCCTCAGCGACGCGCTGGGGCCTCGTCTGGGCAACGCGTTTCTGACCGCCTATGACCAGGGCGCGCTGGGGAAAGCGGCGGCGCTGATCAAAGCCTCGGAAGTCAGCACCGGCGAGGCGAAAAAGCACTTCCACAATCCGCGGCCGTTCCTGGTCCAGGGCAACACCATTCACCTGGTGCCGGACGACGTGGTGGTGAAGGATAACCAGCCCTATACCGCCGACGGCGGCTCGTTCCCCAGCGGCCACACCAACACTGGCTATACCGATGCGCTGCTGCTGGCGGCGATGATCCCGGAGCGCTACGACGCGCTGGTGGCGCGCGGCGCCCGCTATGGCTACTCGCGCATCGTGCTGGGCGTCCACTATCCGCTGGACGTGATCGGCTCGCGGATGGTGGCCGAGCGCAACGTGGCCCATTATCTTAACGATCCGCGCTACCGGGTATTATTTAACGAAGCCCGCGATCAGCTGCGCGCCGCGCTGGCGAAAGCCTGCGGTACGTCGCTTGCCGAGTGCGCGAAGAGCAGCGTGAAAGACGATCCCTGGCGCGATCCGGTGATGCGTGATTTCACTCGTTTCGCCATGACCTACGACCTGCCGCGGCAGAAGGGGCCGCAGCCGCGCCTGCAGGCGCCGGAGGGGGCGGAAGTGCTGCTGGAGGCTGCTCTGCCGCAGCTGTCAGCGGCCCAGCGTCGGGCGCTGATGGTCAACACCGCGCTGCCGGCGGGCTACCCGCTGTCCGGCGCCACCCCCGAACAGCAGTTCTGGCAGCGGTTGAATCTGTCGGCGGCCTGGGAGATGGCGCAAAAAAGGCATTAATGCGGTTTCCGGCACGCTGCGCCGCGTGTCGCGCTTTTCCGGCAACGGGCGGACTTATCGCAGCAATACCCAGGCTGACGCACCGCCCGTCATTGAAATTCCCCCAACTATCCCCCATTCTAGATCTCATGCATAAGCGCCGGACGCGCGCTTCACTCACCCTTTTCAACAGGACAGCGCATATGACCAATCCATTACTGACGCCTTTTTCCCTGCCGCCTTTTTCTGCGATCAAACCAGAGCACGTGGTCCCAGCGGTCACCAAAGCGCTGGAGGATTGCCGGGCCGCGGTGGAAAGCGCAGTGGCGCACGGCGCGCCGTATAGCTGGGAAAATCTTTGCCAGCCGCTGGCGGAAGTGGACGATGTGCTGGGACGCATCTTCTCGCCTGTCAGCCATCTCAATTCGGTAAAAAACAGCCCGGAACTGCGTGAGGCCTACGAACAGACGCTGCCGCTGCTCTCCGAGTACAGCACCTGGGTCGGCCAGCATGAAGGCCTGTATAAAGCTTACCGCGATCTGCGCGATGGCGATAACTACGCCACGCTGAATACCGCGCAGAAAAAAGCGGTGGATAACGCGCTGCGCGATTTCGAATTATCCGGTATTGGCCTGCCGCCGGAGGCGCAGAAACGCTACGGTGAAATCGCCGCGCGCCTCTCTGAGCTGGGCAACCAGTACAGCAACAACGTCCTTGACGCCACCATGGGCTGGAACAAGCTGGTGACCGACGTCGCCGATCTGGCCGGTATGCCGGAAAGCGCGCTGGCCGCCGCTCAGGCGCAGGCCCAGGCCAAAGAGCAGGAAGGGTATCTGCTGACCCTGGATATCCCGAGCTACCTGCCGGTGATGACCTACTGCGACAATCAGGCGCTGCGCGAAGAGATGTACCGCGCCTACTCCACGCGCGCCTCCGACCAGGGGCCAAACGCCGGTAAATGGGATAACAGCCCGGTGATGGCGGAGATCCTCGCCCTGCGCCACGAGCTGGCGCAGCTGCTGGGCTTTGACAGCTACGCCTTTAAATCCCTCGCCACCAAAATGGCGGAGGATCCGCAGCAGGTGCTCGATTTCCTCACCGACCTGGCAAAACGCGCCCGTCCGCAGGGCGAAAAAGAGCTGGCCCAGCTGCGCGCTTTCGCTAAAGCCGAGTTCGGCGTCGAAGAGCTGCAGCCGTGGGACATCGCTTACTACAGCGAAAAACAGAAACAGCATCTCTACAGCATCAGCGATGAGCAGCTGCGCCCCTATTTCCCGGAAAACAAAGCCGTTAACGGTCTGTTCGAAGTGGTGAAGCGCATTTACGGCATTACCGCCAAAGAGCGTACCGATGTCGACGTGTGGCATCCGGAAGTGCGCTTCTTCGAGCTGTATGACGAACACAACGAGCTGCGCGGCAGCTTCTATCTCGACCTGTATGCCCGCGAGCACAAGCGCGGCGGGGCGTGGATGGACGACTGCGTCGGCCAGATGCGTAAGCTGGATGGTTCCCTGCAGAAGCCGGTCGCCTACCTGACCTGTAACTTCAACCGTCCGGTCAACGGCAAACCGGCGCTGTTCACCCACGACGAAGTGATCACTCTGTTCCACGAGTTCGGCCACGGTCTGCACCACATGCTGACCCGCATCGATACCGCCGGGGTTTCCGGCATCAGCGGGGTGCCGTGGGATGCGGTCGAGCTGCCGAGCCAGTTTATGGAAAACTGGTGCTGGGAGCCGGAAGCGCTGGCCTTTATCTCCGGTCATTATGAAACCGGTGAACCGCTGCCGCAGGCGCTGCTGGAGAAAATGCTGGCGGCGAAAAACTACCAGGCGGCGATGTTTATTCTGCGCCAGCTGGAGTTCGGCCTGTTCGATTTCCGCCTGCACGCGGAGTACAAGCCGGAGCAGGGGGCGAAAATCCTTGAGACCCTCGCGGAGATTAAAAAGCAGGTCGCCGTGGTGCCGGGCCCAACCTGGGGCCGCTTCCCGCACGCCTTCAGCCATATCTTCGCCGGCGGTTACGCGGCGGGTTACTACAGCTACCTGTGGGCTGACGTGCTGGCGGCAGACGCCTTCTCACGCTTCGAAGAAGAGGGGATCTTCAACCGTGAAACCGGTCAGTCGTTCCTCGATAACATCCTGAGCCGCGGCGGTTCTGAAGAGCCGATGGTGCTGTTCAAACGCTTCCGCGGGCGCGAGCCGCAGCTGGATGCGATGCTGGAGCATTACGGGATCAAGGGTTAAGTCTGCGGTGAAGATCTGCTTAATTGATGAAACGGGCGCCGGAGACGGCGCCTTATCTGTTTTAGCCGCCCGCTGGGGGCTGGAGCAGGATGACGATAATCTGATGGCGCTGGTGCTGACCGCTGAGCATCTGGAGCTGCGTAAGCGCGATGAGCCCAAACTCGGCGGTATCTTCGTCGATTTCGTCGGCGGGGCGATGGCCCACCGGCGCAAGTTTGGCGGCGGCCGCGGTGAAGCGGTGGCCAAAGCGGTCGGTATTAAAGGCGATTATCTGCCGGATGTCGTCGATGCCACTGCCGGATTGGGGCGTGACGCCTTTGTGCTGGCGTCGGTCGGCTGTCGCGTGCGGATGCTGGAGCGTAATCCGGTGGTCGCCGCGCTGCTCGACGATGGCCTGGCCCGCGGCTATGCCGATGCGGAAATCGGCGGCTGGCTGCAGGAGCGGCTGCAGCTGATCCACGCCTCCAGCCTGACGGCGCTGACCGATATTACCCCGCGTCCGCAGGTGGTCTACCTCGACCCGATGTTCCCGCATAAGCAGAAAAGCGCGCTGGTGAAGAAAGAGATGCGCGTCTTTCAGTCGCTGGTGGGGCCCGATTTAGACGCCGATGGCCTGCTGGCCCCGGCGCGCCAGCTGGCGACCAAACGGGTGGTGGTGAAGCGCCCGGATTACGCGCCGCCGCTGGCGGAAGTCGCCACGCCGAACGCGGTGGTGACCAAAGGGCATCGGTTTGATATTTACGCCGGCACGCCGGCGTAAATTTGCAATCTATCAGGCATCGCGCCGTCATGCTGCCGGGTGGCGGCTGCGCCTTACCCGGCCTACATAATCATTTATATATCAGATGGATACCATTCCCCCAGGCCCGGGCTGAGTAAGGCGCAAACCGACGAACATCTCTACCGCTCAGCTTCCCCCGGGGTATTAATCATCCGGTTCAGCCACGGCACCATCAGCGCCATCGCCACCGTGACCCCCAGGGTCACCAGGCCAATTTTACTGAACACGCTGGTGTAAACGGGCAGCGTCTGCAGCGGGTCGGTGATATTTTCCGGCACCGCGGTGAAGGTCGCCACATAGCCGCCGAGCAGGAACGCGGCGGCCTGGGTCAGGAACCACATCCCCAGAATAAAGCCCATCAGATGCTGCGGCACCAGCGCGGCGACCATCGCCAGCCCCAGGGCGCTGATCAGCAACTCGCCCAGGCTCTGGAACAGATAAACCAGCACAATAAACCACGGCGAGGTTAATCCCTGGGCGTCGGCGAACCACATCCCGGCGGCCGCGGCGGTAAGGAAGCCCAGCGCGCAGAGGAACATCCCGAGGGTAAATTTCACCGGCATGGTCAGGTCTTTACCCTTGTGGCCGAGATGGGTGTAGATCGCCGCCAGCACCGGGCTGGCCACCACCACCCAGAAGGGGTTCAGGGCCTGGAAACTGACCGGGTTGATGGTAAAACCCAGGATCTGATGATGGACGTTATTGATGGCGAAGAAGTTCAGCGAGGTCGGCATCTGGGCGTAGAGAATGTAAAACAGCACCGCCTCGATCATCAGGATAAAGGCGACGAACATTTTGTTGCGCCCGGTTTTATCAAGGCGAAACGCCTCGCGGAAAAAGAACGCAATGACCACGACCGACAGGACAATCAGCACCAGGTTGGCGATCATCACGTTATGCATCAGCCAGGCGCAGAGAAAAATCATCACCACCGTACCGGCCAGCACCAGCGCCAGATTGCGCAGGCAGAGGGGGCGATGATCGGGCTCGGAACCAATCTCTTTCACCATCCCGCGGCAGGCGAGGTAGACCAGCAGCGCGATAATCAGCCCCGCGCCGCACAGGTTATAGGTCACCGCGTAGCCAAACTTTTCCGCGATCACCGGCGCCAGCGACAGCGACAGCAGCGAACCGATGTTTATCGACATATAAAACAGGGTAAACGCCCCGTCGAGACGGGCATCCTTCGGCGGATAGCATTTTGACAGCAGGCTCGCCGGGTTGGCTTTAAACAAACCGTTGCCGACGGCGATGGTGCCGAGGGCGATAAAGATCAGCTGCGGTTTCAGCAGCGACATCCCGGTCATAAAGTAGCCGATGGCCAGCACAATCGCGCCGAGCACCAGCGTGCGTTTGGTCCCCAGCAGATGGTCGCCCACGTAGCCGCCGATGGAGATCAGCCCGTAAACCAGCGCCGCGAAGGCGCCGAAGGTGATAAAGGCCTGTTCCTGAGAGAAGCCCAACTGTTTAACAAAGAAGACCGCCAGGATCCCCTGAACGCCGTAATAGCCAAAACGTTCCCAGAGCTCCACAAAGAAGATCATAAAGAACGGACGAGGTTGCTGCAGCAAGCCCGTAGGTGCAGTTGTATTCATATTCCTTCGCCTTGTATTACTTTCCCAAAAAGTATGAACGCGTATGCCAGAACGCGCCGAAAATGTCTGATAACTCGCCATGCTGCGGTTATTGGCTTATTGAGTAGATTATTATATAGATGTTTTAGTGAATAACTGGTTGATCACACTAATTGAATGGCTTTTTTATGGAGTTAAGCTCTATTGTCTGGCGAGGCGGAAGCGAAAATAAAAACGCCCGCAGCGGCGGGCGTCTGGCATGACACAACGGGACGGTTATTCGTCTTCTTCGTCGCGTAGCGGGACAATCAGCATGTCGACATGGACGGTGTTGATCAGCTGACGGGCAGAGGACATCAGCTTGCTCCAGAAGTCCTGATGGTGGCCGCAGACCACCAGGTCCATATCATATTTTTTAATCGCATCGACCAGCACCTGGCCCAGGTCGCCGCTGCCGCTCAGGGTCTCGGTGATCGGGTAGCCGGCGTTGGTCGAGAGCTCGGTCAGCGCGTGATGGGTCTCTTCGGAGATGCGTTTTTGCATGTCGCCGAGGTTCACGTCAATCAGCCCGGTGTAGAGGTCGGAGTAATTCACATCCACGTGGATCAGGGAGACTTTCGCGTTATACGGGCGGGCCATAGAAACGGCTTTTTCAACCAGTACTTTACTCTCCGGGGACAGGTCTACTGCAATCAGAATATGTTTGTAAGCCATAGTGTTACTCCTTCCATAAGTTTGTCGATGACCATTGGACCTGACAGCTGGCGCTGCCGTTTCGCCCGCGTCCTGCGTGCTACATTCGCGGGAGGGTAGCCTTTAAGGACTTCATTGTAGAAGATATTTCTTACCTTATAGCGCCCCCCGCACTCCGTCAATGCACTGGGTTCACCTAAAAGTTAAACAAATTTATCCGTCTTACGTATTGATAACGAATAACCTTGTGGTAAAAAAATTAATGGATCTCCTACACTATTTAATGAGCCGGTCGGAAAAATAAATGTGATCGGAATCGCACTCTTTACGGTATTGTCGTCGGTTATTTGGGGAGCGGTAGCCGCGGAGGGTTTCTCCGTGGGCGGGTCGCCGGGGAGGAGGTATGATCAGCACTATTGCGCTGTTTTGGGCCCTGTGTGTCGTTTGTGTGGTGAATATGGCACGCTACTTCTCATCGTTGCGTGCATTATTGGTTGTGCTACGTGGTTGCGATCCCTTGCTCTATCAGTACGTCGATGGCGGCGGCTTTTTTACCTCGCACGGGCAGCCCAGCAAACAGATGCGCCTGGTGTGGTATATCTATGCCCAGCGCTACCGTGACCATCATGACGATGAATTTATTCGTCGCTGCGAACGTGTTCGTCGCCAGTTTATTCTGACCAGCGCCTTGTGCGGCCTGGTGGTGGTGAGCCTGATTGCGTTGATGATCTGGCACTGACGGCATCTTCGGGATAAAAAAACGGGCCAGCAAGCTGGCCCGTTTTGAACGAATAGCGCTTAAATCAGCTTCAGGGAGAGCCAGTAAAGGACGCCTGAAAGGATAATCGCTGCCGGCAGGGTCAGCACCCAGGCCATCAGAATGCTCGTCACCGTCTTTTTCTGCAGACCACCGCCATCCACCAGCATCGTCCCCGCTACCGAGGAGGAGAGTACGTGGGTGGTGGAGACCGGCATCCCGGTGTAGCTCGCCAGACCGATAGACACCGCCGCGGTCATCTGCGCCGACATCCCCTGGGCGTAGGTCATGCCCTTCTTACCAATCTTCTCACCGATAGTGGTCGCCACGCGGCGCCAGCCGATCATGGTGCCAATACCCAGCGCCAGCGCGACCGCCATGATAATCCAGATTGGCGCGTACTCGATGGTGCTCAGCATATCGGTTTTCAGTTTCTTCAGCAGACGCTGGTCGTCAGCGCTCACGTCCGGCAGTTTCGCCACTTTGTCGGTGGTGTCGGAGATGCAGAGCATGATGCGACGCAGCTGGCCGCGCTGTTCCGGTTTTAGCGACTCGTAGTTCTCAACGCCGGTCAGCATGGTCTTCACGCGGTCAAGGGCGTTGATGGTGTTCGCCGGATGACAATGAAACTCGCCGTTGGCCGCGGTATTGGTGTCCGGAGAGGGAACCAGCTGGTCAACGCCGGTGGCTTTCTTCAGCAGGTCAGGGCGCTGCTGGAAGAAGGTTTCCACGTTGTTGACCGCATCGCGGGTACGGGTGATTTCGTAACCGGAGGCGTTCATATTCACCACGAAGCCCGCCGGGGCGACGCCAATCAGGACCAGCATCACCAGACCAATGCCTTTCTGTCCATCGTTAGCGCCGTGAGAGAACGACACGCCGATAGCGGACAGGATCAGGGCGATACGGGTCCAGAACGGCGGCTTTTTCTTGCCGTCTTTCTTTTCACGCTCCGCTGGGGTCAGGTGGATACGCGCCCGTTTCTTGGTGCCGCTCCAGTAGCGACGCAGCAGGAAAATCAGGCCGCCCGCGATCACCAGGCCGACGATAGGCGAGATAATCAGCGATCCAAAAATGCCGATGACTTTCGGGATATTCAGCGCGTCAACGACCGACGTACCGGTCATTAAGGCATTGGTGAGACCGATCCCGATGATAGCGCCGATCAGCGTATGGGAACTGGATGCCGGCAGGCCGAAGTACCAGGTGCCGAGGTTCCAGATGATCGCCGCCAGCAGCATAGAGAACACCATGGCGAGGCCATGTGCGGAACCCATGTTAAGCAGCAGATCGGTCGGCAGCATATGCACGATGGCATAGGCTACGCTGAGACCCCCCAGCAGAACGCCGAAGAAGTTGAAGAGCGCTGCCATCGCCACAGCGAGCTGTGAGCGCATAGCGCGAGTGTAGATAACCGTAGCCACCGCGTTTGCGGTATCATGGAAACCGTTAATCGCTTCGTAAAACAGTACAAAAGCTAAAGCAAGCAATAATAATAGTCCGGTATGTAAATCCAGACCGGCAAATAAATGTAGCATAGGACGTTACGCCATTTTGAGGACATGAACGCGGCGCATTATCAGTGACTTTAGCGGCGCGGGCAAAGTGAAATATAGACTTTTTTTGATTTTCTTCCTGTTTAGGTTTTACCCTGTTGGGAGTAATCCTATATCTTTCAATGATGTATCTAATGCGGGATTTTTCCCGCTGGTGTGACCAGAGTGAAATATTTACAAAACCCGACAATTGGGGAACGAGGAATGCGCTGTGGAAAGGTTTGATGCCATTGTCGTTGGCGCCGGAGCGGCGGGAATGTTTTGCGCAGCGCAGGCGGGGCAGCTCGGCTGTCGCGTTCTGCTGCTCGACAACGGCAAAAAGCCGGGGCGAAAAATTCTGATGTCCGGCGGCGGTCGCTGCAACTTTACCAATATGTATGTTGAGCCGGCGGCCTATTTGAGCCAAAACCCGCATTTTTGCAAATCTGCCCTGGCGCGCTACACCCAGTGGGACTTTATCGAGCTGGTCGGCAAATATGGCATCGCCTGGCATGAGAAAACCCTCGGTCAGCTGTTTTGCGATGATTCGGCGGAACAGATCGTCAATCTGTTGTTGGCGGAATGCGAAAAGGGCGGCGTGCAGATCCGCCTGCGCAGCGAAATCCTCAGCGTCGAGCGCGACGAGCAAGGCTACCGGCTCCAGGTGAACGGCGAAACGCTGGCGACCAAAAAGCTGGTGATCGCCTCCGGCGGCTTGTCGATGCCGGGCCTTGGCGCCTCGCCGTTCGGCTATAAAATCGCCGAACAGTTCGGCCTGAAGGTGCTGCCGACCCGTGCGGGTCTGGTGCCGTTTACCCTGCACAAGCCGCTGCTTGAGCAGCTGCAGGTTCTCTCCGGCGTCTCGGTGCCGTCGACCATCACCGCCGAGAACGGCACCCTGTTCCGCGAAAATCTGCTGTTCACCCATCGCGGCCTTTCCGGACCGGCGGTGCTGCAAATTTCCAGCTACTGGCAGCCCGGCGAGTTCGTCACCGTGAATCTGCTGCCGGACTGCAATCTTGAAGACTTCCTTAATGAGCAGCGCGGCGCGCATCCCAACCAGAGCCTGAAAAACACCCTCGCGATGCAGTTGCCGAAGCGGCTGGTGGAGTGCCTGCAGCAGCTGGGGCAAATTCCTGATGTCACGCTGAAGCAGCTGAACGTTCGCGACCAGCAGGCGCTGGTGGAGACGCTGACCGCCTGGCGCGTGCAGCCGAACGGCACCGAAGGCTACCGGACGGCGGAGGTGACCCTCGGCGGCGTGGACACCAATGAGCTCTCGTCGCGTACTATGGAGGCGCGCAAGGCGCCGGGCCTCTACTTTATCGGCGAAGTGATGGACGTCACCGGCTGGCTCGGCGGGTATAACTTCCAGTGGGCGTGGTCAAGCGCCTGGGCCTGCGCGCAGGCGCTGGTGGAAGGGTAACGGCGGTATCGTTCCGGCGGATAGGTTTCGGCTTATCCGCTTATGTTATGCTGCTTCAGTTTTCGCCACAGCGTGGTAGGGCTGATGCCGAGGATGGCGGAGGCTCTGGTTCTGTCGCCATCCGTTTTTTCAATCACGCTCGCAATCAGCTGTTTCTCCTGTTTTTTTAACAGATCGCTCTCATCCGCGACCAGCGTGTGGTCAGAAACAAGAGACACGCTCTGGTGGCAGGCCGGCGAGAGGTGACTGATCTGCTGTAAAACCTCTTTGTTCACCGTGTTTCCGTCCAGCAAGACGATAAGACGATAGATGACCGCCTGCAGTTCACGAATATTGCCCGGCCAGTCATAGTTTTGTAGGCAGTTCACGGCATCCGCAGTAAAGGTGAGGTGCTTGTTTTGTTGCTGCAGAAGATGGTGAATCAGCACCATAATATCTTCGGGTCTTTCGCGTAATGACGGGAGCTGCAGTTCAAGGATATTGATTCGGTAATAAAGATCCTGGCGGAACTCCCCGCTGGCGACGAGCTGACCCAGATCTTTATTGCTGGCGGTGATCAGGCGAAAGTCGGCTGAGAGCAGGGTGTCGCCACCAAGACGGGAAAATTGCTTCTCCTGCAATACGCGCAGCAGCTTCACCTGGACCGACAGCGGGGCTTCGCTGATCTCATCGATAAATACCGTTCCGTTAGTGGCCATTTCAAAGACCCCGGGCTTGCCTCCCTTCCGCGCGTTGGTAAACGCGCCTTCGGCATAACCGAACAGTTCGCTTTCCAGCAGGCTCTCCGGTATAGCCGCGCAGTTAAGCGCGACAAAAGGACCATGGCTTCGGGCACTAACGTGATGAATACTCTGGGCAAACAGCTCTTTCCCCGTGCCGGTGTCGCCCAGGATATGGACCGGAAGCTCATGTTGAGCGCACAGCCTGGCTTTTTGTATCACCTGATGCATGATCGGCGATTGCGCAATAATATTGTCAAAAGAGTAGCTGGTGGCATAGCCGCGTAAGTGACTTTTCTTACTGGTAGTTTGCTGCCAGAGCGTACTTTCCTGGCTTAAGCCGGTGATGACGGCATAGCTGTTGTGGCGATTGGAAAAATGCCGGACGGAGAGACTAACAAGTGTGCCATTAATTTCGATAGCTTGCTCTTTGACGTTTGACTCATTAATCATACTGGCATAGATATCTTTAAAAACCTCTTTTTTAAATAATTTGTCACCCACCTGACATTGAAATAAGGTCATGCCGATAGCATTAATATGAATAATCTCACCCAGCTGATCAACGCACATAATTCCTTCGCGGGATTGGTTAAGCGCCGCATGGCTCATCACTAACTTTAAATTTTCCCGATTGATATATTTTAGTAAGCCATGAGCTTCATTAATTGCTTGTTCAATAGAATTATTGTCAGCATCACCTTCAATAACGTTGAGATTGTATTTCTTGGCCATTTCGGCGACCGTTAAACCGCCAATGACCATATGGTAATCATTTTCAGACAGGTTTTTAATAACATTTTCAATATCATGATGGTTATAGACCTGGCAAATCTTAAACTCGTCGTTGGTCATGCTTTGGTAATGCCGCAGCGCCCGGCAAAACTGGGGGAAACCGATGGCGGCGATTTTCTGCGATTTATTCTTGGCTTCCTGCAGGATGCGGTATACGCCATGAAAATCATGGGCGATTTCGATCACCGGAATGGGAATGTTATTGCGAAGCAGGGCGGCGGTACCGCCCCGGCTAATAATGATTCGGGTACCGGACTGGATCATTTCGTTGGCTTTATTGAGGACATCAGAATAACGAAACTCATAGACGGGGATTTCCAGTTTGCGCTCAATAAGGACATTGATAATTCGTTGGGTAATAGTGCTGGAAACTGAGAAGATGACAATTTCATTATTCTTCATACATTATTCACTTCCATCGGCTCAAGATTGGCTAAAATCATTATAATTTTAAGGTGCAGATAAATAATGACGAAGGTCATGGAAGGTGGGTTTTATCGTACCAGCCTTACGCCTGGAAAGACGCAAGGCTGGTGGCTGGCGAATTAGAACCGCAGTCGGCGATAAACGATCTGCCCGTTACAGATAGTGGCGCAGTTATCGAGGTAGCGATCACCCTCCAGGATTTTTCCCCGGGTATCTTCAAACATAATTTTATCTTTGCGTAATTTCACAATGGAAATATCGGCAAGAGCATTTGGCGCCAGAGTACCAATCTGCCCTTGCATTTTCATCAGGCGAGCCGGGGTAGCGGTGACGGCGCGGATAACGTCAAAGAAGGACATGCCCATATTGAGATATTTCGACATCACATGCAGCAGACTATAGACCTTGTCGGTACGCAAGCTATTACGCAGGGTTAAATCGGTACTGATGATATCAGGGTAGAATCCCTGCTCCATCGCCGATTGCGCCACCTCAAAATCAAAGTGGGCGACACCGTTTGAACAATCGAAGATCACCCCCCGGGACTGCGCTTCTTTGATGGCGGCATAGACCTGCCCCTGTTCATTGAGAATGGAATGACCGGTACCGTGGAAACAGTGCGCGTAGATGTCACCCTCCTCGAAATAGCGGATCAGCTCATCGGCGCATAACAGGGAGTCGGTGACATGCACGCAAATGGAGGTATCCAGTTTTCGCGCCAGGGAGACCGTAGCTAACAGCGGATCGCTGGCATACTGTTTGCCCCGGGCGATATCCTGGCTATAGCGTAATTTCAAGCCCAGAATGTTGTCTTTATTTTCATTCAGCGTCTGGGCAATTTTTTCCTCGTTGTAATTTGCTGGATTGGTATTTTCAAGATAGCCGGTTGGCCCACCGCCAAGGGTCGAAAGGCCAACGTTGACCACGTTTAAATAGCTCTTGATTTTCACCATCGCCGGATGAATCACGCTATTACGAAATAGCGAATAGTTTACCCATCCGCTGCTCCCGGCATCGACCATGCTGGTGACGCCGTTTGGTAAACAGACGATGTCGGGGTTGACGCTAATCGCCGTTCCGCCATGAAAAACGTGCCCATGAAAGTCGATGAGCCCGGGAAGAACAATACAGCCTGAGGCATCAATAACGGTTTCTGCCTGTCGTTCATCCTGATGCGTGATATCAACGATGCGGTTACCCTTAATACCTATATCGGCGTTGATATAAGTTCGGTTTTCCATATCGGCGATCTGGCCGTTTTTAATGACTATATCCAGTTTCATTTTATGCTCCTGTCAGATACCGATAAGCTTCCAGTAAGGAATACCGATTAAGAAAAATATCAATACGTTAACCACAACCATAATGGTGCCGAGCATCCAGAACGTTTTTTGCGGCACGTAGCCGCTGGAGAAGGTAAATACGCCAGCCCCATTACCATAGTGGGTCAATAACGCGCCATAGCCTGCGGAGAAGGCCAGAGAGAGCGCCACGTACATAGGATGTGCCTGCGTGGTCATTCCGAGGGTAAAGAGTACCGGATAGAAAGAGACGACAAAGGCGCTGTTTGAGACGAAGAAATAGCGGACCGCGAGGCTGATAAACACCAGCACAGCAATCGCGCTGAATTCACTCAAATGCGAGAGATCGAGATAATTTTTAATCACGTCGACCAGGTAAACATAGAATCCGCCTTTTGACAGCGCGACCGCGCAGCCGTAGAAGGCGCCGTACCAGACAAAAGTTTGCCAGGCTGATTTTTCGCTGACTACGTCATTCCAGCTCAGTACGCCGAAAAGCAACAGACAAGCGAGGAAGGCGAGTCCCACGGGAATAAAGGCAATGCCGGTGATAGACCCCGTCATCCAGCCTAACACGCCAAGAATAAAGAACGCGATTAACAGCTTCTCTTCGCGTTTTACCGGCCCTAATTCATTGAGTCCTTTTTCCGCAATTTCATTGACGTTCGTAATGACTTTCAGTTCCGGGGCATAGATTTTATACAGGATCCAGGGCGCCAGAATGAGCACCAGTCCCGCCGGGACAATGGCGGCTTTAAACCAGGTCATCCACTCAAGATTAACCTTCATAATCTCATTGGCTAATGAAACGGTGATCGAGTTGGTGGCCATCCCGGTCAGGAACAGGCTGGAGGTGCCCATCGAGACGACGTACATCAAAATAGTCAGGTAGGCGCCGATTTTGCGGCTGCCGTCGTCGGGCTTCGAGCCAAGCGCTTCGGCGATATTCCTGAAAATGGGGTAGGTAATCCCTCCCGAACGCGACATGTTTGAACCGGTCGCTGGGGCCAGCACGGTATCGGTGACCATCATCAAATACCCGAGCGTCAGGGTATTTTTGCCGTAGCGTTTGAGTAACAGATAAGCAATGCGTTTACCTAACCCGGTAATGACAAACGCTTTGCAAATAATAAAAGCGCTGATAATAAACCATACCATTGGGCTGCCAAATCCAGCGAATAGCGGACCGGGGTCGAGTACCAGAGAGGCGAATCCCAAAATAATCAGCATAATCACCGAATCGGTAAACGGGCGTAAAACCAGGCCACAGAGCATGGCCAGATAAATACCAACCATATGCCATGTCGGGGCGGCAACGCCTTCCGGATGCGGTATTATCCAAAATAAAACAGGGAAAAAGATAATCGGCAAGAGTTTTAAATAAAGCATTTTTGTTACCTTTGCTTTAAGGCCACGGCAGTTAAATGACCGTGGCTTATATTATTCAATCGAATTAACGATATGTGTCGTCGATAAATTCGACGCCGGTTGCATCCAGCGATTTTCTAACCCATTGGCGGTTGGCTGTGCCGTTTTTTGCGGCATCCACTTTGCTGGAGTCGAATTTGGCGTACTCTTTCGCTTTATCCAGCACAGTCTCTGCATCGCTCAGTGGGATGACAATGACGCCATCCGCATCACCGACAATCAGATCGCCGGGACAGACCGCGACGCCGCCCACGGCAATAGGGGTATTCACTTCCCCTGGACCCATTTTGAACGGGCCCGCCGGGTTCGAACCGGTGGCATAGAGCGGAAAATCAAGAACCGATAGCGCGTCGATATCGCGAATTGGCCCGTCGAGCACGATGCCGGCAATGTTCTTCATGTGATGGGCATACGCCACCATGATTTCGCCCATCAACGCCCGCGAGCGATCTCCTTCGTTAGAGACCACAATGACGTCATTTTCCCCCGCCATATCCAGGGCGGCATGGAGCATCAAATTGTCGCCGGCGCGTGCTTTTACCGTAATAGCGAAGCCGGCCATTATCGGTTTTTTGGGTGAGGAAATGCGCTTGATGCCGTTGCCTAATACCGCAATACGGTTCATGGTGTCAGCAATATTTGCCGCCGGCAGGTGCTCATATTCTTTCAGCAGTGCAATATTTCCCGCCGGACGTTTTAAAAATACACGGTTACCAATAGTCATCTCTTGCTCCTTAAAAACCTGGGACCGGCCAGGACGGTTTTTTACCCGATAACACTTCGTCAATACCGATGGCGGAATGCAGGGAAGCCCTGTCAGTCGCTTCGATGGTGGCAGCACCGATATGAGGACCGATGACGATATTGCTCAATGCGAAAATAGGATCGTTGGCATCGAAGGGTTCTTTCTTTAAAACATCAACGCCGGCGCCGGCGATAATTTGCTGGCTTAAGGCGTGATAAAGCGCGCGCTCATCGACGAGCTTGCCGCGGGCGGTATTAATGAAATAGGCGCTGGGTTTCATCATCGAGAACTGTTTTTCGCCGACAAAGTCGGTGGTTTCCGCCGTTGTTGGGCAGTGCAGCGAAACGAAATCACTCTCTTTGAAAATACGGTCGAAATCGTCAGTGAGTTCGACACCTTCGGGGATCTGCTGCTGTGTTTTATAGGGATCATAGGCAATGACTTTCATATTAAAGCCATGCAGTGCTTTGATCGCGACGCGAGAGCCGATATTTCCTACGCCAATTAAACCCAGGGTTTTACCGTCAAGTTCAACTTTCGGCGTGCGCAATTTTGCCCAATAATAATCTTCAAGCATTTTCTCTTCGACCAGCTTGAAATTACGTGAGCAGTGCAGCATATAAAATATTGTCAGTTCAGCGACCGACATGCTATTGGCTAGCGGGGCATTTAATACCACAACGCCATGACGTTTGGCTGACTCCAGATCCACGGTATCGTAACCCGCGCCATGGCGGGCCACCACTTTCAGCTTTTTAGCGGCTTCAAATACGCGGTCGGACATTTTTGAAAGGCGTACGATAATACCGTCACAGTCGCCGATATCACGAATGATATCTTCTTCTTCCATCCCCGAACCTTTAATTAGCTGATAACCTCGGCTTTCCAGGTACGCTCTCCCTTCGGCCATGATCTCTTGCGGGAGTAGAATTTTATACGTCATGTCAATTTCTCCAGTGTTGTTTACGAGGAGGTAAATGCATGCCGGATGCCATAAATGATTTCAGCGTTGACTTTATTTTTAATCTATTGAAATTAAAATAATTTTTATTTTGTTAATTATTGGTAAATTGTTTTCGTGGTGATGGGTGTCACAAATTCATATTAGGCGTTATCACCTGGTTTTTTCATTATGAAATGGCTGAATTGCAAAATTAAATAACAGTGTTATGCATTTCACATTGTTGCTTGACAGAGCCTGGGTCGAGAGGCATTGACATTTTGTTGTCGGTTAACTAAAACGAAGCGGGATGAATAAATACACAGGATGTATTGATCGTGAATAATACCCAGATTGAAATCTTCAGCGTCATGGTTCAAACGGAAAATATTCATCATACTGCGCAACGGCTTGGCATTGATGCTGCTGCTGTCACCACCAGTATTTGTGCGCTGGAGAACGAGATTGGTTTTAATCTCATCTTGCGAGGAAAAAATATCAGGAAGGTGATATTAACGGAAAAGGGAAGGGCTTTTTATAAGCTGACGCCGCAGATCCTCGGCATACTGCATGCTATCGCGACTATTCGCCGCGCAAAGCACCTGGCTGAATAAGCCCGGCGCCAGTCGGCCGGGCTGTGGCATGGCGTCAGTTCAACCCAAGAAAATACTGGGCGATTTTGAAATAGATGATCAGTCCGGTGCCATCGATCAGCGTGGCGATAAACGGCGCGGAAACCACCGCCGGATCGATGCCGATCCGTTTAAGCACCATCGGGATGACCGACGAGACAATCGCGCTCCACAGGGTAATGCATACCAGCGTCAGGCTGACGATCAGCGTGATTTCCATGCCGATGCCCATCATCCAGGCGCGCAGGCAGCCCGCCAGCCCAAGCGTTAAGGCAATCAGAAACGAGGTCGATACTTCTTTGCGGATCACCCGCCCCATATCGCGCAGCCGTACTTCTCCCAGCGCCATCGAGCGCACCAGCGTCGAGGTGATCTGCGTTCCGCTGTTGCCGCCGGTACCGATGAGCAGCGGAATAAAGAAGGCCAGCGCGATGGCCGATTCCAGCGCCTCTTCGAAATGCTGCAGCACGCTGCTGGTGTAGGCTTCGGCCACGAACAGCAGCAGCAGCCACACCGAGCGTTTCTTCCACAGCGTCCAGGGGCTGATGTCCAGATACGGTTTTTCCAGCGGCAGCGTCGCCCCCTGCAGTTGGGCGTCCTCGGTGACGTCATCCTCCAGCAGATGGGCGATCTCCTTTTCCATCAGGCAGCCGACCAGCTCGCCTTTATCGACGACGGGAACCAGGTCGAGGCCGCGCTCGTTGAGCTCGGCTATCACCTGCGGGCGTTCATCGTCAGGTTTGACGCGGAACAGGCAGCTGTCCATCAGGTAGCGGATAGACTGCCCGACATCCCCTTCCTGCAGTAGCTTTTTGACCGACAGGCTGCCGCGCAGCTTCTTGCCGGCGACCACAAACACCTGGCCGGGAATATCATCGCTGGTGAGCTGTGAGATAAAGTGCTCCCGCGCTTCATGGACGCTGAGATGTTCCTGCAGCGTAATAAAGTCGGTACGCATGTACTGGGCGATGGCATCGCCGTCGAAGCCAGAGGTCGCCTGATGGGCGGCGCAGAGTTGAATGGAAGACATGATTAAAATCCCTATAAAAAATCACTCATAGGGGCGAACAAGACAGGGTTAGCGCAGGCAGATCCCTACGTCCTGGTTTTAGCACTGCATAACGTATCTGAACGGTCATGACCGCCAGAAGTTACCTTGGCAACACCTTGATTCGATGGAAGCCTGTATTTCCCTGAGTGGTCTCTCTCGATACCAACAGGGCGGTAACTTGTATTTATGCAGGAGCCTCGCCATAACGAGATCGTTAAATGAGGCGCCATTATTGGCGAAGAGGGATAATTCACCAAGCGTATAGTTTAGGTGGTTTATCAACTGTTGATAAACCACCCAGGCATTTTCAAATAGTTAATCATCCGCTAAACACTGCAAATGCCCATGGCGCACACCGCGCTGGGCAATCACGTCGTCGGCAAAATGCTGCACCTCGGCCATGTCTCCCTTCAGCACCGCAATCTCCAGGCAGTCGTCATGACTGATATGCACATGCAGCGTGGCGACGGAGAGATCGTGATGATGATGCTGGGTGGCCACCAGCCGGCTCGCCAGTTCGCGTTTTTCATGCTCGTAGACATATGACAGGACGGCATAACCGCGCCGCGGCTCCGACGGCGCGGGATCCTGGTTGAGGGCGTCGCGCAGAATATCGCGTACCGCCTCCGAACGGTTATGGTAGCCGCGGCGGGCGCTGAGCGCATCGAGAGCGGCCAGCAGGTCATCATCAAGGGTCAGGGTTACGCGCTGCATGGCATGGCCTCGTTGAGCAGAGTGGCAGGAAAAGGTGGCAGCACCGCCTGCTGGAGCGCCTGTCCGGCAGGAGAGCGCAGGCGCAGCGGTAGACTGACCGTTGCGGTTTCGACGATGCGTCCGTGCTCCATCACCAGCACCCGCTGGCAAAAGCGCTCCACCAGCCGCAGGTCGTGGGTAATGAACAGGCAGGCGGTGCCAAACCGGGCCTGCAGGCGCTTCAGCAGGGCGATAATCTCCGCCTGCAGCAGCAGATCGAGATTCGAGACCGCTTCATCCAGGATCAACAGCTGCGGCCGCACCGCCAGGGCGCGAGCCAGGCAGACGCGCTGCAGCTGTCCGCCGCTGAGCTGCGCCGGGCGTTTATCGAGCAGCGTCGTGGAAAGGTCGACCGCGTGCAGCATCTCTTCCACCCGCCGTGCGCGCTCCTCGCGCGACAAGCGGAACAGATGGCGCAGCGGCTCGCTGACGATCTCGCGCACCGTTTTGCGCGGATTCACCGCGCTGAAGGCATCCTGAAACACCAGCTGAATATCACGGCGGAAGGCGCCGATGGCCTCACCCTTCAGGGCGGTCAGCGGTGTGCCGCGCCAGACAATATCGCCGTGCTGCGGCGTTTCCAGGCCCACCAGCATCCGCGCCAGGGTGCTCTTGCCGCAGCCGCTGCGCCCGAGCAGGGCCACCGTTTCGCCGGGGGCGATGGCGAGTTGGATCTCGTGCAGGACCCTGCCGTGGTGGGGGTAATCGTGGCTCACCCCGTTGACGCTGAGTAAATTCATGCTGTTTTCTCCAGTCCGTACAGCGCCAGATGCGCCGCCAGCAGGCGCTGGCTCAGCGGGTGCTGTGGGGCGCTGAACAGCGTGTTTACATCGCACTGTTCAACGAGGCGACCGTTCTCCATGACCGTTACGTCATCCGCCAGCCGCGCCACAACGCCCATGTCATGCGTCACCAGCAGCAGCCCCAGACCGCGGCTGGCGACGATATCCGCCAGCAGATCGAGGATCCGCGCCTGGGCGATGGCATCGAGGTCGGTGGTCGGCTCGTCGGCGATGATAAAGGGCGCGCGGCTGAGCAGGGCGAGGGCGATCATCATCCGCTGCAGCATGCCGCCGCTCATCTCGAAGGGATAGCGGCTGAGCAGCGAGCGCGGATTATCCAGACCCACCTCTTCCATCACCGCCAGCAGGGCGGCGTCATTCGCTTCGCGTCCCGCCGCCCGGCAAGTTTCCCGGGCGTGGGCGGCCATGGTATGCAGCGGATTAAAGGCGCTGCGTGGGTTCTGCATGATGGTAGCGATAGTCGCGCCGCGCAGCTGTTCGCCGTGCACCGGCATGCCGTCAAGCAACACCCGGCCGGCGGTCTGGCTGACGCCGGGCGGCAGCAGGCCCAGCGCGGCGGCGCAGGTAAGCGATTTCCCGCTGCCGCTGCTGCCGAGCAGCGCCAGCACCTTGCCGCGGCGCAGGGTAAGAGAGACGTCGCTGACCAGCGGGCGGTCGGCGGCAAGGGCGATCTGTTGCAGTTGGATCTTTTGCGGCATCAGTGGCTATGCTCCGCGATCAGGTGAGGATCGAGGCGATCGCGCAGCGCGTCGCCCAGCAGGTTAAAGGCCATCACGCTGATGAACAGCGCCAGCCCCGGCCAGACCATCTGCAGCGGCTGGGTCCAGATATACTGCCGGGCGTCGTTGATCATCACCCCCCATTCCGCCGTCGGCGCGCTGACGCCGAGGCCAAGGAACGACATGCCGGCCACGTGAAGCATCATATGGCCGATATCCAGTGAGGCGAGCACCAGCAGCGAGGGGATCACCGCCCCTGCCAGATGGTCGCTGAACAGCCGCCACTGGCTGGCGCCGCTCAGGCGGGCGGCGAGGATAAATTCGCGCTGGCGCAGGGAGACCACCAGATTACGCACCATTCTGGCGTACCAGGCCCAGTGCGATAGCGCAATGGCGAGGATCACGTTGGTCAGCCCGGTGCCGAGCACCCCCACCATAAAGAACGACAGGATCGAGGTTGGAAAGGTCATAAACAGTTCGGCAAGGCGCATCAGGCCGCGGTCGGCGCGGCCGCCCAGCAGCCCGGCGCTGCCGCCAACCGCCAGACCGATCAGCAGCACCAGCAGCAGGCAGGCCATTACCGCCCCCAGCGAGACACGGGTAGCGGCCAGCAGGCGCGAGAAAATATCCCGTCCTAGATGATCGGTCCCCAGCCAGTGCGCTGCCCCTGGCGGCAGCAGTCGCTGCTGCAGGTTAATCGCCGCCGGATCCGAGGGGAGCCACCAGCCGCTGCCGATGGCGATGACCGCCAGCAGCGCAATAACCAGCAGGGCCAGTTTCACCGGCCAGCGGAAGTTTCGTAGCCATCTCATACGCTCACCTCCTCATGGCGGCGCAGGCGCGGGTCGAGCGCCGCGTTGAGCACATCCACCGCCAGGTTAGCCAGCACGAACACCGTGACCATCATCAGCGTAAAGCACTGAATCACCGGGTAATCGCGATTGAAGATCGCGGAAACCGCGTAGCGGCCGACCCCCGGCCAGGCAAAGATATTTTCAATAATCATGGTGCCGCCGATCAGCTCGCCAATGTGCATGCCCATGGCGGTCACCACCGGCAGGGTGGCGTTGCGCAGGATATGCCGCCGCTCCACCTGGCGCGCGCTCAAGCCGCGCAGCCGCGCCCACACCACGTGACGCTGACTGGAGACCTCCAGCATGCTGGCGCGCAGCAGGCGGGCGTTGATCGCCAGCGACATAAAGGCGATGGAGACGGCGGGCAATATCAGGTGCTGCCAGTCGCCGTACCCCATCGCCGGAAGCCACTGCAGATGCACGGAAAAAAGCATCACCAGCAGAAAGGCCAGCCAGAAGTTCGGCATCGACACGCCGAGGAAGGCTATCAGCCGCACAGCAAAGTCCGGCAGGCGATCGCGATGGCGCGCCGCCCAGATCCCCAGCGGCAGCGAGGTGACGAGGATCAGCGCCAGCGCCGCGCCGGTGAGCAGCAGGGTGGCCGGCAGGAAGTGCAGCAGGTCATCCAGCACCGGGCGCCGGGTGGCATAGGAGAGGCCAAAGTCCAGGTGCAGCGCCCGCCACAGCCAGTGCAGATACTGCATCGCCAGCGGCTGGTTGAGCCCCAGCAGTTCGCGGGTCGAGGCGACCATCTCTTCAGTGGGCGGCAGGTTCGACAGGCGTAAATAATCCAGCGCCGGGTCGCCGGTGCCGAGCCGCAGCAGCAGAAAGATGATGGCGGAGGCGGCGAGCAGCAGCGGGATCAGCAGCAGCAGGCGGCGTAAAATAAAGCGTAGCATTATGGCGTTACCGGTTTAATCTGGTCGAAAGGGATCTCGGTGCTCACCGGCGCGAACGGGATCTCCCCGACCTCCCGGCGCGCAACCGACATCAGCGAGACATAGCTGATGGGCAGGTACACCGCGTCCTGATGCAGGCGGCTCAGCACATCGTGGTACAGCCGTTTCCGCTGCGCCTCGTCGCTGGTGGTCAGCACCTCGCTAATCTCTTTATCAATTAGCCCCTTGTCGGGCAGGCCGCGCTGGGCCTGATAATCGGCATGGGAGGGCACGCGCATCGAGCTTAAAAAGGCATGCGGATCGTAGGGGGCGCCCCAGGTGCGATTGAAGATCATGCCGAACCGCCCTTCGCGCTGGCGCGCATAGATGCTGCTCTCCTCCTCGCCCACCAGGGTGACGCGGACGCCGACCTCCCGCAGATTGGCCTGAATAATTTCGGCCATCGATTTAGCCAGCGCGTCGGTGCCGATAAACGCCAGCTCAATCGCCAGCGGTTGCCCGGCCTTTTGTCGCCAGGGCTGGCCTTCCGGTTGCTGCCAGCCGGCCTGCGCCAGCAGGGCGCGGGCTTTTGCCGGGTCGTAACGGCGCGGCGTCAGATCCTGCGGGGCGTAGGGGACCGAGGGCGCAAACAGGGTGTCGGCAACCTGCTGGGTGCCGTAGAGCACGCTATCGACGAGGGTCTGCTTGTCGACGGCGTAGTTGAGCGCCTCGCGAACCGCCTGCTCGCGGGTCGGGCCCTGGCTGGCGTTCAGCGCCAGCATCACCGTCTCCGCCGGGGCGGAGAGACGAGCCGCGTAGCCGGGGTGATGACGAAAGCGTTCGAAGGTATCCAGCGGCAGCAGCCCCTCGTCGCCGTAGAGCATGTCGATTTCTCCGGTTTCGAACGCCACCGCGCGGCTGGTGGCGTCGGGGATCACTTTGATGGTGATTTGCTGTAGCGCGGGTTTATTACCCCAGTAGCGTTCGTTGCGTACCAGCACGTCGCGCTGATTGAGCTGCGAACTCGCCAGTCGCCACGGCCCGGTGCCGATCGGGGCTTTGATGCCGTTGGCGGTGCCGCCATCGATAAACTGCGAGGGGGCGATAAAGCGGAACGGGCGGGGCAGAGCCAGCTCTTGTAGTAAGGGGGCGTAGGCGCTTTTCAGAGTGAGCTGCAGCTCGCTGGCGCTGAGCGCCCGCGCGTCGGTTATCTGATTGGCGAGCTCAAGCCAGGCGTGGCGTTGGCGGTTGGCGAGCACCGCCTGGAAATTAGCCGCCGCGGCCTGGGCGTTAAAGGGTTCGCCGTTGGAGAAGGTCACATCCTCGCGCAGGGTAAACCACCAGGTTTTACCATCGGCGGAGTGGTGCCAGCGGGTCGCCAGCCAGGGCTGCACGCTGCCGTCAGCCTGATACTTCACCAGCGGTTCATAGACCATGCTTTGGGCAAACATCTGGTTGGGCGTATAGAGATGCGGATTCAGCGGGCCGACGTTCACCGGCCAGGCGGTAGTAAGCGAGTGCTGCGCGGCCTGAGCCAGCAGAGGGGCGCAGGCGACCAGCGCCAGCAGAGTGAGGCGGAAAATAGACAAGACGGCGTTCTCAGCGACAGGAAAGTATGACGATTTTAGTGATTCATCATACTTTCGGAGTAACCTGGATCAATATTGCGCCGGAAAGTATAAGTAATCCGTATGATTATGCGCAGGGGCAGGCGCCGCCTTACCCCTCAGGGCGCCCGGAACAACCCCAGCAGCGTGGCCACCTGTTCGTCGATCGGCGCCAGATCCCGCTTGACGATCAGATGCAGCGGCGTCGCGCGGCGCGCGCCGTGGCTGAGGGGCAGCCGCTTCAGCACGCCCTGATCGAGATGGGAACGAATGCGCTCTTCCGGCAGCCAGCCGAAGCCGACCTGATACATCACCGCATCAATGGCCGCGTCAATGGTGGAGAAGGTCCAGGCGTCACGCGTCGCCTGGCCATCGCCGGTCTGGTCGGCAATGCGCACCAGCGGCCATGGCGCCAGCGCGCTATCCTCCAGCGGACCGTCGAGGGCGGCGAGAGGATGGTCGCGGTGGGCGACGGCGATAAAATCAATATTCATCAGCCACTCTCCGCGGCCGGTAATATCCTGGCGGCGGGTCAGAACCATGACATCGGCTTCCGTTCGCGCCGCGCCCTCGTCATCAATATTTTCCAGCACTTCGGTGAGTCTGACCTGAGTCTGCGGATAACGCTGCTGAAACTGGCGCAAAATGGCGAACAGCCGCTGGCGTGGGAAAATGCTGTCGACCACCAGGTCCAGACGGGTGCGCGCCCCGTTGCGCAGAGTGGCAGCATGCGTCTCAACGTAGGCGAAGGCCTGCAGCAACGGTTTGACCTGATTCAGCAGCAGTTCGCCGGCCGGGGTCAGCACCGCCCGCCGACCGGACGGCGCCAGCAGCGCCACCCCTAAGCGCTCCTGCAGCAGCGCGAGGTTATAGCTCACCGAAGACTGACTGCGGTTGGTCTCCTCCGCCGCTCTGGCAAAGCTCCCGAGTTCCACTACCTTTTCCAGTAATGCCCACTGCTCCAGGGTTGTCTTGTGCATAATCAATCTAAAATTTGGATGTATTTAATCCAAACATAGCGTTATTCATTCAATTTTTAAAGACGTATGCTGTTCTCAACAACACAGAGGAGAACAAATGATGAGCACTTTCGACAAACATGACCTCAGCGGCTTTATCGGTAAACATCTGGTCTACACCTACGACAACGGCTGGAACTACGAAATTTACGTCAAAAACGACCATACCCTCGACTATCGTATTCACAGCGGCATCGTCGGCAATCGCTGGGTGAAAGATCAGGAAGCGTACATCGTGCGGGTGGGGGAAAGTATCTACAAAATCTCCTGGACCGAACCGACCGGTACCGACGTGAGCCTGATCGTCAACCTGGGCGATAAACTGTTCCACGGCACCATCTTCTTCCCGCGCTGGATCATGAATAACCCGGAAAAAACCGTCTGCTTCCAGAACGATCACATTCCGCTGATGAATTCTTACCGCGATGCCGGCCCGGCCTACCCGACAGAAGTGATTGACGAGTTCGCCACCATCACCTTCATTCGCGACTGTGGCGCAGATAATGATGAGGTAATTAATTGCCCGGCGAGTGAATTGCCTGCGGATTTTCCTGCAAATTTGTAATTAAGCAGAAATAACTTTGTGATCTGCGCTAACTTTTTGTCATCAAGCGTGACAAAGACAGCGTCATTAATTGTTATCTGGTTTAACCCCCGTTTACTTTCCGCGATAGCGTTCCTGTTTGCTTTTCCAGACAGGAACGTTTTTTTGTCAAAATTCTGCCATAAATAAAACCTATCATTCTGTTTCTTAATGATTTATTTGGCCATGCTGAGAAAAGATTAATTTCTTAATATTATCCTAAGCAAGGTCAACTACATTAATAGTGGTCGAAATACCCTGAAATGGAATGCCGCGCTGAAGTCACTTCATTTTAATTTCGTTTAAGTCCACAGGCGCAGGATATTTTATTCTAACGACCCTGATTTGTGCGTGGGTCATCTACAGAACAGGATGATGATGAGCGATTTTTTGCCTTTTTCGCGCCCGTCGATGGGCGACGCAGAGCTGGCAGCGCTGCGTGAAGTTTTAGCGTCGGGCTGGATCACCACCGGGCCGAAGAATCAGGCACTTGAAGCGGCATTCTGCCAGTTGACCGGCAACCGCCACGCGATTGCCGTCAGTTCAGCGACCGGCGGGATGCACGTGACCCTGATGGCGCTGGGTATTGGCCCCGGCGATGAAGTCATTACGCCGTCCCAGACCTGGGTTTCCACCCTCAATATGATCTGCCTGCTGGGCGCCACGCCGGTGATGATCGATGTCGATAACGACAATCTGATGATCACCCCTGAGGCGGTGGCAGCGGCGATCACCTCGCGGACTAAAGCGATTATTCCTGTGCACTACGCGGGGGCGCCAGCCGATATCGACGCCATTCGCGCGGTGGGCGAGCGCCATGGCATTCCGGTGATCGAAGACGCCGCTCATGCGGCGGGGACCCACTATAAAGGCCGCCACGTAGGCTGGCAGGGGACCGCGATTTTCTCGTTCCACGCGATCAAAAATATGACCTGCGCTGAAGGCGGGCTGGTTGTCACCGACGACGACGAGCTGGCCTCCCGCATCCGTAGCCTGAAATTCCATGGCCTCGGCGTGGACGCCTATGACCGCCAGACCCACGGCCGCGCGCCGCAGGCGGAGGTGATCGCTCCGGGCTTTAAATACAACCTTGCCGACATCAACGCCGCGCTGGCGCTGGTCCAGCTGGAAAAACTGCCTCACGCCAACCAGCGCCGGGCGGAAATTGCCCAGCGCTATCTGCGCGAACTGGCGGACACGCCGTTTACGCCCCTGACCGTCCCGGCCTGGGATCACCAGCACGCCTGGCATCTGTTTATCATCCGCGTCGATGAGGCTGCGTGCGGCATCAGCCGCGACGCGTTGATGGAAAAGCTGAAGGCGATGGGTATCGGCACCGGTCTGCACTTCCGTGCGGCCCATACGCAAAAATATTACCGCGAGCGCTTCCCTGAGGTTTCCCTGCCGAATACCGAATGGAACAGCGCCCGCATCTGTTCTCTCCCGTTGTTCCCGGACATGACCGATGACGATGTCACTCGCGTCATTTCCGCACTGCGCCAGCTGTCAGGACGTTGATATGCTTACTTACCCTCCCGTGAAGAAGGTCTCGGTGGTTATCCCGGTTTATAACGAACAGGATAGCCTGCCGGAGCTGCTTCGTCGTACGGAAACCGCCTGCGCCACGCTGGGGCGGCAATATGAAATTCTGCTGATCGACGATGGCAGCAGCGACGATTCCGCGCGCATGCTCACCGAAGCCGCCGAGGCGGAAGGCAGTCACGTCGTCGCCGTGCTATTAAACCGTAACTACGGCCAGCACTCGGCGATCATGGCCGGCTTCAGCCATGTGACGGGCGATCTGATTATTACCCTTGATGCCGACCTGCAAAACCCGCCGGAAGAGATCCCGCGGCTGGTGGCGAAGGCGGATGAAGGTTACGACGTGGTGGGCACCGTCCGTCAGAACCGTCAGGACAGCATCTTCCGCAAAACCGCCTCGAAGATGATCAACCGCCTGATCCAGCGCACCACCGGCAAAGCGATGGGCGACTACGGCTGCATGCTGCGCGCCTACCGTCGCCACATTATCGACGCGATGCTCAACTGTCACGAGCGCAGCACCTTTATCCCGATTCTGGCGAATACCTTCGCCCGTCGCGCGGTGGAGATCCCGGTGATGCACGCCGAGCGTGAATTCGGCGACTCCAAATACAGCTTTATGCGCCTGATCAACCTGATGTACGACCTGGTGACCTGTCTGACCACCACGCCGCTGCGTCTGCTCAGCATTTTCGGCAGCGTGATAGCCCTGCTGGGCTTCGCCTTCGGCCTGCTGCTGGTGGTGCTGCGTTTGGCCTTCGGCCCGCAGTGGGCGGCGGAAGGGGTGTTTATGCTCTTCGCCGTGCTGTTTATGTTTATCGGCGCCCAGTTTATCGGTATGGGTCTGCTCGGGGAGTATATCGGACGCATCTATAACGACGTGCGCGCGCGTCCCCGCTACTTTATTCAACGTGTTGTTCGCCAGCCGGAAACGGCATCTAAAGAGGAAGATCGTTCATGAAAGCCGTAGTCTTCGCTTATCACGATATGGGCTGCACCGGTATCCAGGCTCTGCTGGACGCCGGGTATGATATCGCTGCTATTTTCACCCACCCGGATAACCCTGGCGAAAACCATTTCTTTGGCTCCGTGGCGCGCCTTGCTGCCGAGCAGGGCATTCCGGTGTGGGCGCCGGAAGACGTGAACCATCCGCTGTGGATTGAGCGTATCCGCGAGATGAAGCCGGACGTGCTGTTCTCCTTCTACTACCGCAATCTGCTGGGCGATGAGATCCTCCGTCTCGCGCCGAAAGGGGCGTTTAACCTGCACGGTTCGCTGCTGCCGAAATATCGCGGCCGCGCGCCGCTGAACTGGGTGCTGGTCAATGGCGAAAGCGAAACCGGCGTCACCCTGCACCGAATGGTGAACCGCGCCGACGCGGGGGATATCGTCGCCCAGCAGGCCGTGGCGATTGGCCCGGATGACGCCGCCCTGACGCTGCACCGCAAGCTGTGCGCCGCCGCCACCGGGCTGCTGGGCCAGGCGCTGCCGGCGATCCTCGCCGGAACCACCGATGAACGTCCGCAGGATCACAGCCAGGCGACCTATGTGGGGCGTCGTACCCCGGAAGATGGCCGCCTCGACTGGGAGCAGCCGGCGCAGACCCTGCACAATCTGGTGCGTGCGGTCTCCGATCCGTGGCCGGGCGCCTTCGGCTACGCCGGCGCGAACAAGTTTATCGTCTGGAAATCCCGCGTCCGTCATGATCTGCCGGCAGCCAAACCGGGTACCGTTATCTCCGTTGCGCCGCTGATCGTGGCGTGCCAGGAGGGGGCGCTGGAGATTGTCACCGGCCAGACCGAACGCGGGGTGTACATGCAGGGCGCCCAGCTGGCGCAGGGGCTGGGCCTGGTGTCCGGGGCGGTGATCAGCAGCAAACCGGTGGTGGCGGTTAAGCGTCGCACCCGGGTGCTGATCCTCGGCGTCAATGGCTTTATCGGTAACCATCTGACCGAACGCCTGCTGCAGGACGACAACTATGAGATTTACGGCCTGGATATCGGCTCCGACGCCATCAGCCGTTTCCTCGACTGCCCGCGTTTCCACTTTGTGGAAGGCGATATCAGCATTCACTCCGAGTGGATCGAATATCACATTAAGAAATGCGACGTGGTGCTGCCGCTGGTGGCCATCGCCACCCCTATCGAGTACACCCGCAACCCGCTGCGCGTCTTCGAGCTGGATTTCGAAGAGAACCTGAAGATCATCCGCGACTGCGTGAAATACAATAAGCGCATCATCTTCCCGTCGACCTCGGAAGTGTACGGCATGTGCACTGATAAAAACTTCGACGAAGACACTTCCAATCTGGTGGTCGGGCCGATCAACAAACAGCGCTGGATCTACTCGGTCTCCAAGCAGCTGCTGGACCGCGTGATCTGGGCCTATGGCGATAAGAATGGCCTGAAGTTCACCCTGTTCCGTCCGTTCAACTGGATGGGGCCGCGTCTGGATAACCTCAACGCCGCGCGTATCGGCAGCTCCCGCGCCATCACCCAGCTGATCCTCAACCTGGTGGAAGGCTCGCCGATCAAGCTCATCGAAGGCGGTAAGCAGAAGCGCTGCTTCACCGACATCAGCGATGGTATCGAAGCGCTGTTCCGCATCATCGAGAACAAAGACGGCCGCTGCGACGGGCAGATCATCAACATCGGTAACCCGGATAACGAAGCGAGCATCAAAGAGCTGGCGGAGATGCTGCTGGCCTGCTTCGAACGTCATCCGCTGCGCGATCGCTTCCCGCCGTTTGCCGGCTTCCGCGAAGTGGAAAGCAGCGACTACTACGGCAAGGGCTATCAGGACGTTGAGCATCGCAAACCGAGCATCCGCAACGCCAAACGCTGCCTGAACTGGGAGCCGAAGGTGGAGATGGAAGAGACCGTTGAGCATACGCTGGACTTCTTCCTGCGCACGGTTGAACTGGTGGACGCTAAAAATCCATGAAACAGGTCGGCTTACGCATAGATGTCGATACCTTTCGCGGCACGCGGGACGGCGTTCCGCGGCTGCTGGACCTGCTGGGTCAGCACGGGATCCAGGCAAGCTTCTTCTTCAGCGTCGGGCCGGACAATATGGGACGCCACCTGTGGCGCCTGGTAAAACCGAAGTTTCTGTGGAAGATGCTGCGCTCCAGAGCGGCCTCGCTGTACGGCTGGGATATTCTGCTGGCCGGCACCGCCTGGCCGGGACGCCGCATCGGCGCGGGGAACGAAGCGGTGATCCGCGCCGCCGCCGAGTCTCATGAAGTGGGCCTGCACGCCTGGGACCACTACAGCTGGCAGGCGTGGAGCGGCGTCTGGCCGCAGGAACGGCTGACGCTGGAGGTTGAGCGCGGCCTGCTGGAGCTCGAACGCATCATCGGCCGGCCGGTCACCTGTTCGGCTGTCGCCGGCTGGCGCGCCGATCAGCGAGTGGTGAAAGCCAAAGAATCCTTCGATTTCCTCTACAACAGCGACTGTCGCGGCACGCGGCCGTTTCTGCCCCAGCTCGGCAGCGGCGTCTCCGGTACGGTGCAGATCCCGGTCACGCTGCCGACCTGGGACGAGGCGGTGGGCACGGCGGTGGAAATCGCCGGCTTTAACCGCTATCTCCTCGACTGCATCCATCGCGACCCGGGCGTGCCGGTCTATACCATTCACGCCGAAGTGGAAGGCATTGCCTACGCGGATCAGTTCAATGAACTGCTGACCATGGCGGCAGAAGAAGAAATTCAGTTTTGCCCACTGAGCCAGCTGTTGCCCGCTGACTTTAGCGAGCTGCCGTCTGGCAAAGTGGTTCGGGGTGAACTGGCTGGCCGGGAAGGCTGGCTCGGACGTGAACAATTACTGACTTCGGGTGTTTGATGAAAAGCATTCGCTATGGCGTCTCTCTGATTGCGCTGTTTGCGCTGTATTACCTGCTGCCGCTTAATTTCCGTTTGCTCTGGCAACCCGATGAAACCCGCTATGCGGAGATCAGCCGTGAAATGCTGGCCACCGGCGACTGGGTGGTGCCGCATTTTCTCGGATTGCGCTATTTCGAAAAGCCGATTGCCGGTTACTGGATCAACAGTATCGGTCAATGGCTGTTTGGCCATAATAACTTCGGCGTACGCTTTGGGTCGGTCTTCGCCATCACCATGACCGCCGTGCTGGTGGCCTGGCTGGCGTGGCGCGTCTTTCGCGACAAAAAGGTAGCTGTCCTGTCGCCGGTGATTTTTCTCACCGCGATGCTGGTGTATGCGATTGGCACCTATGCGGTGCTGGACCCGATGATCACCCTGTGGCTGGCGTTGGCGATGTGCAGTTTCTGGGGCGCGACGCAGGCGCAGAGCCGCAGCGGCAAAATACTGGGTTACGCGCTGCTGGGCGTCGCCTGCGGTATGGGGGTGATGACCAAAGGCTTCCTTGCGCTGGCGGTGCCGGTAGTGGGCGTTCTGCCGTGGGTGCTCGCCCGTCGACGCTGGCGTGAAGTGCTGACCTACGGTTGGCTGGCGGTGGTCGTCTGTACGCTGGTGGTGCTGCCCTGGGGGCTGGCTATCGCCCAGCGCGAGCCGGACTTCTGGCGCTACTTCTTCTGGGTCGAGCATATTCAGCGTTTCGCCGAAAAAGACGCCCAGCACAAAGCGCCGTTCTGGTACTACATCCCGTTCCTGATCGCCGGCAGCCTGCCGTGGCTGGCCCTGCTGCCGGGGGCGCTGAAGCGCGGTTGGCTTGAGCGCGATGAGGCCCGCGGCGCGCTGTATCTGTTAGGCTGGGTGGCGATGCCGCTCCTGTTCTTCAGTATCGCCAAAGGCAAACTGCCGACCTATATCCTGCCGTGCTTTGCGCCGCTGTCGATCCTGATGGCGCGCTACGCGCTGGAGGCGGCGAAGACCGGCGCGAAAGCGTTACGGGTCAACGGGATGATCAACCTGGGCGTCGGCCTGCTGGGGCTGATCGCCGTGCTGGTGGTCTCGCCCTGGGGCGTGATGCACAAGCCGGTGTGGACCAAGATTGAGCTGTATAAATGTCTGCTGGCGGCGATCGCCTTCGCCGTCTGGGCGCTGATGGGCTGGCTGGCGATGAAAGACGCTGGCCGCCGCTGGAGCCTGGCGGCGCTTTGCCCGCTCGGCCTGGCGCTGCTGGTGGGCTTCGCCATCCCGGACCGGGTTATCGACAGCAAACAGCCGCAGTTCCTCGTGGATATCGTCAGCGAATCCCTGCAGCCCAGCCGCTACGTCCTGACCAACAACGTCGGGATCGCCGGCGGCCTGGCCTGGGAGCTGAAGCGAAGCGATATTATTATGTTCGACAAACAGGGTGAGCTGAAGTACGGTCTCGACTGGCCGGACGCTCAGGGAAGCTTTGTCAGCCAGGCCGGGTTTGCCGACTGGCTGGCCGCGCATCGTCAGCAGGGGCCGGTCTCGCTGGTGCTGTTGATGGATAAAGGAGAGAGTATGCTCGACTTACCGTTACCGAAACCCGATAACGCTTACGAGCTGGGGCGGGTCGTTTTCCTTCAGTATCTGCCGCAATGAGCGTCTGGATCTGTCTGGTGTTCGCCAGCCTGCTGAGCTGCGCCGGACAGCTGTGCCAGAAACAGGCGACCCGCCCGTCCCGTCGCGGACGGCGGAGTCGTCATATACTCTTCTGGCTGGGGATGGCGCTGTTATGCCTCGGCTGCGGCATGCTGCTGTGGCTGAGCGTCCTGCAGTCAATTCCGGTGAGCATCGCCTATCCGATGCTGAGTCTGAACTTCGTCTGGGTCACCCTCGCGGGCTGGGGCATCTGGCATGAGCCGGTCGCTCCCCGCCACTGGTTTGGCGTCGGGTTGATCGTCGTGGGCATTGTCATTCTGGGGACCAGCGTCTGATGGGCTTTCTCTGGGCATTATTCAGCGTCGGCCTCGTCAGCGGCGCGCAGCTGCTACTGCGCAGCGCCATGGTGGTGTTGCCGCCGCTGACCGATAATCTGGCGTTTCTCCAGCATCTGTTGCATCTCCAGCCCGGCACCTTCGGCCTGTTTTTCGGCCTGCTGGGCTACCTGCTGTCGATGGTCTGCTGGTACTTTGCCCTCCACCGTCTGCCGCTGTCGAAAGCGTATGCGCTGCTGAGCCTGAGCTATATCCTCGTTTGGGCCGCCGCCATCTGGCTGCCCGGCTGGCATGAGCCGTTCCACTGGCAATCACTGCTGGGCGTGGCGATTATCGTCGCCGGCGTATTGACCATCTTCTGGCCGGTGAAACGCCGCTAGCCGGGGAGCCGGCTTTTGGGGCGCCCCGGGCCGAGCAGGATCGCCAGCTTGCTGCCCCCGACGGTGGTCTCCATCCAGATTTTACAGACGCTGGTTAACGGCACCGAGAGCAGCATTCCCACCGGCCCCAGCAGCCAGCCCCAGACCAGCAGCGACAGGAACACCACCAGGGTCGACATCCCCAGCCGGTGGCCCATCATGCGCGGCTCCACCATGTTGCCCAACACCATATGCACCACCAGAAACAGCGCCCCGACCAGCAGGCACTCATAGATGCCGCTGAACAGCAGCGCCTGCAGCATGGGCGGGATGGCGGAGATGGCGGAGCCGATATTCGGCACATAGTTCAGCAGGAACGCCAGCACCCCCCACATCAGCGCGAACTGCACCCCCATCGCCAGCAGCCCCAGCCAGACAATCAGGCCGGTCCACAGGCTGATCAGCGTTTTCAGCGCCAGATAGTGGGTGACGCCTTTCAGCGCCCGGTGCAGCCCGGCGATATGCAGGCGAGGGTTATTGAGGGCAAAACGCAGTTTGTAGGGCAGGTGGCGCACCTCAAACAGCATAAAGATCACCGTCATCACCAGCAGCACAATGCTGGCCATCGCCCCGGAAAGCTGGGTCATCAGCGTCGTGGCCCAGGTCATCAGCCGTTCTGAATCCATACGTCGCAGCATGCGTTCCGGATTGATATGCAGGTTGAGAAAGGGGAGATACTCCTGGAGCTGGACGATCTTACGCGTCAGGGCGCGGTTGAAATCGGGCAGCATGGCGACAAAATCATTGAGCGACGCCGCCAGCACGCCAAGCAGCGCGGTCAGCATGACCAGCATTGCCGTCACCACCAGCGTAATGGCGAACGGGCGCCGCACCCCGCGGCGAATGAACCAGGTGACCAGCGGGTTGAGGACAATAGCGAAAAACAGCGCCAGCAGGAGCTGCACCAGAATATCGGCGGCGGCGTGGATCCCGGCGAGGATAATCACCAGCGCCGCCAGCTTAAGTAAAATATGGAGCCCGGCTTTATCAGCCTGCGGAGGGGACATAGGTATTCCTTTTGTGAGTCGCGCCTGATAAGTGTAGCGGTTCGCTGGCTGCCAATATTCCGAAAGGCGAGCGGCTTTTCCGCCATCATCTTTTGATCGCTTAAACCGCGCCGCTGAAATGTTGAATGCGCGCGTCCGTCAGCGTGAACGGCGTCGGCGTACAGACCGCAATACTTAACCCATCGTGCAGAATCTGGCTGAGCGACAGCGGGCCGTGACAGGCGCTGTCAACGGAGGCCATCTGCCAGGCGCTGCCGCCGCGCTGTTTCACCAGCGCCTCTTTGCGCGTCCAGATACGCCAGAAGACCGTGAGCTGCTGCGCCGGCGAAGCCTGCGCCAGTTCCTGGTGCTCGCTTTCGCTGAACAGGGCGTTAGCCAGGCGGCGCCAGCCTTCGCGCGGGCGAATCACTTCGATGTCGCAACCCACCTCGCCTTTATCGCTGAGCAGCAGGGCAATATCGTCGCCGCTGTGGCTAAGGTTAAACCACAGCCCGCGCGCGACGGGGAAGGCAGGCTTGCCCTGTTCGCCAAGCTGAATATCCGTCAGCGGGGCAGCCGCCTGCGCCAGCAGCGCGCGGCCGGCAAGCCAGCTGGCTCGTCGCGGTCCGTCCGGCGCCTGCGCCATCAACGCAGGCGGTAACGGCAGGGCGCTAAGGGCGGAGATCTTACCCAGAAAAAGCTGATACATTTCAAGGCCAGCGTCGAATAATGATTGAGGTGTTAATGCCGCCGAAGGCGAAGTTGTTGCTCTGCAGGAATTCACACTCCAGTTTGCGCTTTTCCCCCATGATGTAATCCAGTTCGCCACAGTTGGCGTCCGGTTTATGGAGATTCAGCGTTGGCGCAAACCAGCCTTCGCGCATCATCTGCAGGCTCATCCACGCTTCTAACGCCCCGCAAGCGCCAAGCGTATGGCCGAAATAGCTTTTCAGCGAAGAGATCGGCACGCTGTCGCCGTAAACGGCCGCCGTTGCCTGGCTTTCCGCGATATCGCCGCGATCGGTGGCGGTGCCGTGGGCCGAAATATAGCCGATGTCCCGGGGGCTTAAGCCCGCCATGTTTAGCGATTGTTCCATGCAGATCTGCATGGTTTCGCGCTGCGGCTGGGTAATATGGGCCGCATCGCAGTTAGTGGCGAACCCGACGATTTCACCGTAGATGGTTGCGCCGCGCGCTTTGGCATGCTCGAGATCTTCAAGGATCAGCGTGCCGGCGCCTTCGCCAATCACCAGACCATCTCGCTGTTCATCGAACGGAGAGGGGGTGAGGGCCGGTTCGTCATTGCGTTGGCTGGTGGCGAAGAGGGTATCGAATACCGCGGCTTCCGAAGGGCAGAGCTCCTCGGCACCGCCGGCCACCATCACCGTTTGGTAACCATGGCGAATGGCTTCCCAGGCGTAGCCAATCGCCTGGCTGCCGGAGGTGCAGGCGCTGGAGGTGGGGATCACGCGCCCCCGCAGACCGAAGAATAATCCGGTATTCACCGCGGTAGTATGCGGCATCATCTGCACATAGGTAGTGCCGGTGATATTGTTGGTATGTTTCTCCGTCAACATGGTGGCGAACTCGCTCACCGGACCGGTACTACCGGTTGACGAGCCGTAAGCGATGCCGGTTTGGCCGTTGGTCAGCACGGTGTCGCCGATAAGCCCGGCCTGCTCCAGCGCGAGTTCAGTGGCGCGGGTGGAGAGTCGCGATACCCGGCCCATCGCGCGGATACGCTTGCGGGTATAATGCTCCGGCAGGGTGAAATCGTCGATTGGCGCCCCCAGCAGCGTATGCAGTCCGTCATACGCCAGCCATTCCGGCATCTTACGCACCGCATTTTTATATTCCCGCAGCCTGGTGGCGACATCCTGCCAGTTTTCGCCAAACGCGGTCACCCCGCCCATCCCTGTAATGACCACCCGGCGTATCATAGCATCCCCCCGTTGATGGAAATGACCTGGCGGGTGACGTAGCCCGCGATATCCGACATTAAATAGCTGGCAAGCCCGGCCACCTCGTCGGCCTGACCCATGCGTTTCATCGGGATCATGGTCATCGCCTCTTTCAGCGCGTGCTCTTCCATGTCAATCATCCCGGTGTCGATAAGACCCGGCGCAATACAGTTAACGGTGATTTTGCGTTTTGCCAGTTCTATCGCCAGCGCTTTGGTGGCGCCGATAATGCCCGCCTTGGCGGCGCTGTAGTTGACCTGGCCGCGGTTGCCCATGACGCCGGAAACCGAGGAGAGGGTGATGATACGTCCGCCCTGGCGCGCGCTAATCATCGGCATGATGCAGGGATGAATGACGTTATAAAAACTGTCGAGGTTGGTGTGGATCACAGCGTCCCAGTCGTCATCGCCAAGCGCCGGGAAGGCGCCGTCGCGGGCGATGCCGGCGTTGCTGACAATGCCATACCACGCGCCATGGTCGGCCATATCCTGCTCCAGTACCTCGCGGCATTGCTGACGATCGGCGACGTCAAAACTCAGCAGCCGGCCGTCGCCGCCGGCGGCGGTTATCGCCTCCAGCGTCTGTTGCGCCCCCGCGCGGTCGCGATGATAGTGGACGCCCACCACAAAACCGTCCGCTGCCAGCTGGCAGGCGATAGCGCGACCGATGCCTTTGCTGGCGCCGGTAACCAAAACTGAACGACTCATTCTGACGCTCCTTGTTGAAATAAAGTGCTAAGTTCTTCTGTTGTGGGCTGGAAGGTGTTGACCCGCCCGCTGGCCAGGACGTCATCGTCCACCATAATGGTGCCTTCGAAGCTGCCGAAACGTTCATCCTGCATCAAGAGCTTCACGCTGATGGACAGCGTCTTTCCGCCCGGCAGGCTCCCGGCCGCGCAAACCAGTTCGCGCGCGCCCAGCACCATGCCTAAAGCGAGCGATGTTTGTCCTTGCTGCTGGCGGTGCCAGCCGGACCAGACGCCGACGGTCTGCGCCATTAATTCAAGGGCGAACCAGCCGGGAAGATCGCCGTTGGTATCGAGAAATGGCGCCAGAACGCTGCCGGGTGAGACCGCGACGCGGCAGGTGGCGGTGTCGGCGGTCACCTCCTCGACCTCTTCCAGCAGCAGCATCGGCGCGTCGTGCGGCAGGTAACTGCCGGGTGATAAAAAGTGGCTCATGACATTCTCCCGAGCAGGATGCTGGTGTTATTGCCGCCAAAGGCAAAAGAGTTCGACAGGATAACTGGCCGCGACAGCGGCTGCGGATGTTCAATGAGCCCGCACGGCGGTAGCGTGTCATCCTGCGGAGACTGGCTGAAATCCTGTGCCGGTAACAACAGATTGCGTTGCAGGATCAGCATGCCGATGGCGGCCTCGGTGATCCCTGCCGCACCCAGCGTATGTCCGGTCAGATGTTTGGTGGAACTACAGGGCACCCTTTCGCCAAACAGCGCGTTGATCACCCGGGCTTCTATCTGGTCGTTAAGCCGCGTAGCGGTGCCGTGCAGGTTAATGTAACCCACCTGCTCCGGCATGATGCCCGCGTCGTCCAGCGCCTGCTGAATGGCGCGCATCGCCCCTTCTCCTTGGGGATGCGGGGCGGAAATATGCCAGGCGTCGCTGGATTCGCCGATACCCAGCAGCGCGATGGGCTGCGGCTCGCGGGTCAGCAGCATCAGCGCCGCCCCTTCGCCGATGGTGATCCCGCAGCGGTCGCGGCTAAACGGCTGGCACTGCGTCGTGGAGAGCGACTCCAGGCTGTGAAAGCCGTTGATGGGCATCCGGCTAAGGGTATCCGCGCCGCCGACGATCGCCACATCTGCCAGCCCCGCCTCAATGAGCCGCCGTCCGCTGATTATCGCCCGCGCGCTGGAGGAGCAGGCGGTTGACAGGGTATATGCCGGACCATCCAGCGCCAGCCAGCGGCTGAGAAAACGCGACGGGTCGCCCAGCTCCTGCTGTGGATAGCGCCAGGCCTCGCTCGCCTTGCCGTTAAGCGTCAAATTAACGTGTACGTCGCCTTCATCCAGCCCTGACGTACTGGTGCCCAACACCACGGCGACCCGAGCCCGGCCATAGCGGGCGATGGCGCGATCCACCTGCGGCTGGATCTGCGCCAGCGCCGCCAGCAGCAGCTGATTATTGCGCGAACGATGGTCGCGAAAGGTATCGGGAATGGCGGGTAGTTCGCCGTCCACCCCCGCGAAAATCGCCTGCGGATGCCCCTGTAACCACCCTTCACGCGGGCGCATGCCGGGCGCTATACCGCGGGCCAGATTGGCGGCGATTTCATCATTATCGCGTCCCAGGGCGTTAATCATGCCGACAGCAGAAATGAAGATCATCTCAGTCACCCAGGTATTGAATGGTGATGTGGTATTTAAAGACGTGCTGCTCGATGCTAATCGGCACGCGCTTGCCTTTGCGGTTGATATAGGTGATGTCGGTGACCAGTTTTCCGCGCGCGTTACGCAGTTCGCGTTTGTCGCCGCGGTCGGTTAGCGTCCAGCCTTTCGGCAGCTGCGGCAGCCATGCGCTAAGCGGCCAGTGGCTGAGCATCACATCGGCCAGCACCTGGCTGGCGGGCGGCAGTTGCGGGATCACCATCGACTGTTCCGCGCGCAGCCCTTGTTGATCATAGGTCACCAGGAACAGGCGGATACCGACGGACGACAGGCCCGCCAGCGTGAGCTTTTTATCATCGGCATTGAGCAGCACCAGCAGCGACTGGGTTTGGCCGTTGAAGCGGCCGGTCAATAACTGCTGGGAACTGATGGCCGGCGAGATGCCCGGCGGCGGCAGCGTGACGCGCGTACCCGGCTCCAGCCACGCCTGCGGACGGCCTTGCGGCTCCGGCGGCGAATGACTGCAGCCGGCCAGCAATAAGGCGGCGAAGAGCGCGAAGGCGCGCCAGAATGATGGTCTTCTCATCGTCTTTTTTTCTCTTTTTTGCTCGGCATCGCCAGCGGCGACAGCAGGAAAGCGGTGAAAATACCGCTGACCAGGACAGTGCCAAAGCTGCTGATGGCCTGGGTGGCGCTAAACACCAGCATGCCAAGCGTTAATAAAGTGGTCATCATCGCCAGGGTAACCGCCAGCAGCGATGTCAGCGGCGTGCCGCGCGGGTTGCTGAAAAACAGGGTGTAGTTGATGCCAATCCCAAGTACCAGCACCAGCGCCAGTAAGGAGAACAGGTTAACGGCGTGGCCGGTGAGCGCCAACGCCCCCAGGCCGCATCCCAGCGACAATACCGACGGCACCAGGCTTATTAAGCCCTTGCGCCAGCCAAGGCGGATAGCGGCGCCGCAGGCAATCACCGCCAGCGCAACGCCGAGCAGCCCGGTTAAAATATGACGGTAGAGCGCGAAAAGCTGGTCGAAATCGCTTTTACGATCGACCCACGCCACGCCAGCCTGGGTTGTGCTGAGCGCCTTCAGCGCCGCGCTATCTTTCACCCCGCTCACTGGCACCAGTACGCCGCTTTCGCCATCCGGCAGCGTCAGCCATAGCAGCCGCCAGCCTTCGCTGGCCGGACTGGCAAGCCAGTCGCCGACTGTCACCGGCATCGGCCGCAGGTCGGGGTGAACAGCGGTGAGTCCGGCGTTATTCAGCGCCTGGCCGATGGCCGGCGCCGCCTGCTTCAGCAGGGCCAGATCCTCCTGCTGGCGGGCCAGTGAATTGAGCGGAATGGCGCGATACCCGCCAAGCATACCGTCGGTTTGCGCTTTAGCCAGTGCGGGCATAAAGGCTTCAAGCCGCTGCAGCGTTTGTTGCGCCGTGTCGCCGTAAACCACGAACCACTTTTGATCGACGCTTTGGCCAGTAAGCGCGGTGATGTCATGCTCCTGGGAGAGGATATTCTGCGGTAGCGCCTGCAGCTGTGAGATATCGTCATCCACCCGCAGGAGAGCGAGCCCCGTCAGGGAGAAAATGGCCAGAACCACCGGCAGACCGATGGCGAGTTTTTTGTTACGCCGCCATGCCGCGAGCCAGCGCGACATCAGCACCATCGCTGGAACGGGACGCACCGGGAGCCCATGGCACAGCCATGGCTGCCAGAAAATCACCGTCAGGCATGAGGCGCTTAGCCCCACGGCCGCAAATAGCGCCATCTGGCGAATGGCCGGGAAGGGGGCCAGCATCATGATTAAATAAGCCGCCACGGTGGTAAGCAGCGCCAGCAGCAGCGCTTTCCGTACTTTAACAAGGCTTTGCCACGGTGAAGCCGCTGCGCCATGGACCATCCGTTCGGTCAGGTAATAGAGCGTGTAATCTGCGGAAATGCCAATAATGCTCATGCTCATCACCAGGGTCATCAGATGCAGCTCGCCAAACAGCAGCAGCGTGGCAACGGTGCCGGCCAGTGCGCCGATAGCGATAGAGATCGCGCATAACAGCAGCGGACGCAGCGAGCGGAACACGGCCACGATCAACAGGATGACGCCGAACAGGGTGGCCGCGCCGAGAGTGGAGATATCGCGCTTCGCCTGCTGGCTGGCGTAATCACTGTAAAATACGGTGCCGCGCGACAGCAGCTGCGCCTGCGGGTGGCGCGCTTTTAATTCCTTTTCAAGCTGCGCGAGGGTGGTCACCAGGCGGTGCGTCTGTCGCATATCGAACGACGAACCCGCCAGCTCGCCGTGCAGCAGATACCAGACGTTGCCTTGCGCGTCTTTGCTGGTCAGCCACCCGTCCTGCAGCTGCATCCGCTGGCCGCTATTCGCCATCGCCAGCTGTGAGCCGCGCATCAGCATCAGCGGGTCGTTTTGTAACTCTTTACCGCTGACCCCGGAAAACGCCGAATAGAGCTGCGAAAGGATCCACTGGGCCTGCGCTTCGCCGCCCTCCTGCAGACGTGCGCGGGTGGCGGGGTCGATTAACGCATTGCGATGTTGCCAGAAAAACGTTCCCCAGGCCTGCTGACTGGCGGCATCCATTGGGCCTTTGACCTCGGCCAGCGCGTCTGAGGTTTGCAGCAACCGCAGCCAGTCGCGAGCCACCTGCGGGTCGGCCTGTTTACCGGGGCTGACCAGCCAGACCAGCTGGCGATCCAGACGCTGCATAAAGCCGTCGTTCAGCGCGGGGGGGATCGCGCCGAGCGTCTGTTTGGGCAGCATCGCCAGCACGCTGCTGTTGAGCCGGGCCTGCGGCAACAGCGCCAGCAGCGCGCCCGCCAGTATCAGGCAGACGACGCCCCAGATCAGCGCAGGACGTTTACTGGGCGGCAAAGCGTTGGCGTTCGTCATCGGTCAGTTGCGCTGGCGTCAGTTGATGTTGGGAAAGGGCGATATCGGTGCGATCGCCTTGTTTATCATTGAGTTGAATATGCTCCAGGTAGGTTTTTCCGGCGAGATCGATGCTGGCGAAAATCTTATCCAGCGGCGTGGTGACAGGCGTCAGGCGCAGCGTCCATCGCCCGTCGCCTTTATCGGCGAATTCCACGCGGAAGTTCTCCTCCAGCACGTTACGATCGGCCTGGAACAGCGCGCGCAGCAGATGGTTGAACTGGAACATCTGCGGGTTGTTTTCGGCGGTGACGGTCTGCGGCGGCTGGCCGTTAATCGCCTGCACCATCCGTTTGTCATCCAGCAGCAGTTGCATCGGGAACGGTGAGGTTTGATCCCACAGCAAGCCCTGGTCGCGGGCGATCAACATCCGCCCCTGGGATCGCAGCGGCTGCGGAAGATCCTTTATGGTGCGGGTTTGATCGAAGTGGGCGCGCACCACCGGCTGTTCGCTAAATTGTTTTTGCAGGTCATCGAGCGTCAGGGCGCTGACCAACGGACTGATGAACAGTCCCACCAACAGCAGCAATCTCATGGCGTGACCCCCATGCGTTCAAACAGAACTTGCGGGCTGACAAAACACATCTCGCCGCTTTTTTCGTCCACCGCGACCTGGATGGTGTAGCCGGTGGTGGTGCGTTTGCCGCTCTCGGCGGCAAAAATTTCATAGCCAATGCGCAGGCGGTTTTCGAACTCTTCCAGACGCGCGCGGACGCGAATACGCTGCTCGAAGGTGATAACGTCCCGGTACTTCACGCGGGTATCCACCACCGGCCACAGATAGCCGGAGGCTTTCATCTGCCGGTAGCCGTAGTTGAACTGGTTAAGCAGCGCCTCGCGGGCAATTTCGAAGTAGCGGAAATAGTTGCCATGCCAGACGACGCCCATCATATCGACGTCGTGAAAGGGAATGGTTAGCTCTACTTCAGCAGTAAAACGGGGATCGTTAAGCACCCTTTACTCCTTATCTTTGGGCTCCGGCAAACGCCAGAAATCGAAAAAGTTAAACCAGTCGAGCGGCGACTGCAGCGCGTAATATTCCAGCCGTTCGGCGTAGCGATCGATGATATGTTGCAGTGCCTGCTGGCGATTGGCGCGCGGCAGCGGCAGCGGGTCAGCGAACGGCTCACAGTAAATGCGCAGCTTGCCCTGCTGACGCAGAGCGAACATCAAATTGACCGGGCAGCGCAAAATAGCCGCGAGGATAAAGGGCCCCTGCGGGAAGGGGGCCGGTTGCCCCATAAAACGGCTCCAGCAGACGCGCCACTCGCCGCCGCGCTGCGGATTGACCGCAATACGATCGCCGACAATGGCGATCCATTCTCCGCGATCCAGTTTTTCCTGCAGCAGCATGGCGGTCTCCGGACCGATATCGGTGACCGGCAGCAGGTTGAGCCCGGCCTGCGGGGCCATCTCCGCCATAATCTGCTTAAAGCGTTGGGCATTGTCGCTGAACACCAGCGTGTTGATGGTCTTGCTGCCCTGCAGCTGCGCCAGCGCACGGCAGGCTTCAACATCGCCGAGATGTGAGGCCAGCAGTAGTTTGCCGCGCGGATCGTCGATATTGAGCGTCTCTTCGGCTCCTGCGGCAAACACCACATCGCGACCAAACTGCAGTTCGCCGCGCCAGCTGGCGATTTTATCCAGCATCGCGTTGCCAAAGCGCAGGAAGTGACGATAGCTACTGAGTTCGCCCGGCTCCGGCAGCTGACGAGCGGCTAACTGGTCGCGCACGCGGGTAAGCCAGTTTTGTGAAGCGCGGCGCGCGGTGCTGGCCGTTAGCCAGTAGACGCCGACCACCGGGTAGAGCAGCAGCGAAAACGCGTGTCGTCCCAACAGCCGCCACACCAACAGCATCAGGCGCATGCCCCATAAGCCTTTGACCTCCTTCTGACGCGCCCAGTGCGGCGAAGCGCGGCGAAACAGCAGCGAGGGGATCCGCGGCAACATGCCGAGGAACAGTCGGGTATGCATCAGCGAGATGCGGCAGTTATCTCTGAGGGCATCGAAATGCGACAAACCGTCCGGCGGATAGGTCACGCGGGTCGGGACAAAGTAGCTGGTGTTCCCCTGCCAGTAGAGGCGCACCATCACTTCGGTATCAAAATCCATCCGCTTGCCGAGGGGCACGCGCTTAGCCAGCTGCAGCGTCGGCGCCAGCGGATAGACGCGAAAGCCGCACATGCTGTCTTTTAGCTGCAGCGATAGCGTTTCAATCCATACCCAGACGTGGGTGATCCAGCGTCCGTACAGGCGCGAGCGCGGGATTGAGTCGTCGTAAACCGGCTGGCCGGAGATCAGCGCCTCGGGATGCTTCTGCGCCAGCGCCAGCAGCTGCGGAATATCTTCGATGGCGTGCTGTCCATCGGCATCGACCTGCACCGCGTGGCTGAACCCGGCTTGCGCTGCGGCCTGTAATCCGCAGATGACCGCGGCGCCTTTTCCGGCGTTCTGCGGTAAGCGGATCAACGTCAGATCCGGGTTTTCCAGCGCCAGTCGCGCCAGCTCCAGCTGTGTGCGACGGTCGCTGCCGTCGTCCACCACGATACAGGGAAGATCAAACGGCTGCAGGCGCGCCAGCACCCGCGACATCATCGCGCCGTGGTTATAGCACGGGATCACCACGCAGGGGGAGAAGGTTAGCGACATAAGCGAATCTTCCCGCTGCTGGCGGTATGTCGTGTTTCGCCATCGTGGCGCTGATAGCTGAAGGTGATGAGCTGACGCGCTTCCTGCCAGCTAAGAGTGAGCGTCACGATCGCCCCCGGCAGGAGCGGCGACTGGAATTTCACATTGTGAATATCGTGAAAGCGCCAGCCGGGCGCCAGCAAGGTGGTGGCGTAATGCATCGCCCAGTCAATCTGCGCGACGCCTGGCAACAAGGGCTGAACGGCAAAGTGGCCGCGAAACCAGAATAACGCCGGATCCACCGATAAAATGATTTCAACCCGATCGGCTTGTGGCTGACGGCGCTCAATTTCATGGGGCTGCATGAAATAACTCCTGTAACTGCGCGTAGACACGCTTGTTCATACTATTGACGGGGATCTCGTCGATAACCCGCCAGTAGCGGGGAATGGCGACCGGTTCCAGCAGAGGGCGCAGTGCTTTTCGCCAATGAGTCTCCTGGCTTTTTCCCCAGCGCTGGCGGGCATGGTTATCCAGCACCAGCAATACGCCAATACTCTGACGGCTTCCGCGGGTGATGGGTAACACGGCGGCATCAATGATGCCTTCAAGTTCCAGCAGGCGCTGCTCCACTTCGCTCAGCGAAATGCGCTTCTCTTCAATTTTGACCACGCGATCCCGACGGCCTGCCAAATGGAAGTGGCCACTCTCGCGAAAATGCAAAATATCCTCGAGCAGCTGGCCGCGGTTATCGGTAATAAGCGGAGAAAAAAGGCGGAACGCATCGCCTTCTGGCTGAAAGCGGATGCCGGGAAACGGTTGCCATGGCGCCTCATCCTGCACGCGCTGGCGGCAGGCGATGACGCCGCTTTCCGTACTGCCGTAAATTTCATCCGGCCAGGTATTGCACCAGCGGGCGGTTTGCACGGCATCCTGCCAAAGCAGCTTGCCGCCTGCGGACACGATCATTTCGATCGGCGGAGGGGTAAGCCGGTGGTCGAGACGTTTAAGGAAGGCCGGACTACTAATAAACAGATAGCGATGCTTCCGGCTTAACGCCGTTAACTGCTCGGTGTACTCCAGCATGTCCGCGTGAAGCGGTAAACCCAACGCCATTGGCAAGAACAGTCGAAACGTCAGGCCATACAGATGCTGCGGCGCTACGGATGCCACCACCCGACAGCCTGCCAGACGCCCGGCATAGCAGTCGGATAACAGCGCCGCCTCGCGGTCGAGCGATCCGATCGGTTTGCAAATTCGCTTCGGTTGACCGGTGGAACCGGAGGTGAATAATTCAATGCAAGCCTCTTTGCCTGGCGCGGGAAAATGCATCTGGCCGCTCGTTACCGCCATCGTGGACTCGACAATCACCAGCGCGCCATCCCATGCCAGCGCTTTATCGCTGAGAATGCCGTCAAACAGCGCCTTCTGCTCATTTAACAGCGAAATACGGCCGTGGCCGGGAAGGACCGGCGTTTTGCCGGCATGCAGGGTTGCCAGCAGAGCGACGATAAACAAGTAGCTATTTTCAATGCACAACGCCCAGCGCATGGCTGGCTGCTGACGCAAGTGCGTGAGCAGGTGGGCGACATCATGGCGCAGATGTGCAAGCGTCCAGAGGTGCGTGTCCTGCCAGGCGATCGGCGTTTCCGGCGAACGCGCGGCGCTGAGCCACTGGTCCAACGGGAGAGGCTGCTTCATGGTTTATCTCGTTTTATCACCCGCTGGCGCACCAGCCACTCGCCGGCCATGAGCGTGCCCATCAGCAGATAGGAAATCATGCCGTTCCACGCCGTCCACAGGGACAGATCGCCATACAGCGCGGTAAAAAGCGCAATGCCACCGTTAATGATGAAAAAGGCGCACCAGATTTGGGTGACGCGCCGGGTATAGCGTACAGCCCGCTCCGGAAGATCCGGTTCATGCAGTCGCGCCAGACGCTCAATTATCGGCATTCTGGACCATAGCGAACCGCCAAACACCGCCAGCATCACGCTGTTCACCACCACCGGGTAAAATAGCAGTAACTGATGGGTTTTCAGCAGGTAGCTGGCAATACACAGCGTCATGCCGGCCACCGCCACAATCTGAGTGACCACGCTCAGCGCTCCCGCCCGTCGCCGGGTCTGACGAAAGCGTAAAAACAACATCAGCGCCATGAGCGGTAACAACCCTTGCAGGCTGTTATGCGCGAGGCCGAACCAGATGATAAACGGCCAGGCCAGCAGCAATATGCCCGTCAGCAATGGCACAACTGGCAGTGAGCGAATGCCCGACACGGTGAATTATTCTTCTTTGAACAGGCGTTCTACCGCATCGACCACATCCTGCACGGTGCGGACAGTTTTGAACTCTTCTGGCTTGATTTTCTTGCCAATTTTCTTTTGCAGATGGACGATCATGTCGATGGCGTCGATACTGTCCAGTTCAAGATCTTCGTACAGGCGGGCCTCAGGCGTAATATCCTGCGGATCGATTTCAAACACGTTCACCAGCAGCGCGGAGATTTCTTCGTAAATGGCTTGTTGTTCATTCATAACCACTCTCCTCAGGCGCGCTGTGCTTGAATAAATGCCGCCAGCGTGGCGACAGAGTAGAAATGCTGACGCATCTCTTCACTTTCAGCCGACAGCACCACGCCGTACTGATTTTTCACCGCCAGACCCAGCTCCAGCGCATCAATTGAGTCCAGGCCCAGACCATCGCCAAAAAGCGCGGCGTCGGTGTCGATATCATCAGCGGACAGCTCGTCCAGGTTCAATGTACTGATGATCAGATTTTTAATTTCAAGATAGAGCGCTTGCATCATTCATTCCTGTTTCAGGGAGAGTGCCTGTTTCTAATTTAAGCAAAATATGACGGTTCAACTGTCTTGCGGCCAGCGCCGGTTCTTGTTTATTGGCATCATAAAACTGATGTATTGGCAGCCGCTCTCCAACCTCGACGGTAAACCGCGGCTTAGTTGGCGGCGCGTCGTACCATTTGCTTTGTTTACCCAGCATATGCTCGGTACAGCGGATGACGACAATGCGTAAATCGCTGCCGCAGCGTACTGCGATATTAGCCGCCCCCCGCTGTAGCTGCATTTTTTTCCCCGGCATGGTGCGCGTGCCTTCAGGGAAAATCAAAATCGTATCGCCTTGCTGTAAACGCTGCCGGCTTGCCGGCAGCAGGGCATCGGCCTGATCGTTAATCAGATAATCGGCGGCGCGGATCACGCCGCTGACGAATGGATTTTTCAGCAGCGCGCTTTTTACCATGCAGTCGGTCTCCGGCATCACCGAGGCCAGCATTACGTAGTCAATAAGGCTGGGATGATTGGCGACCACCAGGCAACCGCGCTCCGCGCGCAAAATATCGCGGCCATCGATACGGTAATCGAGAACGCCGACGCTTTTCACCACGCTGAGGAATACGCGAAAGCTAACGGAAATGCTGCGCCGCGCGATACGGCGTCGGCGGGTTTTATTACGTACCAAAACCAGCAGCAGATTAAACCAGATGAGCGAGAGCAGCAGGCCGCCAATGCCAAACAGTGCGAAGCAGAAACCGGTCATCGCTGCGCGCCAGAGCCGATTAAGCCGGTGGAAAAACGGCTTCATGCGCGGCTCCATTGCCATTGCACGCGATCGCCGGGAAGCGTGAACGTGCAGGCATTCTGCAAATAGTACTGCAAGAACAGTAAACTTTGCGGTAATGGACTTTCAGCAACGGCTGCATGAGGCTGGGCGTGGCATTGCCACTGGCGACCGGGCTCAATCACCCAGGCTGCCGCATAGGGCCAGGTGGTGATACCTGACGGCAACTGAGCGTGGTAAAACTCAGGGAGAAAACCGTCGAAATCAACCATCAACACGCGCTGATAACCCGCCTGTAGCAGGCCCATCACTTCGTATAATCCCTGCTGAAACGTATCGCGCCCGGCAGAAAGGGATGACGACATAATCGCTTTTTTTGCAGCAATCGTCAGATTACCCACGGCGGAATTATGCACCGATAAGGCGAAATCGGTCGGCGAGATCGCTTGCTCCATAGCCAGCGCATGGAGGATCCGATAGTTGCGCTCCAGTTCGCCGTGACGGCTGGTATAAAGAACGGCATCGATTTCATGGCGACGGAGCATAGCCAGACCGCATTCCACAGCCAGCTTACTTCCCGAGCTGAGCCGGCGTGCGGTCATCATCGGCAATTCGCTGAGTTTGGGTGGCGCCGCGGCGGGATCGATGGCGTGCAAATGCTGTGACCACCGTTGCCATTGCTCGGGGCCACTGACGCCAGGCGCGAAGGCCTGCCAATCAACAATGTTAAATGAAAATGTCATCCACTCGCATCCGCGATCAATCAATTATTCTTGTGGCATATCAACAAGGTATGCCCAACGCCTAAATTATCGTGACGCTGTTCTACTTCGAACCCCGCCATTTCAAGATAGCGATAAAACTTCTCTACGCTGTAGAAACGGCTGTTGCCGTTGGCCATACAGGTAAAATAGAGTGAAGACGCATTCAGACTAAATGATGCTGCTTCAAATTTCTGCGCATCCCAGAACAATTCCAGAATGTACAGGCGGGCGCCAGGTTTCATGACCTGTGCCACGTTACTGAGTATGGTGATGATTTGTTCTGGCGAGAAACAGTCCAGGAACTGACTCATCCACCAGATATCCGCTTCTCCGGGTAGGGGGGCGTCACTCAGCATATCCACAGCATGAAAATCGATGCGATGGGCAAGGCCAGCATTTTCTATATTTTCCCGTGCCAGTGCAATTTGTTGCGGTAAATCTAATAACGTGACCGCGATATTTTCATCGTACTGGCAACAGCGTAGCGCCCATTTCCCGGTATTACCGCCTACATCGTACAGCCTTGCGGGCTGGCTGGCGAATACATAGGGCAGCGCTGCAGTGAAAGCGCCATCAGAATAGTAATGGTCGAAGGCAAACCAGCTTTTGCGCGCCGCGGGTGGTAGCTGTGACAAGGCAGGGTAAATCGTTGGCCACTCACCAAAAACTTTTAATCCTGAAGGCTTTCCCTCCTGGAGCGCATTTTCCAGAAAGAATAATCCTTGATAACAAACGTCTTGAGTAAAATCCATATTTACTCGCGTCATCGGATCATGAAGTAAGAAATGTCCTATTTTAGAGAGGTGGTAGCGTTCCTCTTTATAGGTCAGGATACGACCGCTTAATCCCATATCGAGCAAAACGCTAACGGCATATTCTTTTCCGTCGAAAATTTCACTGATGGCTGCAAACGTTGCACCGCGTTTACCTTGTTGGTCCAGATAACCCAGAATACCTGAGTTGCGTAGACATAATGCGGTTTGAAAGAGCATGGGGGCAAAAGCAATACGCTGCGCTTCAGTAATGGCATCAAGTGCGCTGAGAGAATCCTTTTGGTACACGTTCGGTACAACCTTATTACAAATAATCGGCGAAACGGGTCAGTAGTGACCCGTATGTATATTTATTGTTGCAGAGCGGTGTTTGCTGCCAGCGTAACCTGAATATCTTTATCGAGGTTGTGTACCCAACGGTTATAGTTTCTATGAATTTTTCCGTTGGCGGCCATGAGATTAATGCTACTCACATAGACAATAGAATAACTTGTTGCGGAGTAGTTAATTTTAATATCCGCGACATGGTCGCGATTTTGCAATTTACCTTTTATGACGCCAGGGCCCGCGTCAGACATAATCCATTGGCGCTGAGCACCTGCTTTGATAATGGCATCCTTGACCTGCGCTTCCGTATGGCCGGCGCTCACTATCGCATTGACCTGTTCAATAGGGGCTGTCCGTGCGCAACCGGCGAGCGCACCGACAACCGTAGCGGCAATCATCCAGTGAATAATTTTTTTCATGAATACTCCATGTCAATATATTGGCTACTGGCATTAACTTATGCCACGTAAGAAACTTTTATATAGGCTGATATGCTGTGGTTGTTCTGTCAGGCAATATGTTCATCTGTATTAAAACGGGCCGGAGGGGGAAATATGATGTTATTAAAATATTAACATCATGATAAACAATGAGACGCTATCAGAGCCGTGAGGAAGTATAAGTAATTTAACCCTGCTCAGGCAATAGCGATAATTATTAATGTGTATATATCCTTCCATTAAGGAAAGTCGAATAATCGTCGCGGCAATTTATGCTGATGAGCGCGGCGATGGCGCCGCTGAGGTTATTGCCATCGGAAGGCTGCTTTTCAACAGAAGTCGTGGTAATAGTGGCTCTGTATAGTACAAATCTGGTGGAACCTGATGCCCGAACCCGTCGCCGAACCGGCGCTCAATGGACTGCGCCTCAATCTGCGGATTGTCTCCGTGGTTATTTTTAACTTTGCCAGCTACCTCACCATCGGCTTGCCGCTGGCGGTACTTCCTGGCTATGTGCATGATGTAATGGGCTTTAACGCTTTCTGGGCCGGCCTGGTGATTAGTCTGCAATATTTCGCCACGCTGCTCAGCCGCCCGCACGCCGGGCGCTACGCTGACCTGCTGGGGCCCAAAAAGATTGTCGTCTTCGGCCTCTGCGGCTGCTTTTTAAGCGGTCTGAGCTATCTGCTGGCCGCCTGGAGCAGCGGCTGGCCGCTGGTTAGCCTGCTGCTGCTATGCCTCGGGCGAGTCATTCTCGGCATCGGCCAGAGCTTTGCCGGCACCGGCTCGACGCTGTGGGGCGTCGGCGTTGTTGGGTCGCTGCATATCGGGCGGGTCATCTCATGGAACGGCATTGTGACCTACGGGGCGATGGCGATGGGCGCCCCGCTCGGCGTGCTGTGCTATTCGCAAATTGGCCTCAGCGGCCTGGCCGGGGTCATTATGGCGGTTGCGCTGGTGGCTATCCTCTGCGCGCTGCCCCGCGCAGCGGTGAAGGCGGCGAAAGGCAAAGCAATGTCGTTTCGCGCGGTGCTCGGGCGGGTGTGGCCCTACGGCATGGCGCTGGCCCTGGCCTCCGCCGGTTTCGGGGTTATCGCCACCTTTATCACGCTGTTTTATGACGCCAAAGGCTGGGACGGGGCGGCCTTCGCCCTGACGCTGTTCAGCTGCGCGTTCGTTGGCGCGCGGCTGCTGTTTCCCAACGCCATTAACCGCCTCGGCGGGCTGAACGTGGCGATGCTCTGCTTTAGCGTGGAGATCATCGGCCTGCTGCTGGTCGGCTTTGCCGATACGCCGCTGCTGGCGAAAATCGGCACCTTTCTTACCGGGGCCGGGTTCTCACTGGTCTTTCCGGCGCTGGGCGTGGTGGCGGTGAAAGCGGTGCCGCAGCATAACCAGGGGTCGGCGCTGGCCACCTATACCGTGTTTATGGATTTGTCGTTAGGCGTCACCGGGCCGCTGGCCGGCTTGCTGATGGCGTGGACCGGGATCCTGGTGATATATCTGGCGGCGGCAGGTCTGGTGATGGCGGCGCTGCTGCTGGGCTGGCGGTTAAAAAAACGGCCCCCGGTCAGCGAACCGGAGGCCGTCGCACCAGGCCAGTAATTACTGGATGGTGAGGGTGCTGATGATGCTTTCCGCTTCGGTCTGCGCCTGCTGCTGGTTGTCCGCCGGCAGGGTGACCTGCAGGGTCAGCAGTTTGTCATCCACTTTGCCGAGGAGCACGGAAGACCAGGCGGTCTGCCCCTTGGCGGAGATGATGCTGTCCAGCTGCTGCAGGGTGTGACCTTTGATCTCCAGCGATTTATTGCTCACCACCTGCAGCTGCGGGTCGCGGCTACGCTGCTGATCTTCCAGGCGTTTCGCCAGCACCGCCAGGTCTTCATTGGTGCTGTCGCCGACGATGACGATGACTGCTTTCTGGCCGGTGGCGTCAGAATAGACGTGCATGTTGTTCGCCTGAGTACCCAGTTTGCCGCTCTGGTCGGCCATGCCCGCAGGCAGGGTGAAGCTCAGTTTGCCATCCAGCAGGCTGATCGCCTGGCCGCTGGTGTTGCTCTCCGCTGCTGCCCCAACGGTTGGCGCTTTTGAATCGCTGTTATCGCAGGCGGCAAGCCCCATCACCAGCAGGCCAATACCGACATATTTAACCAAATTGCGCATTGACATCTTCCTTTCGATAAACGGCCACTAATGGCTCATCCGGCTATCTTAACACATCAGCCCGCGAGTACCTTTAACTCGGCTGCAATGCCGACAAATCAGATTTATCCGCCAGCCTTTTCAACAGCATATTTAACAGTACGCCGTACATCGGCAGGAAGAAAATGATGCTGATAAGCACTTTAAAGCTGTAGTCGACGAGGGCGATTTCCCCCCAGTGGGCGGCCATAAATGGATCCGGGCTGCGCCAGAAGGCGATGAAGAAGAACGCCACGGTATCGCTGATGTTGCCGAACAGCGTCGAGGCGGTGGGGGCCAGCCACCAGCGGCGGCTCTGCCGCAGGCGGTTGAAGACGTGGACGTCGAGGATCTGCCCCAGCGCATAGGCCATAAAGCTGGCGATGGCGATACGCGCGACGAAGAGATTAAAGGTGCCCAGCGCCGCGAAACCCTGCCACTCGCCCATGTAAAACAGGGCGGAGATGGCGTAGGAGATGACCAGCGCCGGGACCATCACCGCAAAAATAATGCGTCGCGCCAGCGGTGCGCCAAAAATTCGCACCGTCAGATCGGTGGCGAGGAAGATAAACGGAAAACTGAACGCCCCCCAGGTGGTATGGAAACCAAAGATGGAGATCGGTAGCTGAACCAGATAGTTGCTGGAGGTGATCACCAGCAGATGAAATAGCGAAAGCCAGACGAGCGCTTTTTTGCGCTGTACGGTAGTAAACGGATTCATATTGTGACCTTTTTATGCCCGTCATGCTTCAGGTAAATGAGCAATCGGCAGCGGAACGTTGGGGTGAGGGAACCCAATGAAAAACGGCTGCATGATACTGCGTTGCCGGCGTAATGCAATGGTTGTTTTTCGCGCAAACGTTAACCTGGCTTGCGTACTGGCGAACTGGGGGTAAACTAGGGCCGTTTTGTTGATGTGAGACTAAAATGAGCGAACTTTTCTCCACTCCAGACCACACTCTGGATGCCCTGGGACTGCGCTGCCCGGAGCCGGTCATGATGGTGCGTAAAACCGTGCGGACAATGCCCGTCGGCGAGACGCTGCTGATTATTGCTGACGATCCGGCCACCACCCGCGATATCCCGGGATTCTGCCGCTTTATGGAGCATGAGCTGGTGGCCCAGCAAACCGAAGCTCTGCCGTACCGCTACCTGATCCGCAAAAGCCACTGAGCCTCTCCCGGATAGCGGCGCGTAGCGCCTTATCCGGGCTACCCGACGGTCTGGAACCGTAGCCCTGCTAAGCGTAGCGCGAGCAGGGAAGCCGGTATCTATGCTACAACTTCTTACGCAATAACCGCAGCGCGTTAGCCGTTACCAGTACGGTGGCGCCGGTATCCGCCAGCACCGCCAGCCACAGGCCGGTCAGGCCGAGCAGGGTGGTGACAAGGAAAATCCCCTTCAGCCCTAAGGCAATCGCGATGTTCTGGCGAATATTCGCGTGGGTCGCCCGCGCCAGGGAGATCATCTGCGCCAGGCCGGTCAGACGGTTGTGGGTCAGCGCGGCGTCGGCGGTCTCCAGCGCCACGTCGGTGCCGCTGCCCATGGCGATGCCGATGGTCGCCGCCTTCATCGCCGGGGCGTCGTTGATGCCGTCCCCGACCATCGCCAGCGGCGCATCGGCATTCAGCGCCATCACCGCTTCGACTTTGTCCGCCGGCAGCAGGCCGGCGCGGAATTCCAGACCCAGTTCGCTGGCGATGGCCGCCGCGGCGCGCGGGTTATCCCCGGTAAGGATCACCCCCTGCACCCCCAGCTGGTGTAAGGCATCCACTGCCTGACGCGCGTCGTCGCGCAGGGTGTCGCGCAGCGCCAGGATGCCGAGAAGCGTCTCGCCGCGCATGACCAGCACCACCGTTTGACCGACGCTCTCCAGCTGCTGGATCTGCGCCTCATGCTCTGACGGGGCGGCTTTGCTGGCCGCGCAGATCACGATACGGCTGCCGTTGACCTCGGCTTCGATACCGGAGCCGGCCAGCGCCCGCTGGCCGCTGGCCTGCGGAATACTCAGCTGACGCCGCTGCGCTTCGCGGACGATAGCCTGCGCCAGCGGATGGCTGGAGCCTTGCTCAACCGCCGCCGCCAGCGCCAGCAGCGTGTTATCGTCATTCTCAGCCGTGGCGATGACCGAGGTCACCTGCGGCTGGCCGACGGTCAGGGTGCCGGTTTTGTCGAACGCCACCTGGCGCACCTGGCCCAGCTGTTCCAGCGCCGCGCCGCCTTTAATTAACGCTCCGCGTCGAGCGGCGACCGCCAGGCCGGAAGTGATGGCTGCCGGGGTGGAGATGACCAGCGCGCACGGGCAGCCGATCAGCAGCAGCGTCAGCCCTTTATAAATCCACGGCAGCCAGGCGCTGGCGAAGAGCAGGGGCGGGACAATGGCGACCAACAGGGCCACCACCATAATGGCCGGAGTGTAGATCCGGCTGAAGCGATCGATAAAACGCTCGATCGGCGCCCGACGCTCCTCCGCCTCTTCAATCAGCTTCAGGATGCGGTCGATGGCGCTGTCGCCCGGTTCGGAGATTACGGTCAGCTGCACCAGGCGGTCGACGCTGGTGGCGCCCGCCGCTACGCGTTCTCCGGCCTGGCGCTCCACCGGTACCGACTCGCCGGTCAGAGCGCTTTCATCAAAGCTGGCAAATGGCGACAGCAGCTGACCATCCGCCGGCAGACGCCCGCCGGCGGCCACTTCGATCACATCCCCGGGGCGCAGATCGCGCTGGGCGACGGTTTCCCGCACGCCGTTGCGCAGGCGAATGGCTGTGTCGGGCTTCAGCGCCATCAGCGCGCTCACCCCCTGTCGCGCGCGGCTGGCGGCCCAGCCTTCGAGACGCTCGCCGATCAGGAACAGCAGCAGGACCATCGCCGCCTCTGCGGTGGCGCCGATAAACAGCGCCCCGATGGCGGCGACGCTCATCAGCGTTTCAATGGCGAACCAGCTCCCGCTCTTGATCAGGCGCAGCGCCTGGCGGGCAACCGGCCACAGGCCGACCAGGGTGGTGGCAATAAAGGCTAACTGACCGGCAGGGTGGTTGGCCTGCTCCAGCCCCCAGCTCAGGGCCATCATCATGATCAGCGTCAGCAACGGTAAATTGTCGCGCAGTCGCGAGCCTTGAGTTTTCTCTGACGCGGGGGCATCGGCATCGCGCAGCGTATAGCCTGCCTGACGTACCGCCTGCTCAACCTGAGTCCGAACGTCGCCTTCGGCGTTAACCAATAATTTTTCAGTGGCGAACAGCACCTGAACCTGACTGACGCCGGGCACCTGACGAACCGCCGTTTCCACCTTGCGGGCGCAGGCGGCGCAGTCCATGCCTGCAACCTGCCAGCTGTAGCGGGCGTCGCTGAGCGCTTCGGCGGCAGGCGCGGTCTCTGCGGCGCAGGCGTGGTCTGTGCAGCAGCTTTCCGCCGGGGCGGGCGCTGGCCGCATGGTGAATGACGAGAATTGTGGGACTTTTTTATCCTGCGCGTCTGGAGTCGACATGGCACCCTCCGGTAAATGATAATTTTCTCATTAGCCGTAGGATACACTCTGGAGTCGACTCCAGAGTCAAGGACTAAATTACAGGTACAGCGCGCGCACGATGAGGAAGTGGCCGGCAAAGTAAAACGCGGCGGCAATGGCGTTATCGGCGCGGAAACGGCGGCGATAGTGGCTCACCAGCCACACGGCATTGCTCAGCAGCAGCAGAGCGGCGCCGGCGAATCCGGACAGCGCGGTGTTGGTAGGGCGGGCAAACCACAGCTCGCCGGCCAGCCAGACCATCACTAGCGTCATGCCGATAAAGGTCAGCACCGGCATTTTCATCTCTTCCAGCCGGCTCCAGATCACCGCCATCAGCAGGGCGCCGAATACCAGCAGCACCAGCGGCAGCGGCCAGAAGAACGACAGCGTCAGCTGGCTGGCGAACCAGATGGTATACAGCAGATGCGACAGGAAGAAGGCGCCCACCGCGTACATCACCCGCTGGCGCGGCAGCAGGGTCAGGGCGTCGCCGAGCAGGGAGGCGCACAGGCCGGCCAGCACCAGGTAGCTGATGGCATTGAACATCGGCGCCTGCCAGGCCAGCAACAGCAACAGAATCAGGGTGACAGGTTTAAATACCCAGCGTCGCCAGGCCGGCCCGCGATAGGATGCATCGACATAAAGCCATGCGGAGAAACAGACAGCAATAAATGACCAAAGCATAGTAAGTCCCTGTATCTGTTATCATAAGGAAAGTTACGGATGCGTGAAGCTACCACTCAGTGTAGTGGTTTGGCGCAGCAGATGACAATGTTATTCCAGTCGCAGTATGCTGATTCCTGATATTTTTTATGGGTAACCTTAATGAGTAAAATGCCGCTCTTTTTTGTTCTGGTCGTCGCGGTGATTGTGGTGGCGGCTTCGTTTCGCTATGTGCAGCAGCGCCGCGAAAAACTGGCGAACGACGCCGCGCCGGTGTTGCAAAAGCGGGTGATCGTCAGCAATAAGCGGGAAAAAGTGATTAACGATCGGCGTTCGCGGCAGCAGACGGTGACGCCTGCGGGCAGCGAGATGCGCTATGAAGCGAGCTTTCGCCCTGAGAACGGCGGGCTGGAGGTGGTGTTTCGCCTTGACGCGCCGCAGTATCATGCGCTGAGCGTCGGCGATCGCGGAATGTTAAGTTATAAGGGCACAGCGTTCGTGGCGTTCACGCCCGATCCCTGAGCCCTTGTCAGGACTATTTCTTCAGCGTCGCCTTCAGTTTTTTCTGCCAGGCGACGAGCTCAAACACGCCGAAGATAAAAATGCGGATTTGCTCAAAGCGGCTCAGCGGCGGGGCATCCTTCGGCTGCGTCGCCTTGAGCAGCGTCAGCTGCAGACCGTGCATCAGGATCATAAAAATCAGCGCGACGTTGACGAAGATATTCAGCGGCTTCGGGAAGGGCTGAAACAGATTCAATAACAGAAAGGCCCAGACGCACAGCATCAGCAGGCGGCCTAAATTAATCAGCATGGTTCTCTCCTTGGGCCTCACGTTGGTAAAGACGATACGCGACCTGTCCGGCCACTTTTTCACGATACAGATGCCAGTTCGCCGGTACCGGCGGTAAACCGTTTTCGACTTCGCTTTCGACGTACACCAGGGCTTCGTCGGCCAGCCAGCCCTGCGTTTCCAGCAGGCGCAGCGTCTCCTCCAGCAGCCCCTGACGGAACGGCGGGTCGACAAACACAATCTGATGCGGCGTGCCCGGTTGGCTCAGGAAGCTGAGGGTGTTAGTCGCGATCACCTTGCCGCGATCCGCTTTCAGGGTGGCCAGGTTTTTTTGCAACTGCTGAGCGACGCCGCGCTCCATCTCCAGTAGCGTGGTGCTGGCCGCATAGCGAGACAGCGCCTCAAGCCCCAGCGCGCCGCTACCGGCAAAGCAGTCGAGGCAGTGCGCGTCAACGATGGACGGCGCCAGCCAGTTAAAAAGGGTTTCGCGAACCCGGTCGGTGGTCGGCCGCAGGCCCGGGCTCTCCGGCACCGGTAATTTACGGCCGCGCCATTGCCCGCCGATGATGCGGATCTGGCCGCTGCCCGCGTGGTTTGGTTTTTTCATCTCTCTGCTCAAGTCTCAACTTCCGGCCTGCTATTCTAGCGATCGACGGCGGTTGACGAAACCTTAATCCGGGGGCGGTGCTGCGAGTTAAGTTAAGTGATAGACTATCCAACTAATTTCATCATTTTTTCAGCTTCTGATGAAGCTGCGCCATGAATAAACAGCGAGGAGTGTGGTCGCAAATGGCAAAAGAGAAAAAACGTGGCTTCTTTTCCTGGCTGGGCTTTGGACAGAAAGAGCAGGCACAGGAAACCGAGACTGAACAAAAAGTAGAAGAACAACAAGCGGTTGCCCAGGAGACGCCGGCGGCGGAAACCCCTGCTGAGCCGAGCGCGCCGAAAGCGGACCCGGAGGCGTTTGCCGAAGAGGTCGTCGAGGTCACCGGGACGGTGGTCGAAAACGAAAAGGCCCACCTCGCGGAGCCTGCCAGCGCGCCGGAAGAAGAGGCGGCGCCAGCGCCTGCTTTGGTTGAAGACGCGCCAGTCATCGCGCCGGAGCCTGCGGTCAGCGAACCGCTGAAGGCGGAGGAACAGCCGGCAGCGGTTGAGTCGCTGGTGGAGGACGTTATCGCCGAACCGGTGGCGGCGGAGGCCGTGGCTGAGCAGCCTGTAGAGGATGTCGTGGCCCAACCTCAGGAGACGGAAGCGCCGGAAGAGGACGCGCCGTTAAGCGATGAAGAGCTGGAAGCGCAGGCGCTGGCGGCCGAGGCGGCGGAAGAGGCGGCGGTGGTGGTGCCGGCGCCAGAGGAAGAGGCGCCGGTGGAAGCGCTGGTCCAGGAGCAGGAAAAACCGACGAAAGAAGGCTTTTTCGCCCGCCTTAAGCGTAGCCTGCTGAAAACCAAACAAAATCTCGGTTCCGGATTTATCAGCCTGTTCCGCGGTAAGAAGATCGATGACGATCTGTTTGAAGAGCTGGAAGAGCAACTGCTGATCGCCGACGTCGGGGTGGAAACTACCCGCAAGATCATTACTCATCTCACCGAGGGCGCCAGCCGTAAGCAACTGCGCGATGCGGAAGCGCTGTACGGTCTGCTGAAAGAAGAGATGGGCGATATCCTCGCCAAAGTGGATGAGCCGCTGAATGTTGAAGGCAAAACGCCATTTGTTATTCTGATGGTCGGCGTGAACGGGGTGGGGAAAACCACCACCATCGGCAAGCTGGCGCGTCAGTTTGAGCAGCAGGGCAAATCGGTGATGCTGGCGGCGGGGGATACCTTCCGTGCGGCGGCGGTGGAACAGCTGCAGGTCTGGGGCCAGCGTAACAATATCCCGGTGATCGCCCAGCACACCGGCGCCGATTCCGCCTCGGTGATTTTCGACGCCATTCAGGCGGCGAAGGCGCGCCATGTTGATGTGCTGATTGCCGATACCGCCGGGCGTCTGCAGAATAAATCGCACCTGATGGAAGAGCTGAAGAAGATCGTCCGGGTGATGAAAAAGCTGGACGTCGACGCGCCGCATGAGGTGATGTTAACCATCGACGCCAGCACCGGGCAGAATGCCATTAGCCAGGCCAAACTGTTCCATGAAGCGGTAGGTTTGACCGGGATCACCCTGACCAAGCTGGATGGCACCGCCAAAGGCGGCGTGATCTTCTCGGTGGCCGACCAGTTCGGCATTCCGATTCGCTATATTGGCGTCGGCGAGCGTATTGAGGATCTGCGTCCGTTTAATGCGGGCGACTTTATTGAGGCACTTTTTGCCCGAGAGGATTAAGAATGATTCGCTTTGAACAAGTCAGCAAAGCCTATCTCGGTGGGAGACAAGCGCTGCAGGGGGTGAACTTCCACCTGCAGCCGGGCGAGATGGCGTTTCTGACCGGCCACTCCGGCGCAGGGAAAAGTACCCTGCTGAAGCTTATCTGTGGTATCGAACGGCCCAGCGCCGGGAAAATCTTCTTCAGCGGTCATGAAATCAGCCGCCTGAAGAGCCGTGAGGTGCCGTTCCTGCGCCGCCAGATCGGCATGATTTTCCAGGACCACCATTTGCTGATGGATCGTACCGTGTATGACAACGTGGCGATCCCGCTGATTATCGCCGGCGCCAGCGGCGATGACATTCGTCGCCGGGTCTCGGCGGCGCTGGATAAGGTCGGGCTGCTGGACAAAGCGAAGAACTTTCCGATTCAGCTCTCCGGCGGCGAGCAGCAGCGCGTGGGGATCGCTCGCGCGGTGGTCAACAAGCCGGCGGTGCTGCTGGCGGATGAACCGACCGGTAACCTCGACGAGGCGCTCTCGGAGGGGATTTTACGTCTGTTTGAAGAGTTTAACCGCGTCGGGGTGACGGTACTGATGGCCACGCACGATCTGGGGCTTATCTCCAGCCGTCCGTACCGCGTGCTGACGCTCAGCGACGGCCATCTGCATGGAGGCATTCGGGGTGAATAAGCGCGACGCAATGAACCAAATCCGCCAGTTCGGCAGCAAGTTCGATCGCCTGCGCAACGCGGCGGGCGGCGGCGGCGGCGGGCGCAATGCGCCAAAACGGCCGAAAGCGGCGCCTAATCCGGCCTCGCGTAAGAGCAACGTGTTCAACGAGCAGGTGCGCTACGCCTGGCACGGCGCGCTCCAGGATTTAAAAAGCACGCCGCTGGCGACCTTCCTGACGGTGATGGTTATCGCCATCTCGTTGACCCTGCCAAGCGTCTGCTACATGGTCTACAAAAACGTCAGCAGCGCGGCGTCACAGTACTATCCCTCGCCGCAGATCACCGTGTATCTGGAAAAAACGCTGGATGACGATGCGGCGGCGCGGGTGGTCGGCCAGCTGCAGGCGGAGCAGGGCGTCGACAAGGTGAACTATTTGTCACGTGACGAGGCATTGGGTGAATTCCGTAACTGGTCCGGCTTTGGCGGCGCCCTGGATATGCTGGAAGAGAACCCGCTGCCGGCGGTCGCCATCGTGGTGCCGAAGCTGGATTTCCAGAGCACGGAAGCGCTGAACACCCTGCGCGATCGGGTATCGCGGATCCAGGGGGTCGATGAAGTACGGATGGACGACAGCTGGTTTGCCCGCCTCTCCTCGCTCACAGGGCTGGTGGGCCGCGTGTCGGCGATGATCGGCGTGCTGATGGTGGCGGCGGTGTTCCTGGTGATCGGCAACAGCGTGCGCCTGAGCATCTTCGCCCGCCGCGATACCATTAACGTGCAGAAACTGATCGGCGCCACCGACGGCTTTATCCTGCGTCCATTCCTCTACGGCGGGGCGATGCTGGGCTTCTCCGGCGCGTTTTTATCGCTGATCCTGTCGGAGATTCTGGTAATGCGCCTCTCGTCGGCAGTGACCGAGGTGGCGAAGGTGTTCGGCACCCAGTTTGAGCTGAGCGGCTTAGGCTTTGACGAGTGTCTGCTGATGCTGATCGTCTGCTCGATGATCGGGTGGGTGGCCGCCTGGCTGGCGACAGTGCAACATTTACGTCACTTTACTCCCGATTAAAAAAAGCGTGATATAATCTTTCCCTGCTGCAATGAGTTCCTGTTCGCAGGGAAAGATACCGCAAGCTTGTTCTCCTTTTCCTGCCCTCACTTTTTCATCGTGGTGTCACATTTTGTGCGTAATTTATTCACACCGTTGCAGGGAACTTGTGGATAAAATCACTGTCTGATACTAATGTGAGTGATATTCTCGTTGCTCATGAATGCTGGCATGCTTGTTGCCTGATGGGGACAAGACCACGTCAGAAGATATCAATTGAGAGGATTTGAATGACCAAAGAAATGCAAACTTTAGCTTTAGCCCCCGTTGGTAACCTGGAATCGTACATCCGGGCCGCTAACACTTGGCCGATGCTGTCGGCTGATGAAGAGCGGGAGCTTGCTGAAAAGCTGCATTACCAGGGCGATCTGGAAGCAGCGAAAAAGCTGATTCTGTCTCACCTGCGCTTTGTTGTTCACATTGCTCGTAACTACTCGGGCTATGGCCTGCCGCAGGCGGATCTGATCCAGGAAGGCAATATCGGCCTGATGAAAGCCGTGCGTCGCTTCAACCCGGAAGTGGGTGTGCGCCTGGTCTCCTTCGCCGTGCACTGGATTAAAGCCGAAATTCACGAATACGTGCTGCGCAACTGGCGTATCGTGAAGGTCGCTACCACCAAAGCACAGCGTAAGCTGTTCTTTAACCTGCGTAAAACCAAACAGCGTCTGGGTTGGTTCAACCAGGATGAAGTGGAAATGGTGGCCCGTGAGCTGGGCGTGTCGAGCAAAGACGTCCGCGAGATGGAATCCCGTATGGCGGCCCAGGACATGACGTTCGACATGTCGTCGGACGATGAATCCGACAGCCAGCCGATGGCGCCGGTCCTTTATCTGCAGGACAAAACGTCAAACTTTGCCGACGGCATTGAAGACGACAACTGGGAAGAGCAGGCGGCGAATAAGCTGACTGACGCGATGCAGGGCCTGGACGAGCGTAGCCAGGATATCATCCGCGCCCGCTGGCTGGACGAAGACAACAAGTCCACGCTGCAGGAGCTGGCTGACCGCTACGGCGTCTCCGCAGAGCGCGTGCGTCAGCTGGAAAAGAACGCCATGAAAAAACTGCGTGCCGCGATCGAAGCCTGATACGCCACCCCTGCCTGACGCCAGGCACCCCGATAACGCCCCGCCTCAGGTTGGGGCGTTTTGTTTTTCTGCGCCATCCATGGGCAGCAGCACCTCTGGACAGTGCGTCCGCAGGCACCCTATCAGCACGCTGAACGCCGGCGCCATCTGCTCCTCGGGCTGGCTGGCAAATCCCATCAATAATCCTTTCTTACGCGCCGCCGTCAGGTAGTAGCGCGAGAGCGGCCGCACCAGAATGTGGCGCGCATTGGCCTCGCGGGCGATCGCCACATCGTCCGCCTCCTCCGGTAAATTGAGGATCAAATGCAGTCCGGCATTATCGCTGAAGTCCGACAGGGCGTCGGGCATACAGTGCCGCTGAATCAGCTCGGTTAAAAAGGCGCGACGGCGGCTGTAGAGCAGCCGCATGCGGCGGATATGCGCCGAGTAGTGACCAGCGGTAATAAACTCCGCCAGCGCCATCTGGATCAGCGAATGGCCGCCGCGATAAAGCTCGGCGTGGGCGTGCTTCAGATCGCTGACCAGCGGGCGGGGGATCACCACATAGCCCAGGCGCAGGCCGGGATAGAGCGTCTTGCTGAAGGTGCCGATATAGACCACCGGCGCATCGGCCACCAGCCCCTGCAGGGCGGGGATGGGCTGCCCGGAAAAGCGAAACTCGCTGTCATAATCATCTTCGACGATCCAGCTGCCCTGCTGGCGGGCGAGCGCCAGCAGCCGCTGACGGCGTTCAAGGCTCATCACCGCGCCCAACGGATACTGGTGAGAGGGGGTGACGAAGATGAGCCGCGGCGCATCGTCAACCGTTTCCGGCGGGCACAGCCCATTGGCATCGACGGTGATGGGGGCCGCCCGGACGTCGTTCATCGCCAGCACATGGCGAATGCCCCAGTAGGAAGGCTCCTCCACCCACGCCAGATCGCCGTTGTCGCACAGCATGCGAGTGACCAGGTCAATCGCCTGGTGGATCCCCTCGGTGATAAGAATTTGATCTGCCTGACAGTGGACGCCGCGCGATACCCGCAGATAATCCACCAGCGCCTGCTGTAGCTCCGGGGTACCGCCGTTGCAGCTGTAGCTGAGCCGCTCCGGCTTTGGCCGACGGCTGATGCGGGCCTGGATCTTGCTGAACAGCGGATGGGGAAAGGCGTTAACGTCCGGTACGCCGGGAATAAACGCTCCCCACTGGCGTGGACTGGCGCTGACCTGGCTGAGCAGATGCTGGCCGCGGCGTGAAAGATGCGCCGTCGATGTCGCGATACTGCTGTTTTCCCGCCTCCCATTAGCGGTCAATGAACTTTCAGGCGCGGTTTGGGCAACGAATGTTCCGCTTCCCCGACGGGAAACCACATATCCTTCCGCCAGTAATTGTTCATAAGTTGTTAATATGGTGTTTCTTGATACGCCGAGTTCTCCCGCCAGGTCCCGCGACGGCGGCAGGCGGCTTTGCGGCGCCAGCGAACCGTCAAGGATCGCGCGGCGAAGCGCGTTGTATAAGCGTTTGTGCAGAAGAGGGTCGCGCTCTTCCTGCAGACGGACCAGCACCAGGTCACCCACCAGCGAACGCAATTGGATCCCTCAGATATTCAAAATTGGTACTCGATTATAGGGCCAACTCCTGTGTAAATAAACGACATCGTTTCTAATTTGTTGCGATAACGTGACATACACGACAGGAGATTCGCAGGTGAAAAGCTCAGAACTGAATCAACGTCGCCAGCAGGCGACGCCGCGCGGCGTAGGCGTAATGTGTAACTACTTTGTCGAGAAGGCGGAGAACGCCACGCTGTGGGATATCGAAGGCAATGAGGTGATCGATTTCGCCGCCGGTATCGCCGTGTTAAATACCGGTCACCGTCATCCGAAGGTGGTTGCCGCGGTCGCTGACCAGCTGCAGGCGTTCACCCACACCGCCTATCAGATTGTGCCGTACGAAAGCTATGTCACGCTGGCGGAACGTATTAACGATCTGGCGCCGATTGACGGGCCGGCAAAAACGGCCTTCTTCACCACCGGCGCGGAAGCGGTCGAGAACGCGGTGAAAATTGCCCGCGCTTACACCGGCCGTCCGGGGCTGATTACTTTCGGCGGCGGCTTCCACGGCCGTACCTTTATGACCATGGCGCTCACCGGTAAGGTCGCGCCCTACAAAATCGGCTTCGGCCCCTTCCCGGGCTCGGTGTATCACGGTGTCTACCCGAATGCGGCGCACGGCGTCTCCACCGCGGATGCGCTGAAAAGCCTGGAGCGCATTTTCAAAGCGGATATTGCGCCGGATCAGGTCGCGGCCATCATCCTCGAGCCGATCCAGGGAGAAGGCGGCTTTAACGTCGCGCCAGCCGATTTCATGCAGGCGTTGCGCGATCTGTGCGATACCCACGGCATTCTGCTGATCGCCGATGAAGTGCAGACCGGTTTCGCCCGTACCGGCAAGCTGTTCGCCATGCAGCACTATGATGTGAAACCGGATCTGATGACGATGGCGAAAAGCCTCGCCGGCGGTTTCCCGCTGTCGGGCGTCGTTGGTCGCGCCGAGGTGATGGATGCCCCAGCGCCAGGCGGCCTGGGCGGAACCTATGCCGGTAACCCGCTGGCGGTAGCCGCGGCGCACGCGGTGCTGGATGTGATTGCTGAAGAGCAGCTGTGCCAGCGCGCTGAACAGCTGGGTAGCCATCTGCAGGAAGTGCTCAACCAGGCGCGCGCCACCTGTCCGGCGATTGTCGATGTCCGCGGTCGGGGGTCGATGGTGGCGGTGGAGTTTAACGATCCGCAAACTGGCGAGCCGTCGCCGGAGTTCACCCGCCAGGTGCAACAGAAAGCGCAGGAGAACGGCCTGCTGCTGCTGAGCTGCGGCGTCTACGGCAACGTGATCCGCTTCCTCTATCCGTTGACGATTCCGGACGCCCAGTTCTCGAAAGCGCTGGATATTCTGGCGCGCGTACTGAAGAGCTAACGTCTCCCGGTGGGCTGCGGCGGCAGGGAAGCCGAACAGAAACAGGAAGCCGCAGCCGGCTGTTCATGCTCAGCGTGAGTGGTTTATCACCCTGATATCACCTTTTTTCCGGCGGAGAAAACCGCCGGAGTAAAACGGAAAGTATTATGTCTGAAAACTCCACCTTTTCTCCCGCCCTCACCGGCCGGGAACGTACGGCTGTCCCTGCAAAATCTCTGAGCTTCGTCGAAGGGGTATCGATGATTGTCGGTACCAATATCGGCGCGGGTGTCCTCTCCATCGCCTATGCGTCAAGCAAAGCAGGCTTCTTACCGCTGCTGTTCTGGCTGGTGCTGGTGGGCAGCCTGACCACGGTGACCATGCTCTATGTCGCGGAATCTACGCTCCGCACGCGTAAACATCTGCAGCTCAGCGGATTATCAAAGCGCTACGTCGGCGGCTTTGGCGCGCTGATGATGTTCCTCTCCGTCTGCGTCAACAGCGTCGGCGCATTGACGGCTTATATGACCGGCAGCGGCAAGCTGCTCTACTCCCTGTTTGGCATTTCGCCGGCGCTGGGCAGCGTGCTGTTTTTCGTCCCGGCGGCAGGGGTGCTGTATCTGGGGCTGAAGGCGATCGGCCGCGGCGAGAAATTTATCAGCATCGGTATGGTGGTGATGATCTCGGTGCTGGTGATTGCCACGCTGCTGAAAGAGACCACCCGCGTGGGCTATCTGCTCGACGGCAACTGGCTGTATATGGTTCCGGTCTTCAACGTCGTGGCGTTCTGCTTCTCGGCACAGTATATCGTCCCGGAAATGGCGCGAGGCTTCGCCGACAAACCGGAAAAATTGCCTAAAGCCATTATGGTCGGTATGGCGCTGACCTTTACCCTGCTGGCGCTGGTGCCGCTGTCGGTGATCTCGCTTAATGGCCTGGACAATATTTCGGATGTGGCCACCATCTCCTGGGGCAGGGCGCTTGGCGAATGGGCCTTCTTCTCCGCCAACCTGTTTGCGCTGTGCGCGATGTTGACCTCCTACTGGGGACTGGGCGGCAGCTTCCTGCCCAATATCTTCGATCAGTTCCGCCTGGGGAATGATGAACAGCCCGCCCGCCGCTTGATGGTGCTGCTGGTGGTGGCGATCCCGCCGTTCGTGCTGGCCTACAGCGGTATGGTCTCTTTCGTCAACGCGCTCTATTTTGCCGGGGTGTTCAGCGGCGTTATTTTATCGATTATGCCGATCCTGATGCTCAAGGGCGCCCGCCAGCGTGGCGACCTGACGCCGGGCTGGACCTGTCCGGCCTGGATGACCCATCCGCTTATCCAATGCTTCATTGTGTTGTTGTATCTTTGCAGCGCCGTCTACGCGGTAGCGTCCGCGGTAGGCTACCTGCCCGCTGGCTGGTAATCAGGGCCTGTTTTGCACCGCGTCCGGTTCATGCTGGCGCGGTTTTTTTATTTGTCACTTATCTGTTACATAGCCCGCAATTTAGTCGTTTCAAATTCCTCAGAATGACGGTATGTTTAGCATAGTGTGCTGCAAAAGCGCGAGCAGCCCCCGGTTGGTTAGCTATCATATGCTTTTCCTATCGATATAAACAAAATAATGCGCTAACAAACAACATCACAACAAATGCAAAAACCATAATAATGGGGAGCCTCAGGATGAATATGAAGGGTAAAGCGTTACTGGCAGGATGTATTGCCTTAGTTATGAGCAGCGCGGCGCTGGCGGAAGATATCAAAATCGCGGTAGTCGGGGCGATGTCCGGCCCGGTGGCCCAGTACGGCGATCAGGAGTTTACTGGCGCCGAGCAGGCGGTAGCGGATATCAACGCGAAGGGCGGCATTAAGGGCAATAAGCTGCAGATCGTAAAATATGATGACGCTTGCGACCCGAAACAGGCGGTAGCGGTCGCCAACAAAGTGGTCAACGACGGGATCAAATACGTTATCGGCCACCTGTGCTCCTCTTCCACTCAGCCGGCGTCTGACATCTATGAAGACGAAGGCATTCTGATGATCACCCCCGCAGCGACCGCGCCGGAACTGACCGCGCGCGGCTATAAGCTGATCCTGCGCACCACCGGTCTGGACTCCGACCAGGGACCAACCGCGGCGAAATACATTCTCGACAAAGTGAAGCCGCAGCGTATCGCAGTCGTGCATGACAAACAGCAGTACGGCGAAGGTTTGGCCCGTGCGGTGCAGGATGGCCTGAAAAAAGGCGGGGCGAACGTGGTCTTCTTCGACGGGATCACCGCCGGTGAGAAAGATTTCTCCACTCTGGTGGCGCGCCTGAAGAAAGAGAATATCGACTTCGTCTACTACGGCGGTTACCACCCGGAAATGGGCCAGATCCTGCGTCAGGCCCGCGCTGCCGGTCTGAAAACCCAGTTTATGGGCCCGGAAGGCGTAGCGAACGTCTCCCTGTCTAACATCGCCGGCGAGTCGGCGGAAGGCCTGCTGGTGACCAAGCCGAAGAACTACGACCAGGTGCCGGCGAACAAACCGATCGTGGATGCGATCAAGGCGAAGAAACAGGATCCGAGCGGCGCCTTCGTCTGGACCACCTACGCGGCGCTGCAGTCGCTGCAGGCGGGCCTGAATCAGTCTGACGATCCGGCGGAAATCGCTAAATACCTGAAAGGGGCGACGGTAGACACCGTGATGGGCCCGCTGTCGTGGGATCAGAAAGGCGACCTGAAAGGCTTCGAGTTCGGTGTCTTTACCTGGCATGCTAACGGTACGGCGACTGACGCCAAATAATTTAACCGGCGCCTTTCACGCTGCAAATGCGTTGTCTGCGCCCCTCAACCCCGGTCACTTACTGATGTAAGCTCCCGGGGATGTCGGGTCTTGACGCCTTTTTGCAACGCGAAATGCTGGGTTAAATGGGTGGGGCGCCTTTCACGCTGCTAATGCGTTGTCTGCCCCCCTCAACCCCGGTCACTTACTGATGTAAGCTCCCGGGGATGTCGGGTCTTGACGCCTTTTTGCAATGCGAAATGCTGGGTTAAATGGGTGGGGCGCCTTTCACGCTGCAAATGCGTTGTCTGCGCCCCTCAACCCCGGTCACTTACTGATGTAAGCCAGGTAGCCCGGCTAAGCGAAGCGCCGCCGGGTTCTTCCTTGGCCATGCTCCGCTTATTGGGGCTACGGCTTAATGCTTTTCCCAACCGGTCTGCTGGGCGCTAAAGCCGAGCGCCTGCATAAAGGCCGCCATCACGCCGCGGTCTTCCACCCCGCGGTCGGCGACGCGCCAGCTATTGATCGCCGGGTTATCACGCAATGTCTCTTCCACTAAATATTGCCCGACGCCGCGGCGGCGGGTCACTTCACGCACGCACAGATCGCTGAGCTCACCTTCGACGCCGCGCAGGGTAACGCGCACAGCGCCCAACAGGCGCTCGTTAAAGCGAGCGGCATAGAGACGATGGTTTTCATCCAGGGTCAGCGTCGACAGATCCTGCGACGGCCAGATTTTCCCCAGATCAATGCGATCCTGATCGCTGAAGTGCTGTAAACGGATAATAGTCAGTTTCATGGGCGGCAAGTCCAGTGCAAAACAGAGGCGCCAGTGTACCCAAAATTGCTGTCTGGCGGAGCGCTGTTTTTTGCGCAGACATCAGGGGATTCGTTTTCCTGGCGTTGTTGGGGTAGCGCAATCCGTCATGGATCGAAAAATAAGCAGGATTTTAACCTAATGTGCAGCGTTTTATTCCGCCTTATGTATCGTTATTTTATGCTGCCGCATGGACTTTTTTTTGTTTATCTTCAGCAAAATACAGAATATTATCTTTGCTTAATCGACTGAAAAATAGAGATTTTAATCTGTTTTTTAGTGAAAAGCTGCGCTAAACCATTAAACTCAATGGTAAAAATGGCGTTGTTTAATAAAAGCACAGAATGCTTTTTAACCATAAAAATACAAAACATTTACACCACATCACGAACGGGGTTCTGCAGCATGAGAAGGAACGCGAAAACCATCGTCGCGGGCATTGTCGCATTAGCGATGTCGCACGCGGCGATGGCCAAGGATATTAAGGTCGCCGTGGTCGGCGCGATGTCGGGTCCGGTGGCCCAGTGGGGCGACATGGAGTTCAACGGCGCGCGTCAGGCGATTAAAGACATCAACGCCAGCGGCGGTATTAAGGGCGACAAGCTGGTGGCCGTCGAATATGACGACGCCTGCGATCCGAAGCAAGCGGTCGCGGTGGCCAACAAAATCGTCAACGACGGTATTCAGTACGTTATCGGCCACCTGTGCTCCTCTTCCACCCAGCCGGCTTCCGATATCTATGAGGATGAAGGCATCCTGATGATCTCCCCGGGAGCGACCAACCCGGAGCTGACCCAGCGCGGCTATCAGTACATCATGCGTACCGCCGGCCTCGACTCCTCGCAGGGGCCGACCGCGGCGAAATATATCGTCGAGAACGTCAAACCGCAGCGTATCGCCATCATTCATGACAAGCAGCAGTACGGCGAAGGGCTGGCGCGTTCGGTGCAGGACAACCTGAAAAAAGCCGGGGCCAACATCGTCTTCTTTGACGGCATCACCGCGGGCGAGAAAGATTTCTCCGCGCTGCTGGCGCGCCTGAAGAAAGAGAACATCGACTTCGTCTACTACGGCGGTTACTACCCGGAAATGGGCCAGATGCTGCGCCAGGCGCGCTCCGTGGGGCTGAAAACCGTGTTTATGGGGCCGGAAGGGGTCGGCAACGCCTCGCTGTCCAATATCGCGGGCGCCGCGGCGGAAGGGATGCTGGTGACGATGCCAAAACGCTACGATCAGGACCCTGCCAACAGCGCCATCGTCAACGCGCTGAAAGCGGAGAAGAAAGATCCGAGCGGGCCGTATGTCTGGATCACTTACGCCGCGGTTCAGTCGCTGGCGCAGGCGATGGACAGAACCGGCAGCCAGCAGCCGCTGGATTTAATCAAAGATTTGAAAGCGCACGGGGCGAAAACCGTGATTGGGCCGCTGACCTGGGATGAAAAAGGCGATCTGAAGGGATTTGAGTTTGGTGTCTTCCAGTGGCACGCCGACGGCTCTTCGAGCGCGGCGAAATAAGCGCTGAAGATGAGTTATCCCTCCGCCCGCGAGCCGCGGGCGGTTTGAAAAAGGTTACCTTATGTCCGAGCAGTTTCTCTATTTTCTGCAGCAGATGTTTAACGGCGTTACGCTGGGCAGTACCTACGCGCTGATCGCCATCGGCTATACGATGGTGTACGGCATTATCGGCATGATCAACTTCGCCCATGGCGAGGTCTACATGATTGGCAGCTATGTCTCCTTCATGATCATCGCCGCGCTGATGATGATGGGTATCGACACCAGCTGGCTGCTGGTCGCCGCCGGCTTCGTGGGCGCCATTGTGATTGCCAGCGCCTACGGCTGGAGCATTGAGCGCGTGGCCTATCGGCCGGTGCGTAATTCCAAGCGTCTGATTGCGCTGATCTCCGCTATCGGGATGTCTATCTTCCTGCAGAACTACGTCAGCCTGACCCAGGGGTCCCGCGACGTGGCGCTGCCGAGCCTGTTTAACGGCCAGTGGGTCGTCGGCCACAGCGACAGCTTCTCCGCGACGATCACCACCATGCAGCTGGTGATCTGGGTGGTGACCTTTATCGCCATGCTGGCCCTGACGCTGTTCATTCGCTACTCGCGGATGGGGCGCGCCTGCCGCGCCTGTGCCGAAGACCTGAAAATGGCGAGCCTGCTCGGCATTAACACCGATCGCGTCATTGCCCTGACCTTTGTCATCGGCGCAGCGATGGCGGCGGTGGCGGGCGTGCTGCTGGGTCAGTTCTACGGCGTGATTAACCCCTACATCGGCTTTATGGCCGGGATGAAGGCCTTCACCGCCGCCGTGCTCGGCGGTATCGGCAGTATCCCCGGCGCGATGATCGGCGGCCTGATCCTGGGTATTGCCGAGGCGCTCTCTTCTGCCTATCTCAGCACCGAATATAAGGATGTGGTTTCCTTTGCGCTGCTGATTCTGGTGCTGTTAGTGATGCCGACCGGCATTCTGGGCCGCCCGGAGGTGGAAAAAGTATGAAACCGATGCAAATTGCAATGGCGCTGCTCTCTGCTGCGATGTTCTTCATTCTGGCGGGCGTCTTTATGGGCGTGCAGCTGGAGCTGAACGGCACCAAACTGGTGGTGGATACCGCCGCCGATATTCGCTGGCAGTGGATCTTCATCGGCACCGCGGTGGTCTTTTTCTTCCAGCTGCTGCGGCCGCTGTTCCAGAAAGCGGTTAAGAACGTCTCCGGGCCGAAGTTTATTATGCCGGCGATTGACGGCTCGACGGTGAAGCAGAAGTTGTTCCTGATAGCCCTGCTGGTGATTGCCGTGGCCTGGCCGTTTATGGTGTCGCGCGGTACGGTGGATATCGCCACCCTGACGATGATCTATATCATTCTCGGCCTTGGGCTGAACGTGGTGGTCGGCCTTTCCGGCCTGCTGGTCCTGGGCTACGGCGGGTTCTACGCCATCGGCGCGTATACCTTCGCGCTGCTGAACCACTATTACGGTCTCGGCTTCTGGACCTGTCTGCCGCTGGCCGGCCTGGTCTCCGCGGCGGCTGGCTTCCTGCTTGGCTTCCCGGTGCTGCGTCTGCGCGGCGACTACCTGGCGATCGTGACCTTAGGCTTCGGCGAGATCGTGCGTATTCTGCTGCTCAACAATACCGAAATCACCGGCGGGCCAAACGGCATCAGCCAGATCCCGAAACCGACCTTCTTTGGCCTCGAATTCAGCCGCAGCGCCCGCGAAGGCGGCTGGGATACCTTCAGCAACTTCTTCGGCGTCAAATACGATCCCTCCGACCGGGTCATTTTCCTCTATCTGGTGGCGCTGCTGCTGGTGGTGCTGAGCCTGTTCGTTATCAACCGCCTGCTGCGGATGCCGCTGGGGCGGGCGTGGGAAGCGCTGCGTGAAGATGAGATCGCCTGTCGTTCGCTGGGCCTGAGCCCGACGCGCATCAAGCTGACCGCCTTTACCATCAGCGCCGCGTTTGCCGGCTTCGCCGGGACGCTGTTCGCCGCGCGCCAGGGCTTCGTCAGCCCGGAATCCTTTACCTTCGCCGAGTCCGCCTTTGTACTGGCGATCGTCGTGCTGGGCGGGATGGGCTCGCAGTTTGCGGTGATCCTGGCGGCTATTCTGCTGGTGGTGTCGCGTGAGCTGATGCGTGATTTTAACGAATACAGCATGTTAATGCTCGGCGGCCTGATGGTGCTGATGATGATCTGGCGTCCGCAGGGGCTTCTGCCAATGACGCGCGTGCAGTTGAAGCTGAAAAACGGTCAGGCGAAAGGAGAGCAGGCATGAGTCAGCCATTATTATCCGTCAGCGGCCTGATGATGCGTTTCGGCGGTCTGCTGGCCGTCAACAATGTGTCGCTGGAGCTCAAAGAGCGCGAGATCGTCTCGCTGATCGGCCCCAACGGCGCCGGGAAGACCACCGTCTTTAACTGCCTGACCGGTTTTTACAAGCCCACCGGCGGCACCATTCTGCTGCGCGACCAGCATCTGGAAGGGCTGCCGGGCCAGCAGATTGCCCGGATGGGCGTGGTGCGGACCTTCCAGCACGTGCGCCTGTTCCGCGAAATGACGGTGATTGAAAACCTGCTGGTGGCGCAACATCAGCAGCTGAAAACCGGGCTCTTCTCCGGCCTGCTGAAAACGCCGGCCTTCCGTCGGGCGCAGAGCGAAGCGCTGGACCGCGCGGCCACCTGGCTTGAGCGTATCGGCCTGCTGGAGCACGCTAACCGGCAGGCCAGCAACCTGGCCTATGGCGACCAGCGCCGGCTGGAGATTGCCCGCTGCATGGTGACCCAGCCGGAAATTCTGATGCTCGATGAACCGGCGGCGGGGCTGAACCCGAAAGAGACCAAAGAGCTGGACGAGCTTATCGCCGAGCTGCGTAACCATCACAACACCACCATCCTGCTTATCGAACACGATATGAAGCTGGTGATGGGCATTTCCGATCGCATCTACGTCGTGAACCAGGGGACACCGCTGGCCAACGGGACGCCGGAAGAGATTCGTAATAACCCGGACGTGATCCGCGCATACCTTGGTGAGGCATAAGATGGAAAACGCGATGTTAACTTTTGACAACGTCAGCGCCCACTACGGCAAGATTCAGGCGCTGCACAACGTCAGCCTGCATATCAAACAGGGCGAGATCGTCACGCTTATCGGCGCCAACGGCGCGGGGAAAACCACCCTGCTCGGCACGCTGTGCGGCGATCCGCGCGCCTCCAGCGGGCGTATTGTCTTTGACGGTAAGGATATTACCGACTGGCAGACGGCGAAGATCATGCGCGAGGCGGTGGCGATCGTCCCGGAAGGGCGGCGCGTCTTTTCGCGAATGACGGTGGAAGAGAACCTGGCGATGGGCGGTTTTTTTGCCGACCGCGATCAGTTCCAGACCCGCATCAAATGGGTGTATGAGCTGTTTCCGCGTCTGCACGAGCGCCGTATCCAGCGCGCCGGCACCATGTCCGGCGGCGAACAGCAGATGCTGGCCATCGGCCGCGCCCTGATGAGCCAGCCGCGTCTGCTGCTGCTGGATGAACCGTCGCTGGGGCTGGCGCCGATCATCATTCAGCAGATCTTCGATACCATCGAGCAGCTGCGCGAGCAGGGGATGACTATCTTCCTGGTTGAGCAGAACGCCAACCAGGCGCTGAAGCTGGCCGATCGCGGCTACGTGCTGGAGAACGGCCACGTGGTGCTGGAGGATACCGGCGACGCGCTGCTGGCCAACGAGGCGGTGCGCAGCGCCTATCTCGGCGGTTAATTCATCGCAACCCGGCGTCATTCACTTCGCCGGTTTGTAGCCCGGGCGAGGCGCTTGCGCCGACCCCGGGAGCCGATCGCACAACTATTATCCGTGTCTCAGCTCCCACTTTACTTCCCCCGTCCTTTCATCGGCTTGTCATCTCTCTGACCCGTTACTATCTTTTTTTTGTAATAAAAAAGTTATTTTTCTGTAATTCGAACATGTCATGTTACCCCGCGAGCATAAAACGCGTGAAATCGCGCATCCGGCACAACAAGAGAGATAACCGATGATATCGTTACGACATACAGCTTTAGGACTGGCGCTGAGCCTGGCTTTTGCCGGTCAGGCCCTGGCGGTTACCACCATCCCGTTCTGGCACTCAATGGAAGGCGAACTGGGTAAAGAAGTGGATTCTCTGGCGCAACGCTTTAACGCGGCCAATCCTGATTACAAAATCGTTCCGGTATACAAGGGCAACTATGAACAGAGCCTGAGCGCCGGTATCGCCGCCTTCCGTACCGGCAACGCGCCGGCGATCCTGCAGGTGTATGAAGTGGGTACCGCCACCATGATGGCGTCAAAAGCCATTAAGCCGGTCTACCAGGTGTTCAGCGAGGCGGGCATCACGTTTGATGAATCGCAGTTTGTGCCGACGGTCGCCGGGTATTACACCGATTCGAAAACCGGCCATCTGCTCTCCCAGCCGTTTAACAGCTCCACGCCGGTGCTGTACTACAACAAAGACGCCTTCAAAAAAGCCGGCTTAGATCCGGAGCAGCCGCCGAAGACCTGGCAGGATCTGGCGGCCTACACCGCGAAGCTGAAAGCCGCCGGAATGAAGTGCGGCTACGCCAGCGGCTGGCAGGGCTGGATCCAGATTGAGAACTTCAGCGCCTGGCACGGTCTGCCGGTGGCGACGAAAAACAATGGCTTTGACGGCACCGACGCGGTTCTTGAGTTCAACAAGCCGGAGCAGGTGAAGCATATCGCGCTGCTCGAAGAGATGAACAAGAAGGGCGATTTCAGCTACTTCGGGCGTAAAGACGAGTCCACCGAAAAGTTCTATAACGGCGACTGCGCCATTACCACTGCCTCGTCCGGCTCGCTGGCCGATATCCGCCAGTACGCCAAATTTAACTACGGCGTCGGCATGATGCCTTACGATGCCGACGTGAAAGGCGCGCCGCAGAACGCCATCATCGGCGGGGCCAGCCTGTGGGTGATGCAGGGTAAAGACAAAGAGACCTACACCGGCGTGGCGAAGTTCCTCGACTTCCTGACCAAACCGGAAAATGCCGCCGAATGGCACCAGAAAACCGGCTATCTGCCGATCACCACCGCGGCCTACGATCTGACCCGCCAGCAGGGTTTCTATGATAAGAACCCGGGCGCCGATATCGCCACGCGCCAGATGCTGAACAAGCCGCCGTTGCCGTTCACCAAAGGTCTGCGTCTGGGCAACATGCCGCAAATCCGCACCATCGTCGATGAAGAGCTGGAGAGCGTGTGGACCGGCAAGAAAACCCCGCAACAGGCGCTGGATTCCGCCGTTCAGCGTGGGAACCAGCTGCTGCGCCGCTTCGAACAAGCGACCAAATCGTAATCTGTAACTTGCCCGGTGGCGCTGCGCTTACCGGGCCTACGATGTGCCTTATGTAGGCCGGGTAGGGCGTAGCCGCCACCCGGCATTGTTCAGGAACCCAATCTCAATGTCATCATCCCGTCCGGTATTCCGCTCGCGCTGGCTGCCCTATGTCCTGGTCGCGCCGCAGCTGATTATCACGCTGATTTTCTTTATCTGGCCCGCGGGCGAAGCGCTGTGGTATTCGCTACAGAGCGTCGATCCGTTTGGCCTGTCCAGCCAGTTTGTCGGCCTGGATAACTTCGTGGCGCTGTTCCATGACCCGTACTATCTGGATTCGTTCTGGACCACTATCAAATTCAGCGCCCTGGTGACCGTCAGCGGCCTGCTTATTTCGCTCTTTTTCGCTGCGCTGGTCGACTACGTGGTGCGCGGCAGCCGCTTCTATCAGACTCTGATGCTGCTGCCGTATGCCGTGGCCCCCGCGGTGGCGGCGGTGCTGTGGATCTTCCTCTTTAACCCCGGGCGCGGGCTGATCACCCATTTCCTCGGCGAGCTGGGCTACGACTGGAACCACGCGCAGAACAGCGGCCAGGCGATGTTCCTGGTGGTCTTCGCCTCGGTATGGAAGCAGATAAGCTACAACTTCCTGTTTTTCTTCGCCGCGCTGCAGTCGATCCCGCGTTCGCTGGTTGAGGCTGCCGCTATCGACGGCGCCGGGCCAATCCGCCGCTTCTTCAGGCTGGCGCTGCCGCTGATTGCGCCGGTGAGTTTCTTCCTGCTGGTGGTCAACCTGGTTTACGCCTTCTTCGACACCTTCCCGGTGATCGATGCCGCCACCGCCGGCGGCCCGGTGCAGGCGACCACCACCCTGATTTACAAAATCTATCGCGAAGGTTTCGCCGGGCTCGATCTTTCCGCTTCCGCCGCGCAGTCGGTGGTGCTGATGTTCCTCGTCATTATCCTGACGGTGGTGCAGTTCCGTTACGTTGAAAGTAAGGTGCGTTACCAATGATTGAGAACCGTCGCGGGCTGACGATTTTCAGCCACACCATGCTGATTCTGGGCATCGCCGTCATTTTATTCCCGCTGTACGTCGCCTTCGTGGCGGCGACGCTGGATAACCAATCGGTGTTCGAAACGCCGATGACGCTGATCCCCGGCGGACATCTGCTGGAGAACATGAAGACCATCTGGGTGAACGGCGTTGGCGTCAACAGCGCGCCGTTCTGGCTGATGATGCTCAACAGCTTCATCATGGCGTTCGCCATTACGGTGGGCAAAATCGTCGTGTCGATGCTGTCGGCGTTCGCCATCGTCTGGTTCCGCTTTCCGCTGCGTAACCTGTTCTTCTGGATGATCTTTATCACGCTAATGCTGCCGGTCGAGGTGCGTATTTTCCCGACGGTGGAAGTGATCGCCAATCTCAACATGCTCGACAGCTACGCCGGGCTTACGCTGCCGCTAATGGCCTCGGCCACCGCCACCTTCCTGTTCCGCCAGTTCTTTATGACCCTGCCGGACGAGCTAATTGAAGCAGCGCGTATCGATGGCGCTTCGCCGATGCGCTTCTTTCGCGACATCGTGCTGCCGCTGTCGAAAACCAACCTCGCGGCGCTGTTCGTCATCACTTTTATCTACGGCTGGAATCAGTATCTGTGGCCGTTGCTGATTATTCAGGATGTGAATCTTGGCACCGCCGTCGCCGGCATCAAAGGCATGATCGCCACCGGCGAAGGTACTACCCAGTGGAATCAGGTGATGGCGGCGATGCTGCTGACCCTGATCCCGCCGGTTGTCATCGTTTTAGCCATGCAGCGCGCATTTGTGCGTGGCCTGGTCGATAGTGAGAAATAAAATGGCTGGTTTAAAACTACAGGCAGTAAGCAAAAGCTGGGATGGCAAAACCCAGGTGATTCAACCGTTGACGCTGGACGTGGCGGACGGGGAATTTATCGTCATGGTCGGCCCGTCGGGCTGCGGGAAATCAACGCTGCTGCGGATGGTCGCCGGACTGGAGCGGGTGACCAGCGGCGATATCTGGATCGACCGCAAGCGGGTCACCGAGATGGAGCCGAAGGATCGCGGCATCGCCATGGTGTTCCAGAACTATGCCCTTTATCCGCATATGAGCGTGGAAGAGAACATGGCGTGGGGGCTGAAGATCCGCGGCATGGGTAAGGGATTGATCGCCGAGCGGGTGCAGGAGGCGGCGCGTATTCTTGAGCTCGACGGCCTGCTCAAGCGCCGCCCGCGCGAGCTCTCCGGCGGCCAGCGCCAGCGCGTGGCGATGGGCCGCGCCATCGTGCGTGACCCGGCGGTATTCCTCTTCGACGAACCGTTGTCAAACCTCGACGCCAAGCTGCGCGTGCAGATGCGTCTTGAGCTGCAGCAGCTGCATCGCCGCCTGAAAACCACCTCGCTGTACGTTACCCATGACCAGGTGGAGGCGATGACCCTCGCCCAGCGGGTGATGGTGATGAATAAAGGCGTTGCCGAGCAGATCGGCACCCCGGTGGAAGTGTATGAGAAGCCGGCCAGCCGCTTTGTGGCGAGCTTTATCGGCAGCCCGGCCATGAACCTGCTGGAAGGGCGCATCAGCGATGACGGCGGTCGCTTTGAGCTGCCGGGCGGCATCCAGCTGCCGACGAATCATGAGCACCGGCGCCACGCCGGGCGTAAAATGACCCTCGGTATCCGCCCGGAGCATTTTATCTTAAGCTCGCAGGCGCAAGGCGGCATTCCGCTGCTGATGGACTCCCTGGAAATTTTAGGCGCCGATAACCTTGCCCACGGGCGCTGGGGCGAACAGAAGCTGGTGGTCAGACTGCCGCACCAGCAGCGCCCGGCGGCAGGCAGCACGCTATGGCTGCATCTGCCTTTGGAACATCTGCACCTCTTTGATGGTGAAACAGGACAACGCGCATGAGTAACTGGCCTTATCCCCGTATCGTCGCCCATCGCGGCGGCGGTAAACTGGCGCCGGAGAACACCCTGGCGGCTATCGACGTCGGCGCTCGCTACGGGCACACGATGATTGAATTTGACGCCAAGCTGTCAAAGGACGGGCAGATCTTTCTGCTGCATGACGATAATCTCGAACGCACCAGCAACGGCTGGGGCGTGGCGGGGGAGCTGCCATGGCACGATCTGCTGAAGGTGGATGCCGGTAGCTGGTTCAGCCGTGAATTTAAGGGCGAGCCGCTGCCACTGCTCTCCCAGGTGGCGGAGCGCTGCCGCCGTCACGGCATGATGGCGAATATCGAAATTAAACCGACCACCGGCCTTGGGCCGCAGACCGGCAACGTGGTGGCCCTGGCGGCGCGGGAGCTGTGGGCGGGAATGGCCGCGCCGCTGCTGTCGTCGTTTGAAATCGATGCCCTGGAAGCGGCGCAGGAAGCCGCCCCCGAGCTACCGCGCGGGCTGTTGCTGGATGAGTGGCGTGAGGACTGGCGGGAGTTGACCACCCGGCTGGGCTGCGTCTCCATTCACCTTAACCACAAGCTGCTGGACGCCGGGCGGGTGGCAAGCCTGAAACAGGCCGGCCTGCATATCCTGGTGTATACCGTTAACAAACCCCAGCGCGCCGCCGAGCTGCTGCGCTGGGGCGTAGACTGCATCTGCACCGATGCTATTGACGTCATCGGGCCCCATTTCCAGCCTTAATAACCGCTGCGCGGCGGCTGGCCTTTACGGGTTGGTCTGCCGCAGCATCCCTCCGTTATTGTTCGGCAGCACCTGCTGCGGCGGATTGAGATTCCCGCCCTGCGCCGCGCGCTGCTGATTGGTCTGCAGCTGGTTTTGCAAATGCTGCTGCTGGGAGCGAGTCTGATTGTTCAGATTCTGCTTCAGCATGCTCTGTTGCTGCTGTTGCTGCACCCTCATCTCATTTTGCATGCGCTGCTGGCTGGGGACCACGTAACCCGGCTGGTTGGGGTTGTTATCAATATTGATTGGCTGGGCTAAAACGCCGAGCGGCATCAGCGCCGCCAGAAATAACATCGCTTTCATGGTTTTCTCCTCCCGTGCGTGGGATCACTTAAGTGTACCTCGAATCCGCCATAACAATGATTTTTTAGGAGTTATCAACCAGGCTTAAGCGGGGAATGAAACCTACCTATCAGGAGTAAGACAATGATAAAAACAACAATCTGGCGTCAGGTGGTCATCGCTGCGTTGCTGGCGGGCGGTAGTTTTACCGTCGCCGCCAGTCCACCGCCGCCGCCGGTCTCTTATGGCGTAGAGGAGGATGTATTCCACCCGGTGCGCGCCCGGCAGGGCATGGTGGCCTCGGTGGATGCGCTGGCCACCCGCGTCGGGGTGGATATTCTGCGCCAGGGCGGCAACGCCGTCGATGCGGCGGTGGCGGTTGGCTACGCGCTGGCGGTCACTCATCCGCAGGCGGGGAATATCGGCGGCGGCGGTTTTATGATGCTGCGGACGAAAGACGGCAAGACTACGGCGATCGATTTCCGCGAAATGGCGCCAGAGCAGGCCACCCGCGACATGTTCCTCGACGACCAGGGTAACCCGGACAGTAAAAAATCGCTCACCTCGCATCTGGCCTCCGGTACGCCAGGTAGCGTGGCGGGCTTCTCTCTTGCCCTGGAAAAATACGGCACCATGCCGCTGAACAAAGTGATCCGCCCGGCAATCAAGCTGGCGGAAGAGGGCTTTATTGTTAACGATGCGCTGGCGGACGATCTGAAGACCTACGGCAGCGAAGTGATCCCGCAGCACGAAAACAGTAAAGCGATCTTCTGGAAGAACGGCGAGCCGCTGAAGAAGGGCGACCGGCTGGTACAGAAGAACCTGGGGAAAAGCCTCGAGCTGATTGCCGAGCACGGTCCGGATGCCTTCTATAAAGGCGCTATTGCCGACCAGATCGCGGACGAGATGAAAAAGCACGGCGGGCTTATCACCAAAGCCGACCTCGCTAACTATAAGGCCGTGGAGCGCACGCCGATTAGCGGCGAATATCGCGGGTATGAGATCTACTCTATGCCGCCGCCCTCCTCCGGCGGGATCCACATCGTGCAGATCCTCAATATCCTCGAAAATTTCGATCTGCAGAAATATGGCTTTGGCAGCGCCGACGCTATGCAGGTGATGGCGGAGGCGGAGAAACATGCCTATGCCGACCGCTCTGAATATCTCGGCGACCCTGACTTCGTCAAAGTGCCGTGGCAGGCGCTGACCAGCAAAGCCTACGCCAAAGCGATTGCCGCCGAGATCGACGTCAATAAGGCGAAGCCTTCCAGCCAGATCCGCCCGGGCAAGCTGGCGCCCTATGAAAGCAACCAGACCACCCACTTCTCGGTGGTCGATAAAGACGGCAATGCGGTGGCGGTGACCTATACGTTGAATACCACCTTCGGCACCGGCATTGTGGCGGGGGACTCCGGCATTCTGCTGAATAACCAGATGGATGATTTCTCGGCGAAGCCCGGCGTACCTAACGTCTATGGCCTGGTGGGCGGCGACGCCAATGCGGTGGAGCCGAAAAAACGCCCGCTGTCGTCGATGTCGCCGACCATTGTGGTGAAAGACGGCAAAACCTGGCTGGTGACCGGCAGCCCGGGCGGCAGCCGGATCATCACCACTGTGCTGCAGATGGTGGTCAATACCATCGATTTCGGGATGAACGTCGCAGAAGCCACCAACGCCCCGCGCTTCCATCATCAATGGCTGCCGGATGAGCTGCGGGTGGAGAAAGGCTTTAGCCCGGATACCCTGAAGCTGCTGGAGGCGAAAGGGCAGAAAGTGGCGCTGAAAGAGGCGATGGGCAGCACTCAGAGCATTATGGTGGGGCCGGACGGGATGCTGTATGGCGCCTCCGACCCGCGTTCGCCGGATGATTTAACGGCGGGGTATTGATATGTTGCCCGGTGGCGCTGCTGCGCTTACCGGGCCAACCACTGCACGAACGCAGGTCGGGTAAGGCGAAGCCGCCACCCGGCAACATGCTACTTCATTCTCGCCATATAATATGCATCCACATATTCACCGTTGCGCAGCGCGTAACGCTTGCCGGTGCCTTCGATCTCAAATCCGTGTTTTTTGTACACCGCAATCGCCGGCTTGTTATCGGCGAACACCGTCAGCTCAATGCGGTCAACGCGCAGCCAGTTATCGCACAGGTCGATCATCTCGCGCATCAGCGCGCTGCCGATACCGCGCCCCTGATGGCCGGCGGCAACCGCCATGCCAAAGGTCGCCACGTGGCTGCGACGAGGGCGCGGTTCGACATGGAGCGACAGATGCCCGGTAACCCGATCGTCCAGCGTCGCCACCAGATGGAAGGTATGGGGTTTAGGCTGTAGCTTCTCCTGCCAGGCTTCCATGGCGGGGTAAGGGATCTGTAGCGTGTCATGATAGACCTCCGGGTGCGCCATCAGCATACGTAAAGGTTCAGCATCGCGCGGTTCGGCATGGCGTATCACTATGTCACTCATTCCCTTATCCTCTTTTTGGTGGTTGATTCCCCTTCACCATCTCTGACGGCAGCCGGGGAGTCAATGCCGTTTTTTGCAAAAAAAGATAGACAAGTGCGAATGAGAATGATTATTATTGTCCTGCATTCAGGAAGACCCTTGCGGAAAGCCTGAAAGCACGACATTGCTCACATTGCTTCCAGTATTACTTTAGCCAGCCGGGTGCTGGCTTTTTTTTTGCTGCTACCTCAGGCGCTTTGCGTCCTGGCGGACATCACGCCGTCTTCCGCAACCAGGCCGATGAGATGACTTTTGCTTTCCGCCGCGGCCAGCACCTCGGCGCTGCCGGTGAACTGGCTGCCCTTTTTAATCGCCAGCGAGCGATAGGCGAGGGTGCCATCCAGATTGCCGTGCTCCTCAATGGTGATGCTGTCGCAGCGGCACTGGCCCTGAACCTTGCCATCAATAATCAGCTCACGGCAGCTGATGTTGCCCTCGACCTGACCTTCACGCATCACCTTAATCAGATGTTCTTTCGCCTCAATGTTGCCGGTAAGCTGGCCGTGAATATAGACATGGCCGCTGGCGACAATATTGCCGACGAAATGCACCCCGCTGGCGATGACCGTGGTCTCTTGTTTTTTGCTGGCGACCGCCTGGGGTTCTGGGTTGTTTGCCGGAGGCGTGGCCACTTCTGACGTCTGAGGTTCCGTTTTATTTTTCTTAATAAACATCGCGTTAATTTTGTTCCGTTGGCTATGGAGGAGAAAGGCGACCAGTGCGCAGGCGGCCGCCAGGCGCGCCGGCACGATCGCATCGACAGACCAGGCGATCAGCGCGAGAAGCCAGAAAAAAAGGGCGCCGTTTAAGGCGAGATACTGTTTGTCCATCCGTAGCGGCTGGCTACTCCGTTAGTCATCAGCAACGTCCTGGTTTGCCCTCCACTTATCCGCAGTTTCGCCATTGAGATCAAGATATTTAACCGAAAAATGTCGATTTAATCTGTTGTTAATCAATGAGTTATTAATAATTACGTATGGATGGTACGAGACCTATTTTTTTGACGAATCTTCACGGAAAACGGACTGAGAGGATGAAGTCATGTCCCGGCTTGCGCTATGGTTGAAGGTAGCTCATTAACTAAGGACAGCGTTATGACTCTGCACTGCGCATTTATTGGCTTCGGCAAAAGCACCACCCGCTACCATCTTCCTTACGTGTTACACCGCCAGGACCGCTGGCAGGTGGCGCACATCTATCGCCGTCGGGCGAAGCCCGAGGAGCAGGCGCCGCAGTATTCCCACATCCATTTCACCAGCGATCTCGATGAAGTATTAAACGACCCGCAGGTCAGGCTGGTGGTGGTCTGCACCCATGCCGACAGCCATTTTGACTATGCGAAAAAGGCGCTGGAGGCGGGGAAAAACGTGCTGGTGGAAAAGCCGTTCACCCCGACGCTGGAGGAAGCCAAGACCCTGTTTGCGTTGGCGAACAGCAAAGGCCTGACGGTGACGCCCTACCAGAACCGCCGCTTCGACTCCTGCTTCCTGACCACTAAAAAGGTGATTGAGAGCGGCAAACTTGGCGAACTGGTGGAGATCGAAAGCCATTTTGACAACTACCGTCCGCTGGCAGAGACCAACCCCGGCGGCCCGCAAAACGGCGAGTTCTATGGCCTTGGCGTGCATACCCTGGACCAGATTATTTCGCTGTTCGGCCGCCCGGACCATGTCGCTTACGATCTGCGCTCGCTGCGCAACAAAGCTAACCCGGATGATACCTTTGAGGCCCAGCTGTTCTACGGCGATCTGAAGGCCATCGTTAAGACCAGCCACCTGGTGCAGATCGACTACCCGAAATTCATCGTCCACGGCCATAAAGGCTCGTTTGTGAAATATGGTATCGACCAGCAGGAGACCAGCCTGAAAGCCAATATCATGCCGGGCGAGCCGGGCTTTGGCGCGGACGACAGCGTCGGCGAGCTGGTGTATGTCAACGAGGCGGGGGAGACGGTGCGCGAAGCGGTCCCGCTGGAGAGCGGCGACTATGGTCGGGTCTACGACGCGCTGTACGACACCCTCGTCAACGGCCAGCCAAATTACGTCAAGGAATCTGACGTTCTTACCAATATGGAGATCCTGCAGCGCGGCTTTGACCAGCCCTCACCGGCCACCATTACTCTGGTGAAATAAGCCCAAGCGGCTCCTCTGCGCTTGTTCATATTTTTTGAACAGAGGAGTCAATTTTCACCCTCTATGATCGTCGGCGAAATGGGTCCACACTGACTCCATCGAAAACATATGGGGGTGCAACATGATCTACTTACGCAAAGCGAACGAACGTGGCCACGCTAACCATGGCTGGCTGGATTCCTGGCATACTTTCTCTTTCGCCAACTACTACGACCCGAACTTTATGGGCTTCTCCGCCCTGCGGGTGATTAACGACGACGTCATCGACGCCGGTCAGGGCTTCGGTACCCACCCGCATAAAGATATGGAGATCCTGACCTATGTGCTGGAAGGGGCGGTGGAGCACCAGGACAGCATGGGCAACAAAGAGCAGGTGCCGGCGGGCGAGTTCCAGATCATGAGCGCGGGTACCGGGGTGCGTCACTCTGAGTACAACCCGAGCAAAACCGATCGTCTGCGTTTGTACCAGATCTGGATTATTCCGGAAGAAACCGGCATTACCCCGCGCTACGAGCAGCGCCGCTTCGACGCCGCCCAGGGCAAACAGCTGGTGCTGTCGCCGGATGCACGGGATGGCTCGCTGAAGGTCTATCAGGATATGGAGCTGTATCGCTGGGCGCTGCTGAAAGATGAGCAATCGGTTCACCAGATTGCCGCGGAACGTCGCGTCTGGATCCAGGTCGTCAAAGGCGAAGTGACCATCAACGGTACCAAAGCCACTACCAGCGATGGTCTGGCTATCTGGGACGAGCAGGCGATTTCGGTTCATGCCGACAGCGATAGCGAAATCCTGCTGTTCGATCTGCCGCCGGTTTGATCGTTATCTGAGGTCGTCTATACCCAAAATAATTCGAGTTGCAGAAAGGCGGCGACGCAGAGAATCCCCAGGAGCTTACTTAAGTAAGTGACTGGGGGTGAGCGAGGAAAGCCAACGCGCATGCAACTCGAAGTATGATAGGTATAAATAAATTGCGTAGCCTTCCCTCATGTTAGGGAAGGTTGCGCTTTGTCCGTGATAAACTGAGAAAATGTTCCCCGTTGATCACAGTCAGGACGATGAAAAAGAAAAGACCCGTACTTCAGGATGTAGCCGATCTTGTCGGCGTGACCAAAATGACGGTCAGTCGCTATTTACGCAACCCGGAGCAGGTCTCCGAAGCGCTGCGTGGCAAGATTGCCGTTGCCCTCGATGAACTGGGTTATATTCCCAATCGCGCCCCTGACATTCTCTCCAACGCCACCAGCCGCGCCATTGGCGTGCTGCTGCCATCGTTAACCAACCAGGTGTTCTCGGAAGTGCTGCGCGGGATTGAAAGCGTCACTGACGCCTTCGGCTATCAAACCATGCTGGCGCACTACGGCTACAAGCCGGAAATGGAAGAGAAACGCCTCGAATCGATGCTCTCCTGGAACATTGACGGCCTGATCCTCACCGAACGCACCCATACGCCCCGCACCCTGAAGATGATTGAAGTCGCCGGCATTCCGGTGGTGGAGCTAATGGACAGCCAGTCACCGTGCCTTGATATCGCGGTCGGTTTCGATAACTTCGAAGCGGCGCGGCAGATGACGGCGGCGATTATCGCCCGCGGCCACCGCCACGTTGCTTATCTCGGCGCGCGTCTTGATGAACGTACTATCATCAAACAGAAGGGGTACGAGCAGGCGATGCTCGATGCGGGCATGACGCCCTACAGCGTGATGGTGGAGCAGTCCTCGTCCTATTCATCCGGGATTGAGCTGATGCGCCAGGCGCGCCGCGAATACCCGCAGCTTGACGGCATCTTTTGCACCAACGATGACCTCGCGGTCGGCGCGGCCTTTGAGTGCCAGCGCCTGGGGCTGAAGATCCCGGACGACATGGCGATAGCCGGTTTCCACGGCCACGATATCGGCCAGGTGATGGAGCCGCGGCTGGCCAGCGTCCTGACCCCGCGCGAGCGGATGGGGCGCATTGGCGCCGAACGTCTGCTGGCGCGCATTCGTGGCGAAGCGATTACCCCTAAGATGTTAGATTTAGGTTTCACATTGTCACCGGGCGGATCAATTTAAACTGACAAGTTTGAAGTAGATCACACATATTCACATCTGGCACGAATGGATATTGCTTCTCCACAGGTCCGGCATGACAATGTTACCGATAACAGTTACCCGTAACAATTAACCGATACGCCGCCTTCGCGCTCAATGAGTCAGCCCCGGCGCGGCGTACCAGTCCGGTGGGAGGATGCTTTGAGCACGACTAATCATGATCACCACGTCTACGTTCTGATGGGCGTTTCCGGCAGCGGGAAATCCGCTGTCGCCAGCGAAGTGGCGCATCAGCTGCATGCCGCGTTTCTCGACGGCGACTTTCTGCATCCGCGCAGCAATATCACCAAGATGGCCTCCGGTGAGCCGCTCAACGATGACGACCGTACCCCGTGGCTGCAGGCGCTAAATGACGCCGCGTTTGCCATGCAGCGTACCAATAAGGTGTCGCTGATCGTCTGTTCGGCGCTGAAGAAGAGCTATCGCGACATTCTGCGCAAGGGCAACCCGAACCTCTCCTTCATCTACCTGAAAGGCGACTTCGAGGTGATCGAAAACCGTCTGAAGGCGCGTAAAGGGCACTTCTTCAAAACCCAAATGTTGGTGACGCAGTTTGAAACGCTGCAGGAACCAGGCGCCGACGAGAGCGATGTGCTTATCGTCGATATCGACCAGCCGCTGGAAGGCGTGGTGGCCAGCACCATTGAGGTGATCAACAAAGGCAGTCACTAGTGAGTACTTTAACGCTTGTTTTAACAGCAGTCGGCTCGGTATTGCTGCTGCTGTTTTTAGTCATGAAGGCGCGGATGCACGCCTTCGTGGCTTTGATGGTGGTTTCTATTGGCGCAGGTCTCTTCTCCGGCATGCCGCTGGATAAAATCGCGGCGACGATGGAGAAGGGGATGGGCGGTACGCTGGGCTTCCTGGCGATCGTCGTCGCGCTGGGCGCGATGTTCGGGAAGATCCTGCATGAAACGGGGGCGGTCGATCAGATTGCCGTCAAGATGCTCAAATCCTTCGGCCACAATCGCGCGCACTATGCGATTGGTCTCGCCGGCCTCATCTGCGCGCTGCCGCTGTTTTTCGAAGTGGCGATCGTGCTACTGATCAGCGTCGCCTTCTCGATGGCGCGCCATACCGGCACTAACCTCGTGAAGCTGGTGATCCCGCTGTTTGCCGGGGTGGCCGCCGCCGCGGCGTTCCTGCTGCCGGGACCGGCGCCGATGCTGCTGGCGTCGCAAATGCACGCCGACTTTGGCTGGATGATCCTGATTGGCCTGTGCGCGGCCATTCCGGGAATGATTATCGCCGGGCCGCTGTGGGGCAACTTCATCAGCCGCTACGTTGAGCTGCATATTCCTGATGACGTGACAGAGCCGCATCTCGGCGAAGGCAAAATGCCCTCCTTCGGCTTCAGTCTGTCGCTGATCCTGCTGCCGCTGGTGCTGGTAGGCCTGAAAACCATCGCCGCGCGCTTTGTGCCGGTGGGGTCGACCGCTTACGAATGGTTTGAATTTATCGGTCACCCATTCACCGCGATCCTGGTGGCCTGCCTGGTGGCGATCTACGGCCTGGCGGTACGTCAGGGGATGGCGAAAGACCGGGTGATGGAGATCTGCGGTCATGCGCTGCAGCCGGCGGGCATTATCCTGCTGGTGATCGGGGCAGGCGGCGTCTTCAAGCAGGTGCTGGTTGACTCCGGCGTCGGCCCGGCGCTGGGTGAAGCGCTGACCGGCATGGGGCTGCCGATCGCCATTACCTGCTTCGTGCTGGCGGCGGCGGTGCGTATCATCCAGGGCTCCGCCACCGTGGCGTGCCTGACGGCGGTCGGCCTGGTGATGCCGGTGATTGAGCAACTGAACTACAGCGGCGCGCAGATGGCGGCCTTGTCTATCTGTATCGCCGGCGGCTCGATTGTCGTGAGCCATGTGAACGACGCCGGCTTCTGGCTGTTCGGTAAATTTACCGGCGCCACCGAAGCCCAGACGCTGAAAACCTGGACGATGATGGAAACCATCCTCGGCACCACCGGGGCGATTGTCGGCATGATCGCCTTCCAGCTGCTGAGCTAAGTCTGTTCGCCACCCGCTCGCGGGTGGCCAAAAGCCAGGGTAACGCCGTTTACCCTGGCTTCCCGGCGATAAGCCGCGCTTTTTCCCTCTTTTCTCTTTCCGCTCCTCGCCTTTATTAGCGCTACGACGATGCTCGTATCCTTCGGCAAGCCTTGCTGCACCTGGGTTTGTTGCCTGTTTTTGGCAAGGGGGAAATCAGAGGATTTCGCGCTTAATCCATAATCAGGATCAATAAAATCGCGACGGAAAATGTTCCATTCCCTTGGTGATTTCCCCGATAATCATTGCGCTTTGACGACGACCAGCGACGGTGGACAATGTGCAGGATAAGTTGCTTTTCTGATTGTTCAGCAATCATTGATTAATTTCACTTGCGACTTTAGCTGCATTTTGTAAGGTGAGGGATAATCCAGTTGGAAACTGGTCAGGCACAAACAGCACACACCTCGCAGGAATACGTTATGAAAAATGTTGGTTTTATCGGCTGGCGCGGAATGGTCGGCTCTGTTCTCATGCAACGCATGGTTGAAGAGCGCGACTTCGACGCCATTCGCCCGGTGTTCTTCTCTACCTCCCAGCTGGGACAGCCAGCGCCGTCTTTCGGCGGTAGCACCGGTGGCACGCTCCAGGATGCGTTCGATCTGGACGCGCTGAAGGCACTGGACATTATTGTCACGTGCCAGGGCGGCGATTACACCAACGAGATTTACCCGAAGCTGCGCGAAAGCGGCTGGCAGGGTTACTGGATTGACGCTGCCTCTTCGCTGCGCATGAAGGACGATGCGATCATTATCCTCGACCCGGTTAACCAGGACGTGATCACTGCCGGCCTGAACAACGGCGTAAAAACCTTTGTCGGCGGCAACTGTACCGTCAGCCTGATGCTGATGTCCCTCGGCGGCCTGTTTGCCCAGGATCTGGTGGAGTGGGTCAGCGTGGCGACATACCAGGCGGCTTCCGGCGGCGGCGCGCGTCATATGCGCGAACTGCTGAGCCAGATGGGCCAGCTGCACAACCACGTCGCGGCAGAGCTGGCGGACCCGGCTTCCGCCATTCTGGATATCGAGCGCAAAGTGACGTCGCTGACCCGCAGCGGCGAGCTGCCGGTGGATAACTTCGGCGTACCGCTGGCGGGCAGCCTGATCCCGTGGATCGACAAACAGCTGGATAACGGCCAGAGCCGCGAAGAGTGGAAAGGCCAGGCGGAGACCAACAAGATCCTCGCCACCTCGTCCGTTATCCCGGTAGACGGCCTGTGCGTCCGCGTCGGCGCGCTGCGCTGCCACAGCCAGGCGTTCACCATCAAGCTGAAAAAAGATGTTTCTATCCCGACCGTTGAGGAGCTGCTGGCCGCGCACAACCCGTGGGCCAAAGTGGTACCGAACGATCGCGACATTACCATGCGCGAGCTGACCCCAGCCGCGGTGACTGGCACCCTGACCACCCCGGTAGGTCGCCTGCGTAAACTGAATATGGGGCCGGAGTATCTGTCGGCCTTTACCGTTGGCGACCAGCTGCTGTGGGGCGCCGCGGAGCCGCTGCGCCGGATGCTTCGCCAGCTGGCGTAAGCGCAGGATGAACAGAAAGGGGGTCTTCGAGCCCCCTTTTTTTTTGCGTAATACAAGGAGTAAACGCGGATGTTAGATTTTTCCCCACGGAGGTAACTCAGCCTTGGCTATGCTTTAAGTAAGGAATTCCTTACCTGAAGGTGGGACGGAGCAGAAGGATGCAGAAAGCGCTGCGCCGTTCAGGTCAAAAAAAGTCGCCAGTTACAGGAATGAGCGACACTTACAACAGGATGAAAGCATGTCTAATCATATCGATAGAGACGTGATTAATGCGCTAATCGCCGGTCATTTCGCGGACCCTTTTTCCGTGCTCGGCATGCACCGTACCGACGCCGGGCTGGAAGTGCGCGCATTATTACCCGATGCCACCGATGTGTGGGTTATTGAACCGAAAACCGGACGCAAAGTCGGCAAGCTCGAATGCCTCGACTCGCGTGGTTTCTTCAGCGGCGTTCTGCCGCGGCGTAAAAACGCCTTTCGCTATCAGCTGGCCGTCACCTGGCACGGGCAGCAGAATCTGATTGATGACCCTTATCGCTTTGGTCCGCTGCTGCAGGATCTTGACGTCTGGCTGCTGTCGGAAGGGACCCACCTGCGCCCTTACGAAACGCTGGGCGCGCACGCCGCCACCATGGACGGCGTCACCGGCACCCGTTTCTCGGTATGGGCGCCGAACGCCCGTCGCGTCTCGGTGGTGGGGCAGTTTAACTACTGGGACGGCCGGCGCCACCCGATGCGATTCCGCAAAGAGTCCGGCATCTGGGAACTGTTCGTCCCCGGCGCGCACAATGGCCAGCTGTATAAATTCGAGCTGATTGACGCCCACGGCCATCTGCGGGTCAAAGCCGATCCTTACGCCTTTGAATCGCAAATGCGTCCGGAAAGCGCCTCGCTTATCTGCGACCTGCCGCCTAAAGTCGAACAGCCGGCGGACCGCAAAGCGGCGAACCAGTTCGATGCCCCTGTCTCTATCTATGAAGTGCATCTTGGCTCATGGCGTCGCCATACCGACAATAATTTCTGGCTGAGCTACCGCGAGCTGGCCGACCAGCTGGTGCCCTACGCGAAATGGATGGGCTTCACCCATCTCGAGCTGCTGCCGGTTAACGAGCACCCGTTCGACGGCAGCTGGGGCTATCAACCCACCGGCCTCTATGCGCCGACCTGCCGTTTCGGCACCCGCGATGATTTCCGTTACTTTATCAACGCCGCGCACGCCGCCGGGCTAAACGTCATTCTGGACTGGGTGCCTGGCCACTTCCCGGCGGATGATTTTGCCCTTGCCTCTTTCGATGGCACCGCGCTGTATGAGCACAGCGATCCGCGCGAGGGGTATCACCAGGACTGGAATACCCTGATCTACAACTACGGACGCCGCGAAGTCAGCAACTTCCTGGTGGGAAATGCGCTGTACTGGATCGAACGCTTCGGCATCGATGCTCTGCGCGTCGACGCGGTGGCCTCGATGATCTATCGCGACTATAGCCGCAAGGCGGGGGAGTGGATCCCCAACGAATACGGCGGCCGGGAAAATCTGGAAGCCATTGAGTTTCTGCGCAACACCAACCGCATCCTTGGCGAACAGACGCCGGGCGCGGTCACCATGGCGGAAGAGTCCACCGATTTCGCCGGGGTAACCCGTCCGCCAGCCGGCGGCGGCCTCGGTTTCTGGTTCAAATGGAACCTCGGCTGGATGCACGACACCCTGGATTACATGAAACTCGATCCGGTGCACCGCCGCTACCATCACGACAAAATGACCTTCGGCATGCTCTACAACTACACCGAGAACTTTGTGCTGCCGCTCTCCCACGATGAAGTGGTGCACGGCAAAAAATCGATTCTCGACCGCATGCCGGGGGACGCCTGGCAGAAGTTCGCCAACCTGCGCGCCTACTACGGCTGGCTGTTCGCCTTCCCGGGGAAAAAGCTGCTGTTTATGGGCAATGAGTTCGCCCAGGGCCGCGAGTGGAACCATGACGGCAGCCTCGACTGGCATCTGCTGGAGGGCGGCGACAACTGGCACCACGGCGTCCAGCGGCTGGTGCGCGACCTGAACCATACCTATCGCCACCATAAGGCGCTGCACGAGCTGGACTTTGACCCGTACGGCTTCGAATGGCTGGTGGTGGATGACCACGAGCGCTCAGTGTTTGTCTTTGTGCGCCGCGACCGGGCGGGGAACGAGATTATCGTCGCCAGCAACTTCACGCCGGTGCCGCGCCACGACTACCGCTTCGGCATCAACCAGCCGGGCCGCTGGCGCGAGGCGTTGAATACCGACTCAATGCACTATCACGGCAGCAACCAGGGCAACGGCGGGGTGGTGGAAAGCGATGCCATCCCCAGCCACGGTCGCGAACATTCGCTGTCCCTGACCCTGCCGCCGCTGGCGACGATCTGGCTGGTCCGGGAGGCGCAATGACCAACCTCGCGGCAGGCAAGCCTGCGCCGTTGGGCGCCAGCTATGACGGCAAGGGGGTGAACTTCGCCCTCTTCTCCGCCCACGCGGAGCGGGTGGAGCTGTGCGTGTTCGACGAGCAGGGCAACGAGCAACGCTTCGATCTCCCGGCGCGCAGCGGCGACATCTGGCACGGCTGGCTGGCTGCCGTCGGGCCGGGCCTGCGCTACGGCTACCGGGTGCATGGCCCCTGGGATCCGGCGCAGGGACACCGCTTTAACCCGGCCAAGCTGCTGCTCGATCCCTGCGCTCACCGGGTTGAGGGCGATCTGCCGGACGACGAGCGCCTGCACGGCGGAATGTGGCAGCCGGATCATCGCGATAGCGCCGCGATAGCGCCAAAATCGCAGGTAGTGGATCTGCGTTACGACTGGCTGGGCGATAAACCGCCGCGTACCCCGTGGGGGGAAACGGTGATTTATGAAGCGCACGTGAAAGGGCTCACCCTGCTTAATCCGCAGCTGCCGGAAGCCATTCGCGGAACGTATAAGGCGCTGGGCCACCCGGTGATGATCGCTTACTTCAAATCGCTGGGCATCAGCGCCCTTGAACTGTTGCCGGTGGCGCAGTTCGCCAGCGAGCCGCGACTGCAGCGGATGGGGTTGAGCAACTACTGGGGCTACAACCCGCTGGCCTGGTTCGCGCTGGATCCGCGCTATGCCAGCGACCCGACGCGCGCCCTGGATGAGTTTCGCGATGCGGTTAAGGCGCTGCATGCCGCCGGTATCGAGGTGATTCTGGATATCGTGCTTAACCATAGCGCGGAAATCGATCTTGAAGGTCCCACCGTCTCCCTGCGCGGAATCGACAACCGTAGCTATTATTGGGTAAGGGAAGATGGCGATTATCACAACTGGACCGGGTGCGGGAATACGCTCAATCTCAGCCACCCGGGGGTAGTGGAACTGGCGCGCCAGTGTTTGCGCTTCTGGGTGGATGAGTGCCATGTCGACGGTTTTCGCTTCGATCTCGCCTCAGTGATGGGGCGGACGCCGGAATTCCGCCAGGATGCGCCGCTGTTCGAGGCTATCCGCCACGACAGCGTGCTGTCGCAGGTGAAACTGATCGCCGAACCCTGGGATATCGGCCCGGGGGGCTACCAGGTGGGCAATTTTCCCCCGCTGTTCGCCGAGTGGAACGACCATTTTCGCGATAGCGCCCGCCGCTTCTGGCTGCAGCAAAACGTCTCCCTGGGGGATTTCGCGCAACGCTTCGCGGCCTCCAGCGATCTCTTTGCCCGTGATGGCAAGCCGCCATCGGCGACGGTCAATCTGGTGACGGCCCACGATGGCTTCACGCTGCGCGACTGCGTTTGTTTCAATCAGAAACACAATGAGGCGAACGGGGAGGAGAATCGCGATGGGACTAACAATAACTACAGCAACAATCATGGTATAGAAGGATTAGAAGCTAATTTTGCGGTGATTGAACGGCGACGCGCCAGCGTGCATGCGCTGCTGACGACGCTGCTGCTGGCTCAGGGGACGCCGATGCTGCTGGCGGGCGATGAGCAGGGCCACAGCCAGCACGGCAACAATAATGCCTACTGTCAGGACAACGCCCTTACCTGGCTCGACTGGCGCCAGGCGAACCCGGGATTAACCGCCTTTACCGCGGCGCTGATCCACCTGCGTCGGCGCATTCCGGCGCTCACCCGCAACCGCTGGTGGCAGGAGGGGGATGGCAGCGTCCGCTGGCTTAATCGCCATGCCCAGCCGCTGACTGCCGGGGAGTGGCAGCAGGGGGCAGCGTGTATGCAGATCCAGTTGTCGGATCGCTGGCTGCTCACGCTGAACGCCACCGCGGAGGTGGTCGATATGGTTTTACCCGAGGGGGAATGGCGCGCCGTTCCTCCATTCGCCGGAGAGGATAATCCGGTCATCATGGCTGTCTGGCATGGGCCCGCGCACGGAGTGTGCGTATTTCAAAGGTCGTAAGCCCTGAAGCTTCCGGTTGAACCCGTGGCGGCGGCGCGGCGGGATGAGCAGGAAAGCTGGGGTGTAAAAAGGAGTTAATCATGGTTAGGCTTGAAAAAAACGATCCGCTGATGCTGGCGCGTCAATTACCTATCAAATCCGTGGCGTTGATCCTCGCGGGCGGCCGTGGCACCCGGCTTAAGGATCTCACCATTAAGCGTGCGAAACCTGCCGTTCACTTCGGCGGCAAGTTCCGTATTATCGATTTCGCATTATCTAACTGCATTAACTCAGGGATCCGCCGCATCGGCGTTATTACCCAGTATCAGTCGCACACGCTGGTGCAGCACATCCAGCGCGGCTGGTCGTTCTTCAGCGAAGAGATGAACGAGTTTGTCGATCTGCTGCCGGCCCAACAGCGCGTACACGGCGAAAACTGGTATCGCGGCACGGCGGACGCGGTGACGCAGAACCTGGACATCATCAGCCGCTACAAGGCCGAGTACGTGGTGATCCTCGCGGGCGACCATATTTATAAGCAGGACTACTCGCGCATGCTGATCGACCATGTCGAAAAAGGGGCGCGTTGCACCGTGGCCTGCATGCCGGTGCCCATTGAAGAGGCATCCGCCTTCGGCGTCATGGCGGTCGACGAAAACGAAAAAATCATTGAGTTTGTCGAGAAACCCGCCAACCCGCCGGCGATGCCGACCGACCCGACCAAATCGCTGGCCAGCATGGGCATTTATGTCTTCGACGCCGCCTATCTTTATGAGCTGCTGGAAGAAGACGATCGCAACGAGCACTCCAGCCATGATTTCGGCAAAGACATCATTCCGAAGATCACCGAAGCTGGCATGGCTTATGCACATCCTTTCCCGCTCTCCTGCGTGCAGTCCGACCCGAACGCCGAGCCGTACTGGCGCGACGTGGGGACGCTGGAGGCCTACTGGAAGGCCAACCTCGATCTGGCGTCAGTTACGCCGGAGCTGGATATGTACGACCAGAACTGGCCGATCCGTACCCATATGGAATCGCTGCCGCCGGCGAAGTTCGTGCAGGACCGTTCCGGAAGCCACGGCATGACCCTGAACTCGCTGGTCTCCGGGGGCTGCATTATCTCCGGGTCGGTGGTGGTGCAGTCGGTGCTGTTCCCGCGCGTGCGGGTGAACTCATTCTGTAACATTGATTCGGCAGTCTTGTTGCCAGATGTCTGGGTGGGGCGCTCATGCCGCCTGCGTCGCTGCGTGATTGACCGCGCCTGCGTCATCCCGGAAGGTATGGTGATTGGTGAGAACGCGGAAGAGGATGCACGCCGCTTCTATCGCTCAGAGGAAGGTATCGTGCTGGTGACCCGCGACATGCTGCGGAAATTGGGGCACAAACAGGAGCGCTAATGCAGGTCTTACATGTATGTTCTGAGATGTTCCCGCTGTTAAAGACGGGCGGTCTGGCGGACGTCATCGGCGCGCTGCCGGCGGCGCAAATCGCGGAGGGTATCGATACGCGCGTGCTGTTGCCGGCGTTTCCCGATATCCGCCGCGGCGTGGTGGATGCCCAGGTGGTGACCCGCCGGGATACGTTCGCCGGGCGGATCACGCTGCTGTACGGCCACTTTAACGGCGTGGGGATCTATCTGATAGACGCCCCGCATCTCTATGACCGGCCGGGGAGCCCTTACCACGATACCAACCAGCACGCTTATACCGACAACGTTCTGCGCTTTGCGCTGCTGGGATGGGTGGGAAGCGAAATGGCCAGCGGACTGGATCCGTTCTGGCGCCCGGATGTGGTCCATGCCCACGACTGGCACGCCGGCCTGACGCCGGCCTACCTGGCGGCGCGCGGGCGTCCGGCTAAATCGGTCTTTACCGTGCACAACCTGGCGTACCAGGGGATGTTTTACTCCTGGCATATGAATGATATCGAGCTGCCGTGGTCGTTTTACAACATGCATGGCCTCGAGTTTAACGGCCAGATCTCGTTTCTGAAGGCCGGTCTTTACTACGCCGACCATATTACGGCGGTGAGCCCGACCTACGCGCGCGAGATCACCGAGCCGCAGTACGCCTACGGCATGGAGGGGCTGCTGCGTCAGCGCCATCATGAAGGGCGGCTGTCGGGAATTCTCAACGGCGTTGACGACGGTATCTGGAGCCCGCAAAACGACCTCCTGCTGCCGATGCGCTACGATCGCGACACGCTGGAGGAGAAGGCGGAGAACAAGCGTCAGCTGCAGATCGCCATGGGCCTGAAGGTCGATGATAAAGCGCCGCTGTTTGCCGTCGTCAGCCGTCTCACCAGCCAGAAAGGGCTGGATCTGGTGCTCGAAGCGCTGCCGGGCCTGCTTGAGCAGGGCGGCCAGCTGGCGCTGCTGGGCGCTGGCGACCCGGTGCTGCAGGAAGGGTTCCTTGCCGCCGCTGCCGAACACCCGGGCAAGGTGGGGGTGCAGATTGGCTATCATGAGGCCTTCTCCCACCGCATTATGGGGGGCGCCGACGTCATTCTGGTCCCGAGCCGCTTTGAACCCTGCGGCCTGACCCAGCTGTACGGTCTGAAGTACGGTACGCTGCCGCTGGTGCGCCGCACCGGCGGGCTGGCGGACACGGTCTCTGACAGTTCGCTGGAGAACCTTGCCGATGGTCTGGCGACAGGTTTTGTCTTTGAGGACAGCAATGCGCTGTCATTGCTGCGCGCTATACGTCGCGCCTTTGTCCTCTGGTCGCGCCCATCGCTCTGGCGCTATGTGCAGCGTCAGGCGATGAATATGGATTTTAGCTGGCAGGTTGCCGCGAACTCCTATCGCGAACTTTATCAACGCTTGATGTAATCACTGGAGTCATTGTTATGAATGTACCCTTTAGCTATGCATCACCGACGCTGAGCGTTGAGGCGTTAAAACATTCTATTGCCTATAAGCTGATGTTTATCATCGGTAAAGATCCGGCCATCGCCAACAAGCATGAATGGCTTAACGCCACGCTGTTTGCCGTTCGCGATCGCATGGTGGAGCGCTGGCTGCGCTCCAACCGCGCGCAGCTCTCGCAGGAAGTGCGCCAGGTATACTATCTGTCGATGGAGTTCCTGATCGGCCGTACCCTCTCGAATGCACTGTTGTCGCTCGGCATCTATGACGATGTGAGCAGCGCGCTGGCGGAGATGGGGCTCGATCTCGAAGAGCTGATCGATGAAGAGAACGACCCCGGGCTTGGCAACGGCGGTCTGGGCCGCCTGGCGGCCTGCTTCCTTGACTCCCTGGCGGCGCTGGGGCTGCCGGGACGTGGCTACGGGATCCGCTACGACTACGGGATGTTTAAACAGAATATCGTCGATGGCCGGCAAAAAGAGTCCCCTGACTATTGGCTGGAGTATGGTAACCCGTGGGAGTTTGAGCGCCACAACACCCGCTATAAAGTGCGCTTCGGCGGCCGCATTCAGCAGGAGGGGAAGAAAACCCGCTGGATAGAGACGGAAGAGATCATTGCCGAAGCCTACGATCAGATTATCCCCGGCTTTGACACCGACGCCACCAACACGCTGCGTCTGTGGAGCGCGCAGGCCAGTAGCGAAATTAACCTCGGTAAGTTCAACCAGGGCGACTACTTCGCCGCGGTAGAGGATAAGAACCACTCCGAAAACGTCTCCCGCGTCCTCTATCCGGACGACTCGACCTACTCCGGCCGCGAGCTGCGCCTGCGCCAGGAGTATTTCCTCGTCTCGGCCACGGTGCAGGATATTCTGAACCGCCACTATCTGTTGCATAAGACCTATGACAACCTGGCGGACAAGATAGCCATCCACCTGAATGACACCCACCCGGTGCTGTCGATACCGGAGCTGATGCGCCTGCTTATCGACGAGCATAAATTCAGCTGGGACGAGGCGTTCGAGGTGACCTGTCAGGTCTTCTCCTATACCAACCATACCTTGATGAGCGAAGCGCTCGAGACCTGGCCGGTGGATATGCTGGGCAAAATTCTCCCGCGCCATCTGCAGATTATCTTTGAGATTAACGACTACTTCCTCAAGACCCTGCAGGAGCAGTATCCCAACGATACCGCGCTGCTCAGCCGGACCTCGATTATCGACGAGTCAAACGGCCGTCGCGTGCGGATGGCCTGGCTGGCGGTGGTGGTCAGCCACAAGGTCAATGGGGTGTCGGAGCTACATTCCCGATTGATGGTGGAGTCGCTGTTTGCCGAATTCGCCAAAATTTTCCCGATGCGCTTTATCAACGTGACCAACGGCGTCACGCCGCGCCGCTGGCTGGCGCTGGCCAACCCGCCGCTGTCGAAAGTGCTGGATGAGCATATCGGCCGCACCTGGCGGACCGATCTGAGCCAGCTTGACGAGCTGAAGCAGCATATCGACTATCCGACGGTCAATCAGGCAGTGCGTCAGGCTAAACTGGAAAACAAACAGCGGCTGGCCAGCTATATTGCGCAGCAGCTCAATGTGGTGGTGAATCCGAAGGCGCTGTTTGATGTGCAGATCAAACGCATTCACGAGTACAAACGCCAGCTGATGAATGTGCTGCACGTCATTACCCGCTATAACCGGATCAAAGCCGATCCGCAGGCGGAGTGGGTGCCGCGGGTGAACATTTTCGCCGGTAAGGCGGCTTCAGCCTACTACATGGCCAAGCATATTATTCACCTGATCAACGATGTGGCGGCGGTGATCAATAACGATCCGCAGATTGGCGACAAGCTGAAGGTCGTTTTTATCCCCAACTACAGCGTTAGCCTGGCGCAGCTGATCATTCCGGCGGCAGACCTGTCGGAACAGATCTCGCTCGCAGGCACGGAAGCCTCCGGCACCAGTAATATGAAGTTTGCCCTTAACGGCGCGCTGACGATCGGCACCCTCGACGGGGCGAACGTGGAGATGCAGGAGCACGTGGGCGAAGAGAATATCTTTATCTTCGGCAACACCGCGGAAGAGGTGGAGGAGCTGCGTCGCAGCGGCTATAAACCGCGCGAATATTACGAGCAGGATGAAGAGCTTCACCAGGCGCTGACGCAGATCGGTACCGGCGTTTTCAGCCCGGCGGAACCGGGGCGCTACCGCGACCTGCTGGATTCGCTGATTAACTTTGGCGACCACTACCAGGTGCTGGCGGACTATCGTAGCTATGTGGACTGCCAGGATCGCGTCGACGAGCTGTATCAACATCCGGAAGAGTGGGCCTACAAGGCGATGCTGAATATTGCCAATATGGGCTACTTCTCTTCCGATCGGACGATCCAGGAGTACGCGAAATATATCTGGCATATCGACCCGGTAAGGCTGTAAGCCAGTCAAGGCAACACAACGGGGCCATTTGGCCCCGTTGTTTCATTATTGCGGTTGGATCCGGCCTCAGGCGTTTCCCCAGGCCCGCGCAGGCGGGCGCGTTAAGACGCTAACGACAACTCAGACTTTCCCGCATGCTGCGCCAGCCATTCGCTGATGCGCGCCTGCTGCTCGCCATTCAGCCACATGCCCTGTTTGGTTCGACGCCAGATGGCGTCATCCAGGCTGCGCACCCATTCATGCTCAACCAGATACTTCAGCTCGGCTTCATAAAACTCATGGCCGAAATCTTCCCCCAGATCGCTCAGGGCGCTGGCTTCCTTCAGGATCCACTCGCTGTTGCTCCCGTAGGTGCGGGCATAATGGCGGGCCAGTGATTCACTGATGAACGGGAAGCGACGGCGCAGTTTTGCCGCGTAGTCGTCGCGGTCGCCGCCGATATCGCCGCCTGGGAGCACCGCGGTTTTGGTCCATGCCGGGCCGATCCCTTTGTAATAGGGGGTCAGTTTTTCCAGCGCATGCTCGGCCAGTTTGCGATAGGTGGTCAGCTTCCCGCCGAAGACGGAGAGCAGCGGCGCCTGGCCGTTCTCATCGTGAATATCCAGCGTGTAGTCGCGGGTGATCGCCTGCGGTGAATCCGACTCGTCGTCGCACAGCGGACGGACGCCGGAGTAGGTCCAGACGATATCGTCCCGGCTGAGGGTCTTTTTAAAGTGCGCGTTATAGACGTTCAGCAGGTAATTAATCTCTTTATCATCAATGGCCACCGCTTTCGGATCGCCCTTATACTCGACGTCCGTCGTGCCGATGATGGAGAACTCATCCATCCACGGGATAACAAACACAATACGTTTATCTTCGTTTTGCAGAATGTAGGCCTGCTTCTGGGTATGCACCCGCGGCACCACGATGTGGCTGCCCTTGATCAGGCGAATACCGTAAGGCGAGCGGAGATGCATCCCTTCGTCGAAGAACTGTTTGACCCATGGACCGGTGGCATTGACCAGACCGCGCGCCTTCCAGGTAAACTTCTCGCCGCTATCGATATCTTCCGCTTCCACCACCCACAGGCCGTTCTCCCGTTTTGCCGAGATGGCGCGAGTGCGGGTCCGCACCTCGCCGCCTTTGCGGACGACCATCTGCGCGTTGGCCAGCACCAGGCGGGCATCGTCGACCCAGCAGTCGGAATATTCGAAACCGCGCACAATTTCCGGCTTAAGTACCGATTCTGCGCCAAAACGCAAGCCGGTGGATCCCGGCAGACTGGTGCGTTTGCCCAGATGATCGTACATAAACAAGCCGATGCGGATCATCCATGCCGGACGCAGATGCGGGCGATGCGGGAGACGAAAGCGCATCGGGAAGGCGATATGCGGGGCCATTTTTAACAGCACTTCGCGTTCGGCCAGCGCTTCGCTGACCAGGCGGAACTCATAGTGTTCGAGGTAGCGTAGCCCGCCGTGGATCAGTTTGGAACTGGCGCTGGAGGTGGCGCAGGCGAGATCGCGCGCTTCCAGCATCAGTACGGATAAACCACGCCCGGCGGCATCTGCCGCGATACCGGCACCGTTGATGCCTCCGCCTATCACAATCAGATCTTTGGTTTCCACGTTCTTACCCTCTCACACTTTCGTTTAAGCTCACAAATGCTCGATATCGCTCACTATAGCAAACAAACGCGCTTTTGGTAACATCAAAAAAACATTTTGGAGTGATGGGTGTAACATATTGGCGTTTCTTTACCGCCTGACGGTACACTACAGGGTAAAATTGGGCCGGCCACTGCCCGTCATGACGAGAAAGAGAAGAGAACCATGGAACAGTTTGAATGTATCAACGTTGAAGAAGCGCACCAGAAACTGCATCAGCAGACGGCGGTTTTGGTCGATATCCGCGATCCGCAAAGCTATGCGATGGGCCATACGCCGGGCGCGTTTCATCTGACCAACGATACCCTGGGCGCGTTTATGCGTGACAACGACTTTGACACGGCGGTGATGGTGATGTGCTATCACGGCAACAGCAGCAAGGGCGCCGCGCAGTATCTGCTGCAGCAGGGGTTTGATAAGGTCTACAGCGTTGACGGCGGGTTCGACGCCTGGCATCGCCATTTCCCGGCGGAAGTGGCGCACGGGACGTTTTAACGACTGGCAGGTATACTATCTCCCTTTGTGTGGAATAAGCGATTCGCTGCATGTTAATGATTACCTCTTTTGCCAACCCGCGCGTGGCCCAGGCGTTTGTCGATTATATGGCGACGCAGGGGATTATCCTGACTATCCAGCAGCACACCCAGAGCGACGTCTGGCTGGCTGATGAGAGTCAGGCCGGGCGCGTCAGGGCTGAGCTGGCGCGTTTTCTCGAAAACCCGGCGGACCCGCGCTATCTGGCGGCGAGCTGGCAGTCCGGACAGACCAACAGCGGGTTGCGCTATCAGCGCTTTCCTTTCTTTGCCACGCTGCGGCATAACGCCGGCCCGTTCACCTGGGCGATTCTGCTGATCTGCATCGCGGTGTTCATCCTGCAAAATCTGCTGGGCGATCAGCCGGTGATGATTTGGCTGGCCTGGCCCTACGATCCTTCGCTGCAGTTCGAAGCCTGGCGCTATTTCAGCCATGCTTTCATGCATTTCTCGCTGATGCATATTCTCTTCAACCTGCTATGGTGGTGGTATCTCGGCGGCGCGGTGGAAAAGCGCATCGGCAGCGGCAAGCTGGTGGTGATCACCGTCATCAGCGCCCTGCTGAGCGGCTTTGTGCAGCACCAGTTTAGCGGCCCGTGGTTTGGCGGGCTGTCGGGCGTGGTTTACGCGCTGATGGGCTATGTCTGGCTGCGGGGCGAGCGCGATCCGCAGAGCGGTATTTATCTGCAGCGCGGGTTGATACTCTTCTCTTTAGTGTGGTTAATTGCTGGCTGGTTTGACGTTTTCGGCATGGCGATCGCCAACGGCGCGCACGTGGCTGGTCTGGCGACCGGCCTGGCGATGGCGTTTGTCGATACCTTGCATGGGCGAAAACGCGCATAAAGACTTACCGACAGGGGTCGGGTAGGCGACATTTTTCCAGGGATATTTCATGAAACAAACACAACGTCATGACGCCATTATCGAGCTGGTAAAAAAACAGGGTTACGTCAGCACGGAAGAGCTGGTTGAGCAGTTCGCGGTCAGCCCGCAGACCATCCGCCGCGACCTGAACGATTTAGCCGAACAGAAAATGATCCTCCGTCATCACGGCGGCGCGGCGCTGCCCTCCAGCTCGGTGAACACCTCCTGGCACGATCGCAAAGCGACCCAGACGGCGGAGAAAGAGCGTATCGCCCGGCGGGTGGCCAGCGAGATCCCGGACGGGGCGACGCTGTTTATCGATATCGGCACCACGCCGGAAGCGGTGGCGCACGCCCTGCTCGATCACAACGATTTGCGGATTGTGACCAATAACCTGAACGTCGCCAACACGCTGATGGTGAAAGAGGACTTCCGCATTATTCTCGCCGGCGGCGAACTGCGCAGCCGCGATGGCGGGATCATCGGGGAAGCCACCCTCGACTTTATCTCGCAGTTCCGTCTCGACTTCGGCATTCTCGGCATCAGCGGCGTCGACAGCGATGGCTCGCTGCTGGAGTTTGATTATCATGAAGTGCGCACCAAGCGCGCGATTATTGAGAATTCACGCCACGTGATGCTGGTGGTGGATCATACCAAGTTTGGCCGTAACGCGATGGTCAACATGGGCAGCATCAGCATGGTCGATGCGGTCTATACCGATGTGCTGCCCCCAGCGGGCGTGCTCAAGGTCATCACCGATAACAACCTCCAGCTCGAGCTGTGCTAAGCGACAACGGCGTCGTCAGACGCCGTATCCCATCATCTTAAGCAACTGCTGGGCATGCTGCACCGCGTCCTGACGGTGGGCGACGCCCAGTTTCTGATACAGGTTGCGAATATGGGTCTTGATGGTGGTGGCCGCCACGTCAAGCTCGCCGGCAATCTGCTCGTTGCTGTAGCCGGAATAGATTAAGCCAAGCACCTGCCATTCGCGCTGGGTCAGCGGGCTGGTGCGGATAAGCTCCGGCACCTCGGGGTGATTCAGCAGCCGCTCGACGAACCCTTCGTCAAAGTGGGCGAATTTGTGGCGATGATGCTGGTTGATGTCGCGCAGAATACGCTGGGCGCGATGCTGCTCCAGCTCCGGCAGGGTGTTCAACTGGATCAGCTGGCGCAGCTGCTGGGCCATCGCCTCGCCTTCAATCACAAAGTGGTTGATAAAGCCGGTGCGGTTGGCGAGCGTCAGGGCTTCCAGCAGGGCTTTCTGCGCTTCGCTCTTGCGTCCTGCCTGCCAGTACAGCTGGTTGAGCAGCAGCAGGTTGCGGTTGAGATCGCTCATCAAACGCAGTGAGCGCGCATTTTCGTTCAGCTCTTCCAGCACCATTTCCGCCGGTTCGAAATCGCCCAGCAGGATCTGCGCGCGGGCAATATTGCGCCACTGGCTCTGCAGGAAGTGGTTATTGGCGAATTCCGGCTTCGGCGTCTGGCGCAGCCAGTTGGCCGCCGCGGTTTTATCGCCGGTCATCTGCCAGTAGATCACCCGCACCTTGTCGGCGTTGGAGACCCAGTCGCTGTGGTAGTGACCGTTACCGAGCAGGTTTTCCAGCCGGTTCAGGTGGCTACGGGCATTATCCAGATCGCCGCGCGCCAGCGAGCATTGTACCATCAGCGCCAGGCACTGCAGCTGCTGCTGCGGTTGATAAGTTGAGAGAACCGCCATCCCCTGGCGGGCGCAGGCTTCAGCCTCGTCGAGGCGCGCCCATGCCCACAGCAGCTGAGAGCGGATGCGCAGCAGGAACTCATGCATCGGCAACTGCTCAAGATGCTGTTCGCGTACCAGATGGAAGGCTTTCTCCTGGCTCTCCCAGGCGGCCTGCAGGAAGCCCTGGGCGAACAGAATTTCGCTTTGCTGAATGATGCTCCACAGGGCGTAATGCCAGACGTCGTGACGGCGGGCCATCTGTTCGGTCTGCTGCATCACGGCGAGAGATTTGGTCAGTTTCCCCTTACAGTGGAGGACTTCGCCATGTACTGAGGTGGCGACGATGCGGCTGTAATAGTTGGCCAGCGGCAGCTCTTCCAGCGCCACCATCGACAGACGTTCCGCTTCGTCCTGATCGCCGTCGTTAATCGCCACCTGCGCGCGCAGGGCGTTGAAGTCGCCATGCATCGCGATATCCATTTCGACGCTCATCTCCTGCTCGGCGCGCGCCAGCAGGGTGTTGACTTCGCTGTAGCGATGCTGGCTCTGCATCAGCCAGGCCTGCAGCAGGATCAGGCGCGGATTTTCCAGCAAATTTGACCAGGGCAGCGCCGACAGCGACTGCTCCAGCAGACCCAGTTCGCTATGGTTAAACATGCCCCAGGCGTGATTGAGCAAGATATCGCGCAGCATTTTGGCATCGCCGGCCGCCAGCGCATGGTGGATGGCCTCGCTGGGGAAGCCTTGCGCCATCCAACTCTCCGCCGCGGCGCGGTGGATCTCCGGCAGTTCAACCGCCAGCTCCCACTGACAGCGCTGGCGCAGGAAACTGCCAAACAGCGGGTGATAGCGGAACCATTCGCCGGAATCATCCATCCGCTGCAGGAACAGCCCCTGACGTTCGATCTCCTCCAGCTGCATCTGGCCATTCTCTTCGCCGGTGACGCGCACGATTAACGCGTCGTTCATTGAGCGCAGCAGAGAGCTCTTCAGCAAAAAGTTGCGCGTGCGGGCGTCGACGTTATCCAGCACTTCATCCACCAGATAATCCGACAGATGGCTGGCGTTAATCCCGGCGAGGCGACGGGCGGAGTGTTGGGCGGAGGAGTTATTCTGGCGGGCGGAGAGGGCGATGAGCTGCAGCGCGGTGGCCCACCCGGCGACGTCGTCGCACAGCCGACTGCTGTCGTCGGCTTCGATAGGCGACGTCAGACGACAGTCGAAAAATTGTTTCGCTTCCTGGTGGGTAAAGGCCAGCTGCTGGCTGCCAATCTCCAGCAGCTGATCGCGGACGCGCAGGTTGGCAATACCCAGCTGCGGCAGGTTCCGCGACAGGACCACGAGGGTCATATTCTCCGGCTGATGGCGCAGGAAAAAGCGCATCGCGTCATGGATCACCGGATTATTGATCAGGTGATAATCATCAATGACGAGGTACAGCGGGCGCTGCCAGTCGGCGAGTTCAATAAACAGCTGCGCAAAAAGAGAGGAGAGGCTGGCGTACTGGCGCTTTTGCACCATCGCTTCACTGGCCGCGCAGTGGTTGCCGGTGGCCTGCTGGATCGCCGCGATCAGATAGCTGGCAAAACGCTCCTGCTGGTTGTCGCCTTCGTCCAGCGAAAACCACCCAAGATCGTTTTTACCTGCGGCCCACTGAGAAATGAGCGTTGTTTTACCGTACCCGGCAGGACTGGTGATCAGCACGAGACGATAATTGTTCGCGCCGGAAAGTTTCGCCAGTAAACGCTCACGAACCACGGTGTGTTCAAGGCGGACCGGACGACTTAATTTGGACGGAATCAACATAGTTCTACATTTCGCTGTGCAAGAGAGAGGTTGCGATTTTTTTTGCGCTTCGTAATTAATATCTAATAAGGTCGGTGATTATGAAATTTATTGCAAGTTATGTCCGAAGTTTATGCTCTTGAATTTGCTCTATGTCACAAATTTCGACATTGGTTGCGAATGGGTAAAAATCGCAGGCAGGACTCGTCCTCAGCGGTTTTTAGCCGGCAGCTGGCGGAGCGGGGAGAGATTTATTTTATATCGGGAGTAGTTGTTTGTTTTTATTAAATTATTGTCAGTGATTTCTTAGAAGTAATCTTTTTTGCGGATTAATGTGATGAAATGTGCTTATTTTCCCGGAGGTCGCAATTCATTTTTTTAATAACCAGGCGAAAGGCGGGAAGCGTTTTGCCGCGTAGTGGCCTGTAACAAATTTTTACCCTGCACAGGTGACATCTCGACTGTCATACAGCGGTGATTTTTACAGCATATTTTGGCCTTCTCACCCACACTATAGTGGCCAGGATCACACTTTTCGCTCATCCCCGGTACTCCTCCCTGTCTAATCCCCGTCGGGATGAGGACGATGAATCGGGAGGTCGGCACACTAGCGCCATCGTTTTAGTAAAGGACCCGGATCTCATTATGTCACAGACTTCATTTAACAAAGCTCAGTTTCAGGCTGCACTGACGCGTCAGTGGCAGCGTTTTGGTTTACAGTCCGCTTCCGAGATGACGCAGCGTCAATGGTGGCGCGCCGTCAGCGGAGCGCTGGCGGAACTTCTGTCGGCGCAGCCGGTGGCAAAACCAGCGCAAGGACAACGTCACGTTAACTACATCTCGATGGAGTTTCTGATTGGTCGCCTGACCGGCAACAACCTGCTCAACCTGGGCTGGTACGAGGGCGTGAGCGACGCGCTGAAAGGCTATGACGTCAACCTCACCGATCTGCTGGAAGAAGAGACCGACCCGGCGCTGGGTAACGGCGGCCTGGGCCGTCTGGCAGCCTGCTTCCTCGACTCCATGGCGACCGTGGGGCAGTCGGCGACCGGCTACGGCCTCAATTACCAGTATGGTCTGTTCCGCCAATCCTTTGACGATGGCCAGCAGAAGGAAGCCCCGGACGACTGGGGTCGCAGCAGCTACCCGTGGTTCCGCCATAACGAGGCGCTGGATGTCCAGGTCGGCATCGGCGGCAAAGTCAGCAAAAACGGCGAATGGCAGCCGGCGTTCGTCATTACCGGCGAAGCCTGGGATCTGCCGGTGCTCGGCTATCGCAACAACGTCGCCCAGCCGCTGCGTCTGTGGCAGGCCAAACACGCCCATCCGTTTAACCTGACCAAATTCAACGACGGCGATTTCCTGCGCGCCGAGCAGCAGGGCATCGACGCGGAAAAACTGACTAAGGTGCTGTACCCGAACGACAACCATCAGGCCGGTAAAAAACTGCGCCTGATGCAGCAGTACTTCCAGTGCGCCTGCTCAGTGGCCGATATCCTGCGTCGTCATCATCTGGCAGGTCGCAAGCTGGCCGAGCTGGCGGATTACGAAGTGATCCAGCTGAACGATACGCACCCGACCATCGCCATCCCGGAACTGCTGCGCGTGCTGATCGACGAACACCAGCTGAGCTGGGACGACGCCTGGGCGATCACCAGCAAAACCTTTGCTTACACCAACCATACCCTGATGCCGGAAGCGCTGGAGTGCTGGGATGAGAAGCTGGTGAAAGCGCTGCTGCCGCGCCATATGCAGATCATCAACGCGATTAACGACAAATTTAAACTGCTGGTGGACAAAACCTGGCCGGGCGATAAGCAGGTCTGGGCGAAACTGGCGGTGGTGCATGACAAGCAGGTGCGGATGGCCAACATGTGCGTGGTGGGCGGTTTTGCCGTCAACGGCGTGGCGGCGCTGCACTCGGACCTGGTGGTGAAAGATCTGTTCCCGGAATATAACCAGCTGTGGCCGAACAAATTCCATAACGTGACCAACGGCATCACGCCGCGCCGCTGGATCAAGCAGTGCAACCCGGCGCTGGCCACGCTGCTGGATGAGACGCTGAAAAAAGAGTGGGCCAATGACCTCGACCAGCTGATCAATCTGGAAAAATACGCTGACGATGCGGCATTCCGTCAGACTTATCGCGATATCAAGCAGGCCAACAAAGTTCATCTGGCTGAGTTTGTGAAGCAACGTACCGGGATTGAGATCAACCCGCAGGCGATTTTCGACATTCAGATCAAACGTCTGCACGAGTACAAGCGTCAGCACCTCAACCTGCTGCATATCCTTGCGCTGTACAAAGAGATCCGCGAAAACCCGCAGGCCGACCGCGTTCCGCGCGTCTTCCTGTTCGGCGCGAAAGCGGCGCCGGGCTACTATCTGGCGAAAAACATTATTTTTGCCATCAACAAGGTAGCGGAAGCGATCAACAACGACCCGAAAGTCGGCGATAAGCTGAAAGTGGTCTTCCTGCCGGACTATTGTGTATCGGCTGCAGAAAAACTGATCCCGGCGGCGGATATCTCCGAGCAGATCTCCACCGCGGGCAAAGAAGCCTCTGGCACCGGCAACATGAAGCTGGCGCTGAACGGCGCGCTGACCGTCGGGACGCTGGATGGCGCCAACGTGGAAATCGCCGAGCAGGTCGGTGAAGAGAACATCTTTATCTTCGGCCATACGGTAGAAGAAGTGAAAGCCCTGAAAGCAAAAGGCTACGATCCGCTGAAATGGCGTAAAAAAGACAAACTGCTCGATGCAGTGCTTAAGGAGCTGGAGAACGGCACCTATAGCAACGGCGATAAGCATGCCTTCGACCAGATGCTGCATAGTCTGCTGCAGGGCGGCGACCCGTACCTGGTGCTGGCCGATTTCGAGGCCTACGTGGCGGCGCAAAAACGGGTAGATGAGCTGTATCGCGACCAGGAGGCCTGGACCCGCGCGACAATCCTCAACACTGCGCGCTGCGGCATGTTCAGCTCCGACCGCTCGATCCGCGATTATCAGCAACGTATCTGGCAGGCGAAACGCTAAAGGAAGGCCTATGGAGAGTAAACGCCTCGATAATGCCGCGCTGGCGGCGGGCATCAGCCCCAGCTATATCAACGCGCACGGCAAGCCGCAGTCTATCGCGGCTGCCACCAAACAGCGTCTGCTGGATGCGATGCATCGCTCAACCGCCGCCACGAAAGTGGCGGTTAACCCGCTGCCGAACGTGAAGATCTTCACCCACGGCAAAAAAATGTCGCTGCCGGTGGCAGGACGCGGTGAGTATCAGTGGATCCTGACCACTGAGGACGGTAAGCAGTATCAGGGTAAAACCCGCGGCGGCGAGACGCTGCCACTGCCGGCCAGACTGCCGGAGGGGTATCACTCCCTGACGCTGACCCAGGAGGGGGAGCGCTGGCACTGCCGGACCATCGTCGCCCCGGCCCGCTGCTATGAGCCGCAGCCGCTGAAAGAGGGGAAAAAGCTGTGGGGCACCTGCGTGCAGCTGTATACCCTGCGTTCGGAGAAAAACTGGGGGATCGGCGATTTTGGCGATCTGCGCGCCATGCTCCCGGAAATCGCCCGCCGCGGCGGGTCGTTTATTGGCCTCAACCCGATCCATGCCCTCTATCCGGCGAACCCGGAGAGCGCCAGTCCGTATAGCCCGTCTTCACGGCGCTGGCTGAACGTCATCTACATCGACGTCAACGCGGTTGAAGATTTCCAGCGTAGCGAAGAGGCGCAGGCGTGGTGGCAGTCCGCTGCGACCCAGCAGGCCTTGCAGGCGGCGCGGCAAACGGATGATGTGGATTACACCGCCGTCACCACGCTGAAAATGACCGCGCTGCGTATGGCGTGGAAACGATTCTCCCGTCGTGAAGATGAACAGATGACGGCGTTCCGCGAGTTTGTTCTGCGCGAAGGGGAAAGCCTCTACTGGCAGGCCGCTTTCGATGCGCTGCACGCCTGGCAGGTTCAACAGGACCCGCTGCGCTGGGGCTGGCCGGCCTGGCCGAAGGCCTTTCAGGATATCGACAGCCCGGAGGTGAAAGCCTTCTGCGTCGAGCATGAGGACGACGTCAGTTTCTATCTCTGGCTGCAGTGGCTGGCCTGGAGCCAGTTTGCCGCCTGCTGGGAAACCAGCCAGCGCGACGGGATGCCGATCGGCCTCTACCGCGATCTGGCGGTGGGCGTCGCCGAAGGCGGGTCGGAGACCTGGTGCGACCGTGAGCTGTACTGTCTGAAAGCGTCCGTGGGCGCGCCGCCGGATATTCTGGGCCCGCTGGGCCAGAACTGGGGCCTACCGCCGATGGATCCGCATATTATTGCCGCTCGCGCCTATGAGCCGTTTATCGACCTGCTGCGCGCCAATATGCAGAACTGCGGCGCGCTGCGTATCGATCACGTGATGTCGGTGCTGCGTCTGTGGTGGATCCCCTATGGTGAAACCGCCGACCATGGCGCTTACGTTCAGTATCCCGTCGACGACCTGCTGTCGCTTCTGGCGCTGGAAAGCCAGCGTCATCGCTGCATGGTGATCGGCGAAGATCTGGGCACGGTACCGGTGGAGATCGTCAGCAAGTTACGCAACAGCGGCGTCTATTCGTATAAGGTGCTCTATTTTGAGAGTGATGCAGAGAAAACGTTCCGCGCGCCGGCGCTGTACCCGGAGCAATCAATGGCTGTGGCGACGACGCACGACCTGCCCACCCTCCGCGGCTACTGGGAAAGCGGCGATCTGACGTTAGGCAAAGCGCTGGGTCTCTATCCTGATGAGGTGGTGCTGCGCGGGCTGTACCAGGACCGTGAGCTGGCGAAGCAAGGGCTGCTGGATGCGCTGCATAAGTACGGCTGTCTGCCCAAGCGTGCCGGCCATAAGGCCTCCCTGATGAGCATGACGGGGATCCTCAACCGGGGGATGCAACGTTATATTGCCGACAGCAACAGCGCCCTGCTGGGCCTGCAGCCGGAAGACTGGCTGGAGATGGCGTCGCCGGTCAATATTCCGGGCACCAGCACTGAGTACCCGAACTGGCGCCGGAAGCTGTCCGTCACCCTTGAGCAGATGTTTGCCGATGAACAAGTCAATAAGCTGATTAAGGATCTGGATAAACGGCGCAAAGCGGCGAGCAAAAAAGCCGCCTCCTGATGACTCCCCGCCGCGCGCACCTCAGCGCGGCGAAGAGTATGTCCGATAAAAAAGGCCGGTCCGCATGATGCGGACCGGCCTTTTTCTATGGCGGGAGTAACCTTACACCACCATCCCCAGCAGCAGACAGCCTACCAGGCCGCAGACCGAGATAATGGTTTCCAGCACCGACCAGGACCTGATGGTCTCGCCGATGGTCAGGTTAAAGTACTCTTTGAACAGCCAGAAGCCCGGATCGTTCACGTGGGAGAAGATAACGCTGCCGGAGCCGACCGCGATAACCATCAGCTCCGGGCTGACGCCGGTGGTAGCGATCAGCGGCGCGGCGATCCCGCCCGCGGTGATGGCGGCAACGGTCGCCGAACCCAGCGCGATACGCAGCACCGCGGCGATGGACCAGGCCATAAACAGCGGAGACATATTCGATTCGTGCATGATAGAAGCGATATATTTATCCATGCCGCTATCCACCAGCACCTGTTTGAAGGCGCCGCCGCCGCCGATGATCAACAGCATCATGGCGATGATTTTAATCGAAGAGGTCAGGGTATCGTTGATCTGCTCCATGGAGCGGCCGCGGTTCAAACCGAAGGTGAACAGCGCGATCAGTACCGCAATCAGGGTGGCCATGACCGGGTCGCCGAAGAACTCGGCAATCGGCAGGAAGGCGTGGCCCTTCGGCAGGATCATCTCGGCAACGGCGCGCATCGCCATCAGGATCACCGGAACCAGCGAGGTCCAGACGCTGACGCCAAAGCCAGGCATCTCTTCTTCAGTGAACACTTTCGGGTTATGCAGGCCTTCCGGGATCGGCTTATCAATGCCTTTCAGGAATCGGGCGAAAACCGGGCCGGCGAGAATAACCGTCGGGATAGCCAGAATGGTGCCGTAGAGCAGCGTTTTACCCATATCGGCGTGGAAGATGGTGGCGATCGCGGTCGGACCCGGGTGCGGCGGCAGGAAGCCATGGGTGACGGAGAGCGCGGCGGCCATCGGTACGCCGACGTACAGCAGCGGAATACGGGCCGAGGCGGCGATGGTAAACACCAGCGGCAGCATCAGCACGAAGCCCACCTCATAGAACAGGGCGAAACCGACGGTGAAGCCGGTCAGGACCACGGCCCATTGAATATGCTTCTTACCGAATTTATTGATAAGCGTGGTGGCGATACGCTGAGCGCCGCCGCAGTCTGCCAGCAGCTTACCGAGCATAGCGCCGAAGCCCATGATCAGCGCGAGGCTGCCAAGGGTACCGCCGACGCCGTTCTTGATGGAGACGATCACTTTATCCAGCGGCATACCCTGCATTAATCCGACGGCGAGCGCCACCAGAACCAGCGCAATGAAGCCGTTCATTTTGAAACGGATCATTAACAGCAATAACAGGGCAACCCCGATAGCAACGATGATTAATGGCATGATTTACCTGGCCTTAATTTGTTATGGGTAACGTCAAAGTTTCAACCTTTACAACATTCGCTCCGTCAGGGAGCAAAATAGTCTGGCACCGTAAACGCTTGCATTATCCTTACCCAGAGAAAGGATAGCTGGCTATTTTTTTGCCGGTGGCGCCTGAAGGGGATGATACGGGTAACATGTGAGGGTTGAGAATCACCTGGCGGGGGAAAATGTTAAATATGAGACTTAAGTCATACTCTTTCCCCGGTTTTTGCCGGTCGTTTAGCGGGAGATGTTGCGCGGTAACACAGAAAGGAGAAAGGAGAGCCGGCGACAGGCTGCCGCCGGAGGGAAGGCTTAGTAGTAGGAGTGCTCGCCGCGCTGGTGCTCGGTCAGATCGCGAACCCCTTTCAGCTCCGGAAACTCGTTCAGCAGCTGTTTTTCAATACCTTCTTTCAGGGTCACGTCGACCATCGAGCAGCCGTTGCATCCGCCGCCGAACTGCAGGATAGCCAGACCGTCGTCGGTGATCTCCATCAGCGACACGCGGCCGCCGTGCCCGGCCAGCTGCGGGTTAATCTGCGACTGCAGCAGGTACTCGACGCGCTCCATCAGCGGGGCATCGTCAGCGACTTTGCGCATTTTGGCGTTCGGCGCTTTCAGGGTCAGCTGCGAGCCAAGCTGGTCGGTGACGAAATCAATTTCAGCGTCTTCCAGATAGGGCGCGCTGAGCTCATCGACATAGGCGGTCAGCTGTTCAAATTTCAGCGCCGTGTCGGTGTCTTCCACCGCATCCGGTGGGCAGTAGGATACGCCGCACTCAGCGTTTGGGGTGCCGGGATTAATCACAAATACGCGAATTTGCGTCCCTTCTTCCTGATTTGCCAGCAGTTTGGCAAAGTGCGCTTGTGCAGCATCGGAAATACGGATCATAGCGTTGGCCTAATAGTTGACTATTTTACTGGGTTATAATACGCCCATCAGCGGGGGTCTACAAGGTACGGCATACACACCATACCTGAACCGTCGCGGCGCCGTTTCGCAAAAGCAGGCGGGATATCTCGGCGACGGTGCTGCCGGTCGTGACGACATCATCCACCAGAGCGATATGGAGTCCCTGCACGGCAAATTCAAGCTGAAAGGCATTTTTCAGGTTCTGCCTGCGCAGGCGGGCATTAAGCGAATGCTGCACGGCGCCCGCTCGCTGGCGCGTCAGGCCGTCGCGACGCCAGACGCACCCACGCCAGCGGGCTAACGGTCGGCACAGCTCATCGCACTGATTATAACCCCGGCGCCAGCGGCGGCGATGCCCCAGCGGCACGCCGACCAGCGCGTCTACCGGCGGCAAATCGTCACGCTGTTTAAGGCGCAGCAGCAGCAGGCGCGCCAGGGCGGGGCCCAGTTCCGGACGATGGTGAAACTTCAGCTGCCGCACCAGATCGCTCAGCGGCGGACAATAGTCATTGACCGCTACCATCCGATGCCAGGGAGGCGGCTTTTGCAGGCAGCGGCCGCAGGGATGCCGGGACATTGCCGACGGCAGGCCGCACTGCGGGCAGAGCGGGGGGCAGGCGAGCAGGGCGCGGCTGCAGCGAGAGCAGATCCCCCAGCGGGCGACCGCCAGCGGCATTTGGCATAGCCAGCATAAGCTGTGTGCTGTTAGCATATTTGGCCTTCTGTCCAGTAAAAAAGAGAACGGTAACGGATGAACGACATCTGGTGGCAAACAATCGGCGAAGGTGATTGTCATCTTGTGCTGCTGCACGGTTGGGGGCTGAACGCTCAGGTCTGGGATTGCATCACGCCGCAGCTGGCTTCGCATTTTACCCTTCACCTGGTGGACCTGCCGGGCTATGGCCGTAGCGGCGGGTTTGGGGCGATGTCGCTGGAGGCGATGGCGCAGCGGGTGCTGGAGCAGGCTCCGCCTCAGGCGGTGTGGCTGGGCTGGAGCCTGGGCGGGCTGGTGGCCAGCCAGATAGCGATAAGGTGCCCGCAACGGGTGCAGGCGCTGGTAACGGTCGCCTCTTCCCCCTGTTTCGCGGCCCATGAGGACTGGCCGGGCATCAAGCCGGAGGTGCTGGCCGGATTTCAGCAGCAGCTGAGCGAGGATTTCCAGCGTACCGTCGAGCGGTTCCTCGCCCTGCAAACCATGGGAACGGAGAGCGCTCGTCAGGATGCGCGGGCGTTAAAGCAGGCGGTGCTCTCGCTGCCGATGCCTTCCGCTGAGGCGCTGAACGGCGGTCTGGAGATCCTCAGAACCGTCGATCTGCGTCAGGCGCTGGTCGGACTGCCGATGCCGTTTCTGCGGCTGTACGGTCGGCTGGACGGGCTGGTGCCGCGCAAGATTGTCCCGCTGCTGGATAAGCTATGGCCGGATAGTGAGTCAATTCTCTTTGACAAGGCAGCGCATGCGCCGTTTGTTTCCCATCCCGCGGCCTTCTGCGAGCCGCTGCTGGCGTTGAAAAAACGGCTGGGGTAATTTTTTTTGCCGCGCCATGGTAAAAGGGCCATTCACAGCAATACTTAGGTTGTTACGGTGGTTGATTATTTCATTCCGCCACCGTGACCTAAAATAACAACCTAATGGAGAGTAGAGGCTATGAAACTTGTTACAGGAATGGTTGCATCTCTGGTGATTGGCTGTCTGTCTTTTGGCGCATTCGCAGCGAAAGAGATCCAAAAAGAGGACGTGGCGAAGATGAATCTGACCAAGGTCGGCAGCATCACGACCTCAAGGACGACCTCGCCGATGGACGCCCGACGCGATCTGTCGAAAAAAGCCGATGAGCTGGGTGGAAAATACTTTGTGGTGATTGCCGGGCAGAAAAACGAAAAAACCGTTCACGCTAACGCTGACGTGTATAAATAATCCAGTCATAAAAACGGGCCTGCTGGCCCGTTTTTCTCTGCTGTCGCACTCGTTTTATCCCGTGGCGCTGGCAGGCCTTACTCCCTTCATCGCAGCGCCCACCACTCCTGCTGGCACGCCGCTTTCCCTTCAGGACAGCTTTTACAGCTGCCGGAGAGACAGCCCTCGCTGGTTTCGCTGATCCGTACCACCTTACCCATGGCTTCCATGCGTTCGAGCATGGCGTCAATCAGCGGCTGAGGCGTCCGCAGGCGGGCGCTGAGCTGTTTCGCCTCCATGCGGCCCTGCAGGGCCAGCATATCGCGGACTTCCATTAACGACGCCACAGATCCTCCTTAGTGGCAATCGCCAGCCGGGCTGGAACAGCAGGAGGCCGGCGTTTTCCGGGTGGCCAGCAGCGAGACGTCAACCCGGCTGCGCGCCCGACGCAGCAGACCGAAGAGCACCACGTTGAACAATATCACCGCCAGGATACACACCAGGCTGTAGCGCGGATGGTCGCTAAAGCTGACGGTCTGGTAGTAGAGCGTCGAGAGCGAATAGGCGATATTCAGTCCCCACAGAATGGAGAAGGTCATCCAGCCGCGGCTCGATTCGCGGGCGATGGCCCCCATCACCGAGATGCAGGGGATATAGAGAAGAACGAAGATCAGGTAGCTGTAAGCCGCCGCGGCGCTGCCAAATTTACTGCCCATCACGCCCATCGCGCCGGTGGCCATTTCGCCATCGCCTTTGCTGGCTTCGATGGGGTTGGCCAGGACGCTGAGGCTGAAGGTGTCTTTCAGTCCCTGCCATGTTTCGTCGACGGCGGCCAGCAGTTCCTCGCCGAGGCTGAAGGTCTGCGGATTGAACTCCTCGTTCTGGATATCTTCGGCGGTATAGAGGGTGTTCAGCGTACCGACCACCACCTCCTTCGCCATTGCGCCGGTAAACAGGCCCACGGTGGCCTGCCAGTTATCTTCATGCACGCCGATCGGCTTAAACAGCGGAGTGATGACCCGGCTCACCGAGGCCAGCGCGGAGTCGTTGATGTTGTCGACGACCTTACCGCTCAGCGAGAAGCTGTTCAGCGCGCTGAGGAAGATGCTGACAATGACGATCACCTTCCCGGCGCGCAGCACAAAGCCTTTCAGGCGCTGCCAGGTCTGGATAATCAGGCTCTTAATATGCGGGACGTGGTACACCGGCAGCTCCATCACGAACGGCGAGGCTTCGCCGCGCATAATGGTGTGCTTCAGCATCAGGCCGGTGAGAATGGCCATCACAATGCCCAGCACGTAGAGCGAGAAGACCGCCAGCGCGCCGTTCTGACCAAAGAAGGCGGCCGCGAAGACGGCGAAGATCGCCAGCCGCGCGCCGCAGGACATAAACGGCGCCATCATAATGGTCATCAGACGTTCGCGCGGGGCGTCGAGGGTGCGGGCGCCCATCACCGACGGCACGTTGCAGCCGAAACCGACAATCAACGGGACAAAGGATTTCCCCGGCAGGCCGAGAGCTTGCATCAGGCGGTCCATGACAAAGGCGGCGCGCGCCATGTAGCCGGAGTCCTCGAGGAAGGAGAGGAACAGATACATCATGCCGATCTGCGGCACCAGCGGCAGTACGGTGTTGATACCGCCGCCGATCCCCTGGGCGAGGAAGACGGTCAGCCAGTCCGGGAAGTGCAGGGTGTAACCCAGCCATTGAATACCGTGAATAAAGACCGCGACCGAGCCGGCGTCGAAAATCGGCTGCAGCGCGCCGCCGATGTTGATGGCCAGCAGGAACATCAGGTACATAACAAAGAGAAAAATCGGCAACCCGAGGAAGCGGTTGAGGATCACTTTGTCCATCGCCGCGGTGAAACGGCTCGGCTCGGCGGTCAGGGTGTTGCTGACGGCGTCGCAAATGGCGGCGATGGTCTGATAGCGCGCGTCAGCGATATGCAGGGCCGGGTCGTCGATCTCGTCGCTGAGATTCGCCAGGGCGATATCCAGTTTATCGGCGGCGTCGCCGGCATAGGCCCGGCTGTAGATGTCGCCCTCCAGCATCTGCAGACCGAGCCAGCGCCGCTGCCGGGCCGGGATCTGCGCTGACATCTGCTGCGCCAGCAGGTCGGCTTCGCGCAGCAGCGGCTGTGGATAGTGGACCAGCTCGATATCGCTGTTCGCCTGATGACGGTCGAGGGCAATCTTCAGCGCTTCGATCCCGCGTCCGCGGGTCGAAACCAGCGGAATGACCGGGCAGCCGAGGCGTGCGGCGAGGGCATCGATATCGATACGCACCTGCTGCTTTTCGGCAATATCCAGCATGTTCAGCGCCACGACGCAGGGGATCCCCAGCTCGAGCAGCTGCAGCGTCAAATAGAGGTTTCGCTCGAGGTTGGAGGCGTCGACCACGTTAATCAGCATGTCGGCGTCGCCGCTGAGGATGTAGTGGCAGGCGATCTGCTCGTCCAGCGAGGTTTGCGAAGAGATGGTGGTCAGAGAGTAGGTTCCCGGGAGGTCGACCAGCGTGACCTGGTGGTCAGTGGTGGCGAACACGCCCTCTTTACGCTCAACGGTGACCCCGGCCCAGTTGCCCACGCGCTGGCGGGCGCCGGTCAGCTGATTAAACAGGGTAGTCTTGCCGGAATTAGGATTACCAATTAAACCAACGGTTAATTTTTTCATATTTCAAACTCTTGTGCCGGGTCAGCCGTTATTGTGCAACCGCTTCCAGTTCGATTAAGGCGAGATCTTTTTTGCGTAATACCAGACTGACGCGTCGGGTTTCAATATGAACAGGATCGCCGAGCGGCGCCACGCGCACCACATGAAAAGAGGATCCGGGCAGCATGCCGAGGGAGAGCAATTTCTGACGGTATGCTGGGCTAATATCGCGGGAAAATCCGGTAATTTTCCACGCACTATCAGGTGTGAATTGCATAGGGCCTACTTGTCTATCGCTAACCGAAGAAGAATTTTCCGGACGCCTGGAGGCAGTTGCGCCGGGGACCGTAGCCAACGAAAAAGAAAAAACATTCTGCAAGCGATGATAATGAGAATGGTTTTTATCATCAATACATATGATGCGCTTTATGCCATTTTTAAAGTGAAATTCACCTTTTTATTGATATGCCGCAAAGTCCGCCTGTGATCGAAAATATGCGAAATATTATTTCGTCGCTCTAATGTTTAATTAAGGTTTCTTAAGTTAACGAAATGAAAATATTAATTTCGCTATCTGCCCGGCGCGGAATAAATGCAGGTTATCAGAAATAACTGAGAGCCATTTGCGCGAAAAGGCGGCTATAGGTCAGTGACAATGAAAAGGAAAACTGCCCCTGAAAAGGGGCAGGGAGGGATTAGCGTTTTTTACCCATCGCCGCGGCGAGGGCATCCATCATCGCGCTGTTGCCGGCAGGCTGCGCGTCGCGACCGCGGGGTTTGGCGGCTTTCGCGGCCGGGCGATTGCCCTGCGGGCGATCCTGACCGCCGCCGCGGCGGGCGTTGCTGTCGCCCGGCTGCTCGTCGAGACGCATGGTCAGGGCGATACGCTTACGCGGCAGATCGACTTCCATGACCTTGACCTTCACGATGTCGCCCGCTTTCACCACCGTATGCGGGTCTTCAACGAACTTGTTCGAAAGGGAAGAGATATGCACCAGGCCGTCCTGGTGAACGCCGATATCAACAAACGCGCCGAAGTTGGTGACGTTGGTCACCGCGCCTTCGAGGATCATCCCCGGCAGCAGGTCGTTCATAGTCTCCACGCCGTCGGCGAACTGGGCGGTTTTGAACTCAGGACGCGGATCGCGGCCCGGTTTTTCCAGCTCTTTGATAATGTCGGAAACCGTCGGCACGCCAAATTTATCATCGGTGAAATCGACGGCTTTCAGGTTCCGTAGCTCGCTGCTGTTGCCCATCAGATCTTTCAGCGCCTGCTGAGTGGCGGCCAGAATGCGCTCGACCACCGGATAGGCTTCCGGGTGAACAGTGGAGGCGTCCAGCGGGTTGTCGCCGTGGTTGATACGCAGGAAGCCGGCGCACTGTTCAAAGGCTTTCGGCCCCAGACGGCTGACCTTCAGCAGCTGCTGGCGGTTCTGGAACTGGCCGTTCTCGTCGCGCCAGGCGACGATGTTCTGCGCCATCATGCGGGTCAGGCCGGCAACGCGGGTCAGCAGCGGCACGGAGGCGGTGTTCAGGTCAACGCCGACGGCGTTCACGCAGTCTTCCACCACCGCGTCCAGCTTGCGCGCCAGCTGGGTCTGGCTGACATCGTGCTGATACTGACCGACGCCGATGGATTTCGGGTCGATTTTCACCAGCTCGGCCAGAGGATCCTGCAGACGGCGGGCGATGGAGACCGCGCCGCGCAGCGACACGTCGAGGTCCGGGAACTCCTGCGCCGCCAGCTCGGAGGCGGAGTAAACGGAAGCCCCGGCTTCGCTGACGATCACCTTCTGGGCGGTGACCTTCGGGAACTGCTTCTGCACGTCGAGGAAGAAACGCTCGGTTTCACGCGAGGCGGTACCGTTGCCGATGGCCACCAGCTCAACGTTGTACTTCTCACACAGCGCGGCGACGGCGACGGCCGCTTTGGCGGCCTGGCCGGTGTGGGGGTAAATGGTGTCCGTCGCCACCAGTTTGCCGGTACCGTCAACCACGGCTACTTTCACCCCGGTGCGCAGGCCCGGATCAAGGCCCATGGTGGCGCGCAGCCCGGCGGGCGCGGCCATCAGCAGGTCGTGCAGGTTGCGGGCGAAGACGTTAATGGCTTCGTCTTCGGCGCGCTCGCGCACGGTGCCCATCAGCTCGGTTTCGAGGTGCATCAGGACTTTGATCCGCCAGGTCCAGCTGACGACGCCTTTACGCCAGCTGTCCGCCGGGGCGTTGTTCAGGCGCAGGCCCAGGTGGTCGATAATAATCTGCTCGCCGTGGCTCTCTTTCGGCGGCTCGTCAAACTGCGGGTCGGCGTTTAAAGAGAGCTGCAGGACGCCTTCATTGCGGCCGCGGAACATCGCCAGCGCGCGATGCGACGGCACGGCGGCGATCGGTTCGTGGTGATCGAAGTAGTCGCGGAATTTGGCGCCTTCCTCTTCTTTGCCGCTGACGACGGTGGAGACCAGGTGGGCGTTTTTCCACAGATAGTCACGGACCTTCGCCAGCAGCGCGGCGTCTTCGGCAAAACGCTCCATCAGAATATAGCGCGCGCCATCCAGCGCCGCTTTGCTGTCGGCCACGCCTTTATCGGCGTCAATATATTTTGCGGCTTCCGTTTCCGGATCGTGGGACGGTTCGTTCCACAGCAGGTCAGCCAGCGGCTCCAGCCCGGCTTCGATGGCGATCTGTCCGCGGGTACGGCGCTTCGGCTTGTACGGCAGGTAGAGGTCTTCCAGTTCGGTTTTGCTGAGCGTGGTATTGATGGCTTTTTCCAGCGCGTCGGTCAGTTTGCCCTGTTCAGCGATGGATTTGAGGATCGCCTGACGACGGTCTTCGAGTTCGCGCAGGTAGCCGAGGCGGGTTTCCAGATTACGCAGCTGCGTGTCATCCAGACCGCCGGTGACTTCTTTACGATATCGTGCAATAAACGGCACGGTGTTCCCTTCATCAAGCAGGCGAACGGCAGCTTCTACCTGTTCGGCTCTGGCCTGAAGTTCACCCGCAATAATGCGGCAGAGCGAATCATTCATCATGGCTTTTAATTCATCTTTAGGGTCAAAAAACAGGGACTAGTTATACGGACTGGCGGCTGAAAATGCCAGCCGCGCCCGGCGTCTCTCGGAAAGTTCTTGTCTATTTTACGTATTCGATCTCGTTGACATACCAGCTGGCTTCCCCCGCCGGCGTGTTAACGATGGCCAGATCGCCGACCTCTTTTTTTAACAGCGCGCGCGCCATCGGCGAGTCGATGGAGATATAGTCTTTGCGGCCAAAAATTTCATCGTAACCGACGATGCGAAAGCGCTTGATATCGCCTTCATCGTTTTCAATTTCTACCCAGGCGCCGAAGAAGACTTTGCCCTCCTGCTGCGGGGAGTAATCGACGATCTTTAACTGTTCCAGACATTTGGTCAGATAGCGGACCCGGCGATCGATCTCGCGCAGGCGCTTTTTGTTGTACTGGTAATCCGCGTTCTCGCTGCGGTCGCCAAGGCTGGCGGCCCAGGTCACCTTTTTGGTCACTTCCGGGCGCTCCTGGCGCCACAGGTAGTCCATCTCCTGCTTCAGTTTTTCATATCCCTCGCGGGTGATCAGCGGCGTTTTCATCGTGAGTTCAACCTTCTGACAGTCTGTCGTTGCGCACAATTTGCAGCGCGCAATAATACCGACAGGATAAATACTGTGTCTTATGATTAAATGTATACTTAACCTGCTGTTAAATATGCTTTGTAACAATTTAGCCTGGAATGTATACCAGATTTAGCTGGTGAGCGCGCCGGGCTTTTTTGAGAATACGCACTGACTATTGCAGTGAACCTTTGGGAGTACAAACAATGCAAGAGAATTATAAGATTCTGGTTGTGGATGACGACATGCGCCTGCGTGCGCTGCTCGAACGTTATCTGACCGAGCAGGGCTTCCAGGTTCGTAGCGTGGCGAACGCCGAACAGATGGATCGTCTGTTAACCCGCGAATCCTTCCACCTGATGGTGCTGGATCTGATGCTGCCCGGGGAAGATGGTCTCTCGATTTGCCGCCGTCTGCGCAGCCAGAGCAACCCGATGCCGATCATTATGGTGACGGCGAAAGGCGAAGAGGTCGATCGGATCGTGGGCCTGGAGATCGGGGCTGACGACTATATTCCGAAGCCGTTCAACCCGCGCGAACTGCTGGCCCGCATCCGGGCGGTGCTGCGCCGTCAGGCGAACGAGCTGCCGGGCGCGCCGTCGCAGGAAGAGGCGGTTATCGCCTTTGGTAAATTCAAACTGAACCTGGGCACCCGCGAAATGTTCCGTGAAGACGAGCCGATGCCGTTGACCAGCGGCGAGTTCGCGGTCCTGAAGGCGCTGGTGAGCCATCCTCGTGAGCCGCTGTCGCGCGATAAGTTAATGAACCTCGCTCGCGGCCGCGAATACTCTGCGATGGAGCGTTCCATCGACGTACAGATCTCCCGCCTGCGCCGCATGGTGGAAGAGGACCCGGCGCATCCGCGCTATATCCAGACCGTCTGGGGTCTGGGCTACGTCTTCGTCCCGGACGGTTCTAAGGCATGAAACGCGTGCGCTTTTCGCCGCGCAGCTCCTTTGCTCGCACGCTGCTCCTGATCGTCACCTTGCTGTTCGTCAGCCTGGTGACGACCTATCTGGTGGTACTGAATTTCGCGATCCTGCCGAGCCTCCAGCAGTTTAATAAAGTATTGGCCTACGAAGTGCGTATGCTGATGACCGATAAGCTGCAGCTGGAGGATGGCACCCAACTGGTGGTGCCCCCGGCGTTTCGTCGTGAAATTTATCGCGAGCTGGGGATTTCGCTCTATTCCAATGAAGCGGCGGAAGACGCAGGCCTGCGCTGGGCGCAGCATTATGAATTCTTGAGCCAGCAGATGGCTCATCAGCTTGGCGGCCCCACTGAGGTGCGGGTGGAGGTCAATAAAAGCTCCCCTGTGGTGTGGCTGAAGACCTGGCTGTCGCCCAATATCTGGGTGCGGGTGCCGCTGACCGAGATCCATCAGGGCGACTTCTCGCCGCTGTTCCGCTATACCCTGGCGATCATGCTGCTGGCGATAGGCGGCGCCTGGCTGTTTATCCGTATTCAGAACCGCCCGCTGGTGGATCTGGAGCATGCGGCGCTGCAGGTCGGGCGCGGCATCATCCCGCCGCCGCTGCGCGAGTACGGCGCCTCTGAGGTGCGATCGGTGACCCGCGCCTTCAACCACATGGCCGCGGGCGTGAAGCAGCTGGCCGACGACCGTACGCTGCTGATGGCCGGGGTCAGCCATGATTTACGTACTCCGCTGACCCGCATTCGTCTGGCCACTGAGATGATGGGCGAGCAGGACGGCTATCTCGCGGAGTCGATCAACAAAGATATCGAAGAGTGCAACGCCATTATCGAGCAGTTTATCGACTACCTGCGCACCGGGCAGGAGATGCCGCTGGAGCTGGCGGATCTGAATGCGGTGCTGGGGGAAGTGATCGCTGCGGAGAGCGGCTATGAGCGGGAGATCGCCACCGCCCTGCAGGCCGGCGAAATTCCGGTACGCATGCATCCTCTGTCTATCAAGCGCGCGCTGGCGAATATGGTGGTCAACGCGGCCCGCTATGGCAATGGCTGGATCAAGGTCAGCAGCGGCAGCGAAGCGAGCCGGGCCTGGTTCCAGGTTGAAGATGACGGACCGGGGATTAAACCTGAGCAGCGGGAGCACCTGTTTCAGCCGTTTGTGCGCGGCGACAGCGCCCGCAGCACCAGCGGAACCGGGCTGGGGTTGGCGATTGTTCAGCGTATTATCGACAATCACAACGGCCGGCTGGAGATTGGCTCCAGCGAACGCGGCGGGTTACTGATCCGCGCCTGGCTGCCGGTGCACCGGGTGCTGACGCCGATGAAACCGGCCAAAGAGAGCTGATCGCGCCCGCGGTTGGCTGGTCAAAACGTTGCGCAATAAAAAGCCGGGCAAGCCCGGCTTTTTCATCTCTGCGTCCGTTAGCGCTGCGGCCCTGCCGCCACCAGCGCGGCGCCCGCTGGCGTATCGGTATACTTCTCAAAGTTCTCAATAAACAGCTTCGCCAGCTGGTCGGCTTTTTCCTGCCACTGCTCCGGGGAACCATAGGTGCTGCGCGGATCGAGGATCTTGGTATCCACGCCCGGGAGCGCCGTCGGGATCTGCAGATTAAACATCGGCAGGGTAAAGGTCTCCGCGTTGTCCAGCGAGCCATTGAGGATGGCGTCGATGATGGCGCGGGTATCTTTAATCGAGATTCGCTTGCCGGTGCCGTTCCAGCCGGTATTGACCAGATAAGCCTGCGCGCCAGCCGCCTGCATACGTTTGACCAGCACTTCGGCGTACTGCGTCGGGTGCAGCGACAGGAAGGCGGCGCCGAAGCAGGCGGAGAAGGTTGGCGTGGGTTCGGTCACGCCGCGCTCGGTGCCGGCCAGTTTGGCGGTAAACCCGGACAGGAAATGGTACTGCGTCTGATCGGCGGTCAGGCGGGAGACCGGCGGCAGTACGCCGAACGCATCGGCCGTCAGGAAGATCACTTTGGTGGCGTGACCCGCTTTGGAGACCGGTTTGACGATATTATCGATATGGTCGATGGGGTAGGAGACGCGGGTGTTTTCGGTTTTTGAACCGTCATCGAAATCGATTGTGCCGTCGGCGCGCACCACCACGTTTTCCAGCAGGGCGTTGCGGCGGATGGCGTGATAGATATCCGGCTCGGCCGCTTCAGAGAGCTTGATGGTCTTGGCGTAGCAGCCCCCTTCGAAGTTAAACACCCCATCGTCATCCCAGCCATGTTCGTCATCGCCAATCAGGCGGCGTTTCGGATCGGTGGAAAGGGTGGTTTTGCCGGTGCCTGAGAGGCCGAAGAAAATGGCGACATCGCCTTTCTCGCCGACGTTGGCAGAACAGTGCATGGAGGCGATGCCCTTCAGCGGCAGCAGGTAGTTCATGATCGAGAACATCCCTTTCTTCATTTCGCCGCCGTACCAGGTGCCGCCGATCAGCTGAATGCGCTCGGTGAGGTTGAAAGCGATGAAGTTTTCCGAGTTCAGGCCCTGCTCTTTCCACTGCGGGTTGGTGCACTTCGCGCCGTTCATCACGATGAAGTCGGGCGCGAATTCCGCCAGCTCTTCGTCGCTCGGGCGAATGAACATGTTCTTCACGAAGTGCGCCTGCCAGGCCACTTCGGTAATGAAACGTACGCTGAGACGGGTATCGGCGTTAGCGCCGCAGAAGGCGTCGACGATAAACAGGCGTTTACCGGACAGCTGCTGTGTCACCAGCCCTTTCAGATGCTGCCAGGTTTCCTGCGAAAGCGGCTTGTTGTCGTTTTTACCCTTGCCTTTATCAGACCACCAGACGGTATCGCGGGTGGTGTCGTCGCGCACGAGGTACTTATCTTTCGGAGAACGACCGGTAAAAATGCCCGTGTCGACGGCGATAGCACCCAGACTGGTTAATACGCCACGTTCGTAGCCTTCCAGGTTGGGGTCGAGCTCTTCCTGAAACAACATGTCGTAGCTGGGGTTGTGGACGATATCCTGAACGTCATTGATACCATAAGCCTTGAGATCCTGCGGGGTTAAACCATGATTAACGCGCATGTCACTGCTCCTTAGCCAAGATGTACTGCTGTAAATTGTAGGGTTTATTACCGGGTATTGACCGCGACCAGGCTCATAGATTTACGTATCTCGACATTCCGCAGAATGACGAAAAAAACGGTGACTCCTGTCACGAAGTGAAGTGGATTATCTCAGGAAATGGCCGGATGGTGGGGTTAGATGTTTCTCAATGGTTAAAAAGTAATTAAAAAAACTGCTGAAATGTGAATGTAATCGCTTTCCTGGAATAAAATTACGTAACACTTTCAGCGAGAATCGATTCAACTCGTGAATAAATAAAAGTCAGGCACCGGGCGACAAACCACATCGCCGCCCGGTGCCTGAAGAAGAAGTGAGGTTTAATGGACCTGCGGGTCGGCCGGAGAGGCGTTGTTACGGATCTCGGCGATGTCCATGGCGTTGAAGATATAGTGGTTACCGCAGTAGTCGCAGTGCATATCAATCTCGCCTTCATCGGCAAGGATGCTATCTATCTCTTCGTCCGGCAGCGTCTTCAGCGCGCCGGCGCAGCGTTCGCGGGAGCAGGTGCACTTGAACTCCACGCTTTGCGGATCGTAGACCGTGACTTCTTCTTCATGGTACAGACGCCACAGCACATCGTTCGCCGGCAGGGTGAACAGCTCTTCCGCCTTGATGGTCTCGGTGAGCGTCGCCAGGTGCTCAAAGTCGGCAGTCTGGGCATCCTGGGCCGGCATCACCTGCAGCAGCATCCCGCCCGCCATCGGCTGGCCTTCATGTTCGCCGGTGCGGATGATAAGGCGCGTCGGCAGCTGCTCTGAACGCTGGAAGTAATCTTCCAGGCAGGCAGCCAGCGTATCGCCTTCCAGACCGACCACGCCCTGATAGCGCTCACCCTCTTCCGGGGAGATGGTAATGACCAGATAACCGTTGCCGACCATCGCTTTCAGATCCGCATCGTCCGCAATCTCGCCCTGCACGCGCGCGACGCCGCGCAGCTGCTGCTGGTTATTGCCGTTGATCACCGCCAGCTGTAAAGGCCCATCGCCCTGCAGCTGCACGGTAATGTCGCCGGCAAACTTCAGGGTCGCAGTCAGCAGACTGGTGGCGACCAGCAGCTCCGCCAGCACCGTTTTCACCGGCTGGGGATAAGTGTGATTCGCCAGAATCTGTTCCAGGGTTTCCGACACCGTCACCAGCTCGCCGCGCACGGCATAGTTTTCAAACAGATAACGATGTAATTGATCGTGTTGAGTCATAATCATCTCTCTTTCTGGCGCGAGTTACTCACTCTCGCCGTGTTTAAATCTCATCAGGTCGCGGCGCTCTTTCTTGTCCGGACGTCTGTCAGGGTGCGGCATGGTCAGGGCGTTCATTTTGCGCGCCAGGGCCATTTTTTCACGCTTCTCGATACTCTCCGCCGTCTCTTCATACAGGGTGACGGCTTCGCTTGCCGGGCGGCGCTGCTCGGTGATACCGACGATGCGCACCGTCCGCTCGTCGTTGCCCTGACGCAGCGTCAGCATGGCGTCCAGTTCGACGATTTTCCCTGGTTTGCTGCGTTGTCCGTTGTAATGCACCTTGCCGCCTTCAATCATCTCCCGCGCCAGCGCGCGGGTCTTGTAAAAGCGGGCGGCCCAAAGCCATTTATCCAGTCTGACGGTTGCGGCAGGCTTCTCTTTCATCGCCTCTCCTTCGGGGTAAGCGAAGGGATCAGTCGTCGGTAATCATTCAGCCCCGGATGGCGCAGATACTGCTTTTCCGCCAGCCCGGAGTCGGGATTGGTAATGCCCAGGCAGTAGCGAATGCCAAACTCCCTCGCGGCATCCAAAATCGCCTCGCTGTCGTCGACAAACAGCGTTTTATGCGCCTCAAGGCCGGTTTCCTCCGCCACGGCGCGCCACAGACGCTGATCCTCTTTCGGATAACCAAATGTGTGGGTGGAAAGTAATAAATCAAGGTGCGCATCCAGGCCGGTGTGTTTGAGTTTCACCGCCAGATTGTGGGGATGGGCATTGGTCAACAGAATACGTCGCTTACCGCTGGCCTTGAGCGCATCAAGGAACGGCACGGTATCCTCACGCAGCGCGGCGCGCGGACCCTGTTCGCTGGTCATCGCACAAATATCCAAACCCAGGCGCTCGCTCCAGTAATCCAGACAGTACCAGTTTAGCGTATGCTGCACGGCATGATACTCCTGGTGCATGGCCTCTTTCGCCTGTTGCAGATTGAGGCCGCGGGCGGCCCCCCAGGTTTCCGGCACCAGCGTTTGCCAGAAATAGTTATCGAAAGCGAGATCCAGGAGCGTGCCGTCCATATCCAGCAGAACGGTATCGACCTCCTGCCAGGCGATATCAAAATGCATGATGACTCTCCAGCGAGCGGGAAATGAGCGACAGGGTATCACACCCTGCCGCCGGGGAAATTAATCTTGCGGGTCAGACGAGGGGAGCAGCACCGGGTTCAGGCAGCTTTCGTAATATTTCTGAATCTCTTCCATACGCTGGCGATGGCGTTGATAACGACGCAGCGCCTGCACGCCGTGGTAAGCCATGCATCCCACCATCGACAGCAGCAGCAGGGTGATGCCCAGATAGCGCCACAGGCCGCTGCGGTCGGGAATGCGGTGCAGGTTGATATGCTGGGTGCCGTTGGCGTCAGTAAACAGATTGGTGACGATCCCTTCGGCATGGAAGGGGGTATGCATCAGCATACCGGCCAGCTGCCGCAGTTCGCCCCACTGCTCATGCGCCGGGTAATCATACAGGCTTACCGCCGGCCACGGCTGATTGACCAGCACGCTGCCCTCGTCGCTGGCGATAAGGAAGCCGCCCGGGGCCGGGCTGTTGAGCGCCTGCGCCGCTCGCGAGGTTTCACGCATTACAAAGGGGGCGGTTGAGGTGGTCACCAGATTCTCCAGCGACTCGGCGCTGACTGGCCGCAGGAGCACGTTCACGCCATCCAGTTTCCCGGCGGACGCGCGCTTGGTTAACGTCTCCCAGTTACGGGTATTGCCGAGATTAACCAGCGCGTTCTTCAGGCGCAGGCAATCATCGGCAGCCGAACAGAGATCGTTAGTTTTCTGAACGATATCGCCGAAATCATCCAGCAGCACCATGCCAGATTTTTGAATGGCGGAGCGCAGCGCCGGGCTGACGCGGGAGTCGTCGTCGGTTTCCGGGTGCAGCTGACGCTGGACGGACTCCATCAGGGCGGTCGCTTTGCTGACAATGTCAGACTCCGGCAGCGGCAGAGGAGGGGCATCGTTCCACACAATCTGCGAACAATCGAAAGGCAGGAACGGCGAATCCTCTTTGGCCGTCCAACTGCCCGGCGTGCGGATGTTGCACATCCCGGTACCGGTCAGGCGCAGCGTATCGCCAATGCGCACATGGGCCTTTTCCAGCTGGCTGACGGTCGTGGCTTCAATCGTCTGCGCCCCCTTCAGCCACGACAGGGTGAACTTAAACGGCATATTCAGCGGTACGCTGGCCCATAGCATGATCACCACCACCAGGGCGCCGGCGGCGATAATCGCGCTGCGCAGCCAGTACTGCAGCGGGAAATTTTTCACTTCATCATGCAGCGACAAGTAGCGTCCCTGACGGGCCACATGGCGGTTGAGATAGATATCAATATCGGTCTGCTGTCCGAGGTCCTGGGCGATCCAGGGCTGCCAGTGGCGCGGATAGATGAGATCGATAATGCCCAGCGAGATATTATTGATATGTTCCTGATCGTTTTCGCCGAACAGCCCCCAGCGCTTCGGGACGCCGCGCAGGCAGTGGATTTCGCGCAGCGCGGCGCGGCGCGGCGGGGCATAGATCCCCCACAGGCCGGCGGCGAGCAGCAGCAAACCGGCGGCTACCAGCCACGGGGTAAAGACGGCTGGCCCAATCAGGCTGAAATAAAAGACCAGGAAAGAGGCGACGATCAGGATCGCTTCCCGCAGACCGTCCGGGCGATTCAGGGCGTGCTCTTCCGGGCTTTCCCGCCGGATCTGCCGCAGCTCTACCTGTTCGCTCTCTTCGCCGCGAATCGAGGCCTGGGTGGCCGAGGCGCGTTCCAGAGCGTAGCTTTGCGCTTCCTGACGATAGTCGCTCAGGGTATGACCGTTAAGGGTGATAACCAGCGGCAGGCTGTCGGTGGGGATCAGCTCAACGCTGTTTTCATCGTTGATATGCTGTTCCCAGAACGGCGGCAGATGTACCTCCACCGAATCGAGAAAATAGCGCCATTTATTCGGCGCGTCGGTGGTGATCCCGTAGCGGGTGATGGCTCGCGTCAACCCATAGACGGTATCGCTCTGTTCGTTTAGCGCCAGAGCGACGGGCGCGCTGGTGGCGCCGGACGCGGGCACCTGCTGGGCGCGGCTCAGTTCGGCAAGATACTTTTCGATGGCCTGGCGCTCATCGGCAGGGAGCGGCCGCGTGGTGGCATCGCTAAAGGCGTGCAGTAGGGGGAGCCGGCGGCGTCTGGCGTGCGTGCGATACCACCATCCAATGAGCAATACGCAGATTAGCAGAGCTGTAAGGAATATCAGTAAGGTGCCCATGCCCATCCCATCATAGTTATATTTTTCTTACGAAATCGTCGGTGAACGTGAAGACTAACGTCAAGCTGCAGTGTTAGCGGCGCACCTGCTTGCAGGGTAGTGAATATGTCATGCAGCAGTGTATAAGCTTACCAAAAACGTTAAAGCGCAGAAATCGGTAAATTCTCAAACAGAATTCAAGCTATTGACTTTTTTATCTTTATTACTTTCACCTTTGCAGGGAAAAGGTTACAACTCTGTAAATAAGTGGCGATTTGGATTGCCGAAAGCGTGTTGCGTATCGCACAATGACTGCTTAATCACAGCATAGACCGATGACAATGAGCAAATCATTACAAAAACCCACCATTCTCAATGTTGAAACTGTCGCCCGTTCGCGCCTCTTTAATGTCGAAAGCGTCGATCTGGAATTCAGCAACGGTGTGCGTCGTGTTTATGAACGTATGCGGCCTTCCACCCGCGAAGCGGTAATGATTGTGCCGATTGTGGATGATCATATTATTTTGATTCGCGAGTATGCCGTCGGGACGGAATCCTACGAGCTGGGCTTCTCCAAAGGGCTGATTGATCCGGGTGAAACCGTGGATGAAGCGGCCAATCGCGAGCTGAAAGAAGAGGTTGGCTTCGGCGCCAATAAGCTGACGTTCCTGAAGAAGCTCAGTATGGCTCCCTCTTACTTCTCCAGCAAAATGAATATCCTGGTGGCGGAAGATCTCTATCCGGAGTCGCTGCCGGGCGATGAGCCCGAGCCGCTGCCGCAGGTGCGCTGGCCGCTGGCGCAGCTGATGTCGCTGCTGGATGAAGAAGATTTTAACGAGGCCCGCAACGTCAGCGCGCTGTTTTTAGTACGGGAATGGCTGCAGGCCCAGGGGAGACTCTGAACGAGCGTTCACGCTAAGCAGCAATAAAAAAGCGCCCGCAGGCGCTTTTTTTGTCAGAACAGCTCGTGGGTTTCACCGCCGCCGTCCGTCAGGGTGGTGCCCACCTCATGGACCGCCTGCTGCGTGGGCTGGGTACCCTCAATAAAGTATTCCGCCCGGCTGTTGCCCCCGTTCGCCAGCTGACCGGTGCTGCGATCGATATTCACCGTGACGATTCCCGGCGGCGGCGTTAACGGCTCTTCCGCAACGCCTTCCAGCACGCTCTTCATAAAGCTGTCCCAGGCCGGTTGGGCGCTTTTGGCGCCGCCTTCGTAGCCGGAGATCTGATCTTTAATCGCCCCTGACGCGGTGGTCCGGCCAAGATCGCGACGATGATCGTCAAAGCCGATCCAAACCGAGGTCACCACGCCTGGCCCGTAGCCTGAGAACCAGGCGTCCTTCGAGCTGTTGGTGGTTCCGGTTTTGCCGCCGATGTCATGCCGCTGCAGATCCCGTCCGGCGCGCCAGCCGGTTCCCATCCAGCCCGGTTCGCCAAAGATGTTGCTGTTCAGCGCGCTCTTGATCAGGAAGGCCAGCGGGGTATTGATCACATGCGGCGCGTATTCCTGGGCGCCGCTCTGCGCCACCAGTGACTGATTGGCCTGCTCCAGCTGCGGCTGCGGCGGCACGTTGCCATTCTGCGGTTCCGTCGAGGTGGCGACATCTTCCACATCTTTGTTTTCCAGCACATTGGATTTTGGCGTATCGCCGTAAATCACCGGTAAATCACACTGCGGGCAGGCGATTTTCGGGCGCTCCTCGAAGAGGACCCCACCCTGATCATTCTCAATCTTACTGATAAAGAATGGGTTGACCAGGAAGCCGCCGTTGGCCATCACCGAATACCCGCGGGCGACCTGCAGAGGCGTAAAGGAGGCGGAGCCCAGCGCCAGCGATTCGGTGTGGACAATGTTTTGCGCCGGGAAACCAAAGCGCTGCAGGTACTCGGCGGCATAGTCAACGCCCATGGCGCGCATGGCGCGCACCATTACCACGTTTTTCGACTGCCCCAGGCCCTGGCGTAAACGAATCGGACCGGCATACTGCGGCGGCGAGTTTTTCGGCCGCCAGTCGGAGCCGGCCCCGGCGTCCCAGCGCGAGATTGGCACATCGTTGAGCATGCTGGCCAGAGTTAAGCCTTTATCCATCGCAGCCGTGTAGAGGAACGGCTTGATGTTGGAGCCGACCTGGCGCAGCGCCTGGGTGGCGCGGTTAAACTTGCTCTGGTTAAAGTCAAACCCACCGACAAGGGCAATAATCGCGCCGTTTTGCGGGTTAATGGAGACCAGAGCCGAGTTGACGTCCGGGACCTGCGACAGCCACCAGCTGTCACCCACTTTGCGAACCCAGATCTGCTGCCCGGCCTGCACGACGTCGTTGACTTTACGCGGAGTCGCTCCCTGCTGCGTATCGGAGATAAAGCGACGAGCCCAGCGCACGCCGTCCATCGTCAGTGAAACGGAGTCGCCGTTAGCCAACAGCGCGACGGCCTCCTGGGCATTCGCGGAGGTGACCACCGCAGGAGAAAGCGGGCCTAAGCCAGGCTGGCGCTTCAGGACGTCGACGATCTTTTTCGCCTCCCACGGCGTTTCGCCGACCTTCCACAGCACGCTGGCCGGGCCGCGGTAGCCGTGACGCATATCGTAATCCAGCACGTTATTGCGGACCGCCTGCTGGGCCGCCTGCTGGTTTTTGCGGGTAATCGTGGTGTACACCCGGTAGCCATCTTCATAGGCCTGCTCGCCATAGCGATTCACCATCTCCTGGCGCACCATTTCGCTCAGATAAGGCGCTGAGAAGGCGATTTTCGGCGCGTGGTAGCTGGCGTCGATGGGTTCGCTGCGCGCTTCATCGTATTGCGCCTGGGTGATGTACCCCTCGCTCAGCATACGCGACAGCACCACGTTGCGACGGGCTGTGGCGCGATCCATCGAATAGAGCGGGTTAAAGGTGGACGGGGCTTTCGGCAGACCGGCAATCACCGCCATTTCGCTGAGGGTCAGCTGGTCGATAGGTTTGCCAAAATAGACCTGCGCCGCGGCGCCGACGCCATAGGCGCGGTAGCCGAGGTAAATCTTGTTCAGATACAGCTCAAGGATTTCATCTTTGTTCAGCAGTTGCTCGATGCGGATGGCCAGAAAGGCCTCTTTAATCTTACGCATCAACGTCTTCTCGGGGCTGAGGAAGAAGTTACGCGCTAACTGCTGGGTGATGGTACTGGCGCCCTGCGAGGCGTGGCCTGAGAACATCGCCACGCTGGCGGCGCGGAAAATACCCACCGGATCGACGCCGTGATGCTCATAGAAACGACTGTCTTCGGTGGCGATAAACGCTTTCACCAGCTCGGGGGGAATTTGCTGCAACGTTACAGGGATACGGCGCTTTTCGCCGTACTGCGCAATAAGCTCACCGTCGGCGCTATAGACCTGCATCGGGATCTGCAAACGCACATCCTTCAGGGTTGCGACGTCGGGGAGTTGCGGCTCTATGTATTTGTAGAGGCCAAAAATCGAGCCTGCTCCCAGCAGTACGCAACAGACTGCAAGGATCAATAGATACTTTACGAACTTCACCGGTGTTTTCCCATTTAGTTTTATTTGGGCAGTTTATAAACAAACGCGCGGTAGTATAAAGGCAAGCCAGGTGCATTGATATAGCCGGACAGTTTTGCCGGATAAGGAGATCGTAAGCATGGCTTTCAGAAACTGGCGGATCGGAATGCATATCCAACAGGATAGCATTGCCATTGTCGCGCTACTGCATGAGCGCTCACACTGGGCACTGCGCCGCTGGTGGCGCATTCCTCTGCCGCCAGGTCTGGTGCGGCAGGGGATGGTGGCGGACGTTAGCGCCCTCGGCTCACGGCTGGCCGCCTGGCGGCGGGAGCTACCGGCGCAGCATCAGATCAGTATCGCCTTTCCCGCGGCTCGCACGCTGCAAAAACGCCTGCCTTATCCCCAGTTTGCCCTGCGAGAGCGGGAACAGGCGACGTGGATAGCCAGCGCCATGACCCAACAGCTGGCGATGCCCGCCTCCTCTCTATGTATTGATTATGCGCCCACCTCGCGGGATGACGGCTGGCAGGTGACGGCGGCGCAGCGGCTGGATATCAATGTTCTGCGGGAGCTGGCAGGGCGGCTGCGGCTGCGGGTGGCGGCCATCGTACCGGATGCCAGCGCGCTCGGCGCCTTTTTCCCCTGGGTGACGGCAGCAGAGCAAGGCCTGGCGTGGCGGGATGAAAAGCACTGGCTATGGGCGACCCAGGAGGCCTGGGGCTGTGACGCCTGCGATGCGATAGGGTCCTTAAGCCAGCTGGCGGGGCAACTTCAGGTTCCTTTGCGCCTGTGCGCTGATGCGGGCGACGAGGCCAGTCGTTTTGATGTCTGGCAGGTGGTTCACCGCCGGCAGCCTCCGCTGCCAGCCGACGGCGATCGCTACGCCATTGCCCTTGGGCTGGCGCTGGGAGGTGGGCGCCATGACGTATGTCGTTAATCTTCTCCCCTGGCGTGACCTGCGTCGCCGCCAGCGCCTGCGCTACGCCCTGTTGTTAGCCACCGGTATCGTGCTGCTGGTGGGGACGACCCTGCAGGCGGGACGAACAGCGGGTCTACAGCGCGACGCCCTGGCGAGGATCCACACGACAGCCGACGCAGCGTTGCTCGCCTCGCTCAAACAGCGCGAACAGGCGATGCGCGAGGCATGGCAGCAGCATCAACGCCAGCGCGAGCAGCGCCAGCGCAGATCGACGATCGCCGCCTGGCAACCCCGACTAATGGCGCTCGCGGCAGGCCTGCCCGCTCAGGCATGGCTGACGCGGCTGGAGTACCAGGGGGCGCGCCTGACGCTGGATGGTCTGGCCCTCAACCTGCAGGCGCTGGCCCGGGTGGAGGCTGCTCTGGCCAGCGTCGCGGGATTCGCGCCGGCTAAAGCCGGCGGAACGCAGCGCGACGCCGAGGGGCGCTGGCGGTTCAGTTTTACCCTGTCGGGAGCGCGCGCCGATGCGGATTAACACCCGGCGCACCCGGGCGGGGCTGTTGATCTTGCTCGCGATGGGGCTGATGGGGGGCGGCGTGGCGCTCTGGCGCGATGCCCGCCCGCCGCTGGCGGCGCTGTCCCGCGATGGCGCTCTGCAAACGCAGTGGCGGCGGATCATGGCGCTGCGCATCCCCGCCGGTGAAAGTTCCGGGGAACGCATCGACAAGCAGCCGTTCTCGCCCATCGCCATTCCGCTCGCCGGCGCGAAGCTAATCGCCTGGCATCCGCAGGGGAGCGGCGGTGAGATGGCGCTGGCTCTCCCCTGGCCGACGGTACCCGCCCTGTTCTCATGGCTGGCGCGCTGCGGGATGAACCCGCGTTCGTTCTCGCTGGAGCGCGAGGGGCAGGCGCTGCGCATGCGGCTGCAGCTGGAGGCGGAAGATGGGCGGTAAATGCTGGATTTTGCTGTGGTTGCCGCTGTCGCTGCTGGCGGCCGGGCGCGATCCTTTCCTGCCGGTTGAAGATCCTTGCCGCACGGCGCAGCTGTCGCAATGGCGCTATGGCGGCGCGGCCGGCGATGGCGCAGGCTGGACGGGGTTTTTGCAGGACGGAAGCGGTATGTGGCGACGGGTACGCCTGGATGAGCAATTGCCTACGGGCTGGCGGGTGAGTCGGCTGACGGCCGGCGAGCTGGACATCGTCACGCCCCCGGGATGTGAACCTCCAGCGTGGCGCTGGCAACGTGAAGGAAAACAAGATGATGCGATGGATAAGCCTGCTGCTTCTGCTGCTACCGCTGGCGGTGGTCGCCGCGCGAAATGACAAGCCGGTTTCGCTGGTCGTTGACGACGCGCCAGTGGCCCAGGTGCTGCAAGCCCTGGCCGAAATGAACCATAAGAACCTCGTTGTCGCACCGGACGTCAGCGGCACGCTCTCCCTGCGCCTGCAGAAGGTCCCCTGGACCCAGGCGCTGCGGGCAGTGGCGGATAGCGCAGGTCTCTCTTTGCAACAGCAGGGGACGGTCATCTACGCGCATACGCAGGCCTGGCAAAAGGCCAATCTGGCGCAGCGCGAAGCTGAACAGGCGAAACGTCTGCAGAACCTGCCGCTGCTGGCGGAGAGCGTGACGCTGCACTATGCCGATGCCGAGGAGTTGGCTAAAAGCGGCGGTAAGTTGCTTAGCGCCCGGGGAAACCTGATGGCGGACAAGCGGACCAATCGGCTGCTGATCCGCGATGATGCGCGGCATCTGCCGGCGCTGAAGGCCTGGGCGCAGGAGATGGATCTGCCGGTCGGACAGGTGGAGCTGGCCGCCCATATCGTGTCGATGAGCGAAACCAGCCTGCGTGAACTGGGGGTGAAGTGGCGGCTGGCGGAGGCTGAAAGCACCCCGGGATCCGGGCACATCACCACCCTAAGCAGCGATGTGTCGGTCAACGATGCCAGCACCCGCGCAGGCTTTAACATCGGCAAAATTAACGGGCGCTTGCTTGAGCTGGAGCTTTCCGCGCTGGAGCGTAAGCAGCAGGTCGAAATTATCGCCAGTCCTCGTTTGCTCGCCTCCCATATGCAGCCCGCCAGTATCAAGCAGGGGAGCGAGATCCCCTATCAGGTCTCCAGCGGTGAAAGCGGCGCCACGTCGGTGGAGTTTAAAGAGGCGGTGCTGGGCATGGAGGTGACGCCGACGGTGCTGCAGCAGGGGAGAGTGCGGTTGAAGCTGCGAATAAGCGAGAACACGCCAGGCCAGGTGCTGAAGCAGGATAACGGCGAGGCGCTGGCTATTGATAAACAGGAGATCGAGACCCTGGTGGAAGTCCGCAGCGGCGAGACCCTGGCGTTGGGCGGCATCTTTTCGCAGAAAAACAAAACCGCCCGCGACAGCGTCCCGCTGCTTGGCGATATCCCGGTGCTGGGGCGTCTGTTTCGCCGCGACGGGAAAGATAATGAACGCCGTGAACTGGTTGTCTTTATTACGCCACGGATTCTGGCAGTACGTTAAGCAGGTTTTTCATGCTAAACACGTTTCAGGTGTTTGACGTGAGGACGGATTTAGCATACAAGGGGTACCGATTTGAGAGTCGGGTACGACATCAATCCTCCCTTTATTGTCCGGCGATTTTATTCAGTTGCCAAACCAGCCGGAGTATTGAGATAATTTTTAGTCTGACTCTCGCTCTATTGCATATGAGGTTTCAGTTCATGCCCTGCGGCGCTGGGTGTCTGCGAAGCGGGTTTATCATTAACGAATAGTCTTAGTAGTACCGAAAAAATGGCAGAGAAACGCAATATCTTTCTGGTTGGGCCTATGGGTGCCGGCAAAAGCACTATTGGGCGCCAGTTAGCCCAACAGCTCAACATGGAATTTTACGATTCTGATCAAGAGATTGAGAAACGCACTGGCGCTGATGTGGGCTGGGTCTTCGATGTTGAAGGCGAAGAAGGCTTCCGCGACCGTGAAGAAAAAATTATCAATGAGTTGACGGAAAAACAGGGGATTGTGCTGGCGACTGGCGGCGGCTCTGTAAAATCCCGTGAAACGCGTAACCGTCTCTCCGCCCGCGGCGTGGTGGTCTACCTGGAAACAACGATCGAGAAGCAGTTGGCCCGTACGCAGCGCGATAAAAAGCGTCCTTTGCTACAAGTCGATGCGCCGCCTCGTGAAGTACTGGAAGCGCTGGCTGACGAGCGTAATCCGCTGTATGAAGAGATCGCCGATGTGACTATCCGCACAGACGATCAGAGTGCGAAAGTCGTCGCGAACCAGATTATTCATATGCTGGAAAGCAACTGATTCTGGCTTAATAAAAGTGCGTCAGAGTAAAAGTCATTGAGGTGGATGTCGCGTTATGGAGAGGCTTACTGTTACCCTCGGGGAACGTAGTTACCCGATTACCATCGCGGCTGGTTTGTTTAACGATCCAGCTTCCTTCCTGCCACTCAAGTCGGGCGACCAGGCTATGCTGGTCACCAACGAAACGCTGGCGCCGCTTTATCTGGATACCGTCCGCTCTGCGCTGGAGCAGGCAGGGGTCAACGTTGACAGCGTGATCCTGCCCGACGGCGAGCAGTATAAAAGCCTGGCGGTGATGGATACCGTATTTACCGCGCTGTTACAAAAACCCCATGGCCGCGACACCACGCTGGTGGCGCTCGGCGGCGGTGTTATCGGTGATTTAACCGGTTTCGCCGCGGCAAGCTATCAGCGCGGCGTGCGTTTTATCCAGGTCCCTACCACCTTGCTGTCGCAGGTCGACTCGTCGGTCGGCGGCAAAACCGCAGTGAACCACCCTCTCGGCAAAAACATGATTGGCGCCTTCTGGCAGCCGGTTTCCGTGGTGGTTGATCTTAACTGTCTGAAGACGCTTCCGAAGCGCGAACTCGCTTCCGGACTGGCTGAGGTCATCAAGTATGGGGTGATCCTCGACGGCGCATTCTTCAACTGGCTGGAAAACAACATTGATGCCCTGCTGGCGCTGGATGAAAAGGCCATGGCGTACTGCATTCGCCGTTGCTGTGAGCTGAAAGCGGAAGTTGTGGCTGCCGACGAGCGTGAAACCGGGTTACGTGCTTTACTCAATCTTGGACATACCTTCGGCCATGCTATCGAGGCTGAAATGGGCTACGGTAACTGGCTGCACGGCGAAGCGGTGGCGGCAGGTATGGTGATGGCGGCGCATACGTCCGAGCGGCTGGGGCAGTTCCGCGCGCAGGATACTCAGCGCCTTATCGATCTGCTCAAGCGTGCAGGTTTACCGGTACGCGGCCCGCAGGAAATGAGTGCGCAGGCGTATTTGCCCCATATGATGCGCGATAAGAAAGTACTGGCTGGCGAAATGCGGCTGGTGCTCCCGCTCGCAATAGGAAGCAGCGAGCTGCGCGGCGGAGTGCCGCATGATGTGGTTCTTGGCGCGATTGCTGATACTCAGCAGGCGCAACAATAAGAAGGTCTGGCCGCGTTCGCGCGGCGTTATCATTTCGGGTGATGTGCAATAATCGTGAGCATAAGCCTTTTAGTGGGGTGTTAAATGGATGATTTCAAACCAGAAGACGATATGAAAGCCGATCGCAACGATCGTCGTGCTGGTCGTTCCCGTCAGTCTTCCGAGCGTGATGCCGATCCGCAGATCAATTTTGACGATGTCGATCTTGATGCCGATGAAGGCCGTCCGACGCGCGCCGGCAAGGCCCGTCGTGAGCGTGAAGAGGAAGAGTTCGAAGAAGAACTGGATGCGGAAGATGAGGAGATGCTCGAAGAGCAGCCTGTAGAGCGTCGTCCGCGTAAGCGTAAAAAAGCGCCGGCGAAACCCGCTTCCCGCCAGTACATCATGATGGGCGTGGGGATTCTGGTGCTGTTGCTGTTAATCGTAGGTATCGGTTCCGCGCTGAAATCGCCATCTTCGTCCAGCCAGCAGACCGCTTCCGGCGAGAAGAGCATTAATCTGTCTGACGACCAGTCCGCCAGCACGCCAGCTGCCGGCCAGGATCAGACAGCCGCCAATACCACCACACAGCAGGACGTCACGGTACCGCCTATTGCCGCGAACCCGACCCAGGGCCAGGCAGCGGCAGAGCCGCAGGGCCAGCAGCGTGTTGAAGTTCAGGGCGATCTGAATAACGCGCTGACCCAGCAGCAGGGCCAGCTGGACGGCGCCGTAGCTAACTCGACGCTGCCAACTGAACCGGCAACCGTCGCGCCGATCCGTAATGGCGCCAGTGGCGCCGCGGCGCCGCGCCAGACGACCGAACGTCAGACGGCGGCAACGCCGCGTCCGGCGGAGCGTAAGCACACCGTCATCGAAGCGAAGCCGCAGCCGAAACCACAGGCGGTGACGAAAGCGCCGGTAGAAACGAAACCGGTCCAGCCGAAGCATGTTGAAAGCGCGGCCACTACCGCTCCGGCGAAAACGACCGTCAGCGAAAGTAAACCGGCAGCCACCGCGCAGAGCAAACCAGCCACGACCGCGACGACCGCAGCGCCAGCCGCAACGGCAGCCGCGGCAGCGCCGGCGGCGAAGAGCGGTAAAACGGCAGGTGACGTCAGCTCGATGAAATCTGCGCCGTCGGGTAACTATACCCTGCAGCTCAGCAGCTCCTCTAACTATGAAAACCTGAATAACTGGGCGAAGAAAGAGAAGCTGGACAGATATGTTGTCTATGAAACGTCGCGTAACGGCCAACCGTGGTACGTGCTGGTGAGCGGTATCTATTCATCGAAAGATGAAGCGAAACGCGCGGTCACCTCGCTGCCGCCGGACGTGCAGGCGAAAAATCCATGGGCAAAACCACTGCATCAGGTTCAGGCTGATCTGAAATAATGCCGTGGGGTAGTCTTAAGCGCAGGATGCTGTCGGAGCTTTCTCCACAGCCGGAGAATGTGTAATTAGTTAGGCAGCATGAAAAAGAATCGCGCTTTTCTAAAGTGGGCAGGGGGGAAGTACCCCCTGCTTGACGATATTAAAAAGCATTTGCCGGAAGGTGAGTGCTTAATCGAGCCCTTTGTGGGCGCCGGGTCGGTATTTCTCAATACCGACTTTTCTCGTTATATCCTCGCGGATATCAACAGTGATTTAATCGGCCTGTACAACATCGTCAAATTGCGCACCGACGAGTATGTCGCTGCCGCCCGCGAGATGTTTACCCCGGAAAACAACGTCGCTGAGCGCTACTACCAGTACCGTGATGAATTCAACCAGAGCCAGGATCCGCTGCGTCGCGCGGTGCTGTTCCTGTATCTGAACCGTCACGGCTACAACGGCCTGTGTCGCTACAATTTGCGCGGCGAATTCAATGTGCCGTTTGGCCGCTATAAGAAGCCCTATTTCCCCGAGGCTGAGCTCTATCATTTTGCCGACAAGGCGCAAAACGCTGAGTTTTACTGCGAATCTTATGAAGAGTGCATGCAGCGTGCGGATAGCCGCACGGTGGTGTATTGCGATCCGCCCTATGCGCCGTTGACGGCGACGGCGAACTTTACCGCCTACCACACCAACAGTTTCAACCTGGAGCAACAGGTGCTGCTGGCGCAAAAGGCGGAATCGCTGATGAAGAAACGGATCCCGGTGCTGATTTCCAACCACCGCACGCCGTTGACGCAGGAGTGGTATAAAAACGCGGCAGAAACGCATATTGTGAAGGTTCGGCGCAGCATCAGCAGCAACGGTGGTACGCGTAAAAAGGTGGACGAGCTCTTAGCGCTCTACCGTCCGCCTAAGACCAAATAAATTTCAAGGAGATGCGGATGAAGCAGTATTTGATTGCCCCTTCGATTCTGTCGGCTGATTTTGCCCGTCTGGGTGAGGATACCGCGAAGGCGCTGGCGGCGGGTGCGGATGTCGTGCACTTCGACGTCATGGACAACCACTACGTGCCGAACCTGACGATTGGCCCGATGGTGCTGAAGTCGCTGCGTAACTACGGTATTACCGCGCCGATCGACGTCCACCTGATGGTGAAGCCGGTCGACCGCATCATTCCTGATTTTGCCGAAGCTGGCGCCAGCATCATCACCTTCCACCCGGAAGCCTCCGAACACGTCGACCGCAGCCTGCAGCTTATCAAAGAGCACGGCTGCAAAGCGGGCCTGGTGTTTAACCCCGCGACGCCGCTGAGCTATCTCGATTACGTGATGGATAAGCTGGACGTGATCCTGCTGATGTCGGTTAACCCGGGCTTTGGCGGCCAGTCCTTTATTCCGCAGACGCTGGATAAACTGCGTGAAGTGCGCCAGCGCATCGATGCGTCCGGCTACGACATTCGCCTGGAAGTGGATGGCGGAGTGAAAGCGAGCAATATCGGCGAAATTGCCGCGGCGGGCGCGGATATGTTCGTTGCCGGTTCGGCGATCTTCGGCCAGCCGGACTACAAGAAAGTCATTGATCACATGCGTAATGAATTAGCGAAGGTAAGTCATGGATAAATTACAGGCGATCCGCGGCATCGCGTTTGATCTCGACGGCACGCTGGTGGACAGCGCGCCGGGTCTGACCGCCGCCGTTGATAACGCCCTCTACGCCCTGGAGCTGCCGGTGGCGGGAGAAGAACGCGTCGTGACCTGGATCGGCAACGGGGCCGATGTTCTGATGGAGCGGGCGCTGACCTGGGCTCGCCAGGAGCGTGCAACGTTACGTGCGGCGATGGGCAAGCCTTCCGTCGACGATCATGATATTCCGCAAGACGAACAGCTGCGCATTTTGCGTAAACTGTTTGACCGCTATTACGCCGAAGCGGCGGAAGAGGGCAGTTTCCTGTTTCCGGCAGTGGCCGATACGCTCGGCGCGCTGCAGGCCAAAGGCCTGCCGCTGGCGCTGGTGACCAATAAGCCGACGCCGTTCGTCGCCCCGCTGCTGGACGCGCTCGATATTGCGAAATACTTTACCGTGGTGATCGGCGGCGATGACGTACGGAACAAAAAGCCGCATCCGGAACCGCTGCTGCTGGTGGCGCAAAAGCTCGGCCTGACGCCGGAGGCGCTGCTGTTCGTCGGCGATTCACGTAATGATATTCAGGCGGCCAAAGCGGCAGGCTGCTGCTCTGTTGGCCTGACCTACGGCTATAACTATGGCGAACCGCTTGCGCTGAGCGAGCCGGACTATCTCTTCGACCAGTTTAATGAACTCTTACCCGCTCTCGGGTTACCGCACAGTGAAACTCAGGAATTGAAACATGACTAAGCCCATCGTTTTTAGTGGCGCACAGCCCTCAGGTGAACTGACCATTGGCAACTACATGGGTGCGCTGCGTCAGTGGGTAAACATGCAGGACGATTACCACTGCATCTATTGCATCGTGGACCAGCACGCCATCACCGTGCGCCAGGATCCGCAGCAGCTGCGTAAGGCGACGCTGGACACCCTGGCGCTGTATCTGGCCTGCGGCATCGACCCGCAGAAAAGCACTATTTTCGTTCAGTCTCACGTGCCGGAACATGCCCAGTTAGGCTGGGCGCTGAACTGCTACACCTATTTCGGCGAACTGAGCCGCATGACCCAGTTTAAAGACAAGTCCGCGCGCTACGCGGAGAACATCAACGCCGGTCTGTTTGATTATCCGGTACTGATGGCCGCTGACATTCTGCTGTACCAGACCAACCAGGTTCCGGTGGGCGAAGATCAGAAACAGCACCTTGAACTGAGCCGCGATATCGCCCAGCGTTTTAACGCCATCTACGGCGATATTTTTAAAGTGCCTGAGCCGTTTATCCCTAAATCCGGCGCGCGCGTGATGTCGCTGCTGGAGCCGACGAAAAAGATGTCCAAGTCCGACGACAACCGCAACAACGTCATCGGCCTGCTGGAAGACCCGAAATCGGTGGTCAAGAAGATCAAACGTGCGGTCACCGACTCCGACGAGCCGCCGGTGGTGCGCTACGACCTGAAAGAGAAAGCGGGCGTCTCCAACCTGCTGGATATCCTCTCCGCGGTCACCGGGAAAACCATTCCTGAGCTGGAGCAGCATTTCGAAGGCAAAATGTATGGCCACCTGAAAGGCGAAGTCGCCGAAGCGGTATCGGGCATGCTGATTGACCTGCAGGAGCGCTATCACCGTTTCCGTAACGACGAAGCGTTTCTCAATCAGGTGATGAAGGACGGCGCAGAAAAGGCCAGCGCGCGGGCTTCTCAAACCCTGAAAGCGGTATACGAAGCGATTGGCTTTGTCGCCAAGCCGTAAGCGATGCAACAGCTAAAAAGGGCGGGATTATCCCGCCCTTTTTTATGCCTGTCGTTCACGCCGTCAGGCGAAGGTTAATGGTTCGAAAACCAGTTCAGTTTATCCCGCAGACCGACCACGCGGCCGACAATGATCAGCGCCGGGCTGGCCATCTGCTGCGCCAGAATATCCAGCTGTCCTAAGGTGCCGCTGACCACTTTTTGCGTCACGGCGGTGCCGTTCTCGACGATGGCGGCAGGCATATCTTCCGCCATGCCGTGGGCGATAAGCTTCTCGCGGATCGCCGGCGCCTGGTTCAGACCCATGTAGAACACCAGGGTCTGCTTCTCCACCGCCAGGTTCGCCCAGTCCAGCTCGCCGCCGGTTTTCAGATGGCCGGTGACCAGGCGGACGCCCTGGGCGAAATCGCGATGGGTCAACGGGATCCCCGAGTAGGCGGAGCAGCCGGAGGCGGCGGTGATGCCGGGCACAACCGAGAAGGGGATCCCCGCCTCGCAGAGGGTCTCCAGCTCCTCTCCGCCGCGGCCAAAGATAAAGGGATCGCCGCCTTTCAGCCGGACCACGCGTCTTCCTTTTTGCGCTTCGCGCAGCAGGATCTGGTTGATCTCCTCCTGCGGCACGCAGTGATAGCCTGAGCGCTTGCCGACGAACACCCGGTCGGCATCGCGGCGCACCAGATTCATAATGTCGTCGGAGACCAGCCGGTCATAGACCACCACGTCGGCCTGCTGGATCTGCTGCAGGCCCTTGAGCGTGAGCAGCCCGGCGTCACCAGGGCCGGCGCCAACCAGGACGACCTCGCCGCGATGCTCTAACGGCTCGGTCAGCAGCTGCTCGGTGGTATCCGCCACCGCCTGCCGATCGTCATTGGCCAGCGACTGCGCCAGCCGGTCGTTAACGAACAGCTTCTCCCAGAAGCGGCGGCGTTCGCCTACGGTGGCAAACTGCTGCTTCACGCGCGCGCGCAGATGGCCGGCGTAGCGGGCCAGCTGGCCAAGATGCAGGGGTAAGACTGACTCCAGCTTCTCGCGCAACAGGCGCGCCAGCACCGGGGATGTCCCGCCCGAGGAGACGGCGACCATCAGCGGCGAGCGGTCGATGATGGACGGCATGATAAAGCTGGCCTGGCGCGGGGCATCCACCACGTTACAGAAGATACGCCGCGCTTCGGCCGCGTCGCTGACCTGCTGGTTCACCGACTCATTATCGGTAGCGGCGATGGCCAGCCAGCAGTTGTCCAGCAGCGAGGGGATAAACTCCCCCTGCACCAGGGTTAGCATCTGTGAATCGGCCCACACATGAAACTGAGGGGTAAAGTCGAGCGCATTGACCGTGACGTTTGCGCCAGCATCCAGCAGCAGACGGGCCTTGCGTTCGGCGACATCCCCGCCGCCAACCAGTAAACAATCACGCTGGCGCAACTGGCAGAATATGGGTAAGTGATCCACAGAATAACCTCATAAAAATAAGGGGTAGAAAATGAGTGGTCGTAGAATAGCAGCAAAGGTAATACAAAACATGCGACATATCCCGCACTCATGCGCTGTCGGTCAGAAGTGTTACTTATATCTCCCCCCGTGGCCGGGGGGAGGATGCGGGACTCACGCCTTAAGCTGAACGTGGCCGTCTTTTACCCGGGCGTCGAAACGGGCAATAGAGTGGCTGGCATCTTCCATACACAGGCCGTCGCTCAGGCGGAAACGTTGTTTTTTCAGCGGGCTGGCAACCCACAGGGCGCCGTCATGCTCGGCGATAATGCCGCGAGACAGTACGCTGGCGTTAAAGAACGGATCAATGTTGCTGATGGCGAACACCCTGTCGTCATGATAGGGACGGAAGATCGCCACCTGCTGCTGACCGAGCAGGGCGCAGACGCCGGTGGCGGGCAGGATGTCGTCGATGTTGCAGATGTTTACCCACTGGCTCATGCTTTTTCCTCCACCAGAGTAACCGGGATGCGCTCATACGGCGTGGCCGGGCGATGCTGGTCACGTTCCGGCACCACCTGAACGTTCGGGTCGCGCTGGTCGCTGTTGATAAAGTGTTTGAAGCGGGTCTGCGCCGCCGGGTTATTGACGGTCTCGGTCCACTCGCAGGCGAAGGCGGCGCGCAGGCGAGCCAGCTCCTCTTCCAGATGGTCGTTCAGACCGAGCTTGTCATCGATGATGACGCTGCGCAGATAGTCGATCCCGCCTTCCATGTTGTCCAGCCACGGCGCAGTGCGGGTCAGCTTATCGGCGGTGCGGATGTAGAACATCATAAAGCGGTCGAGATACTTAATCAGCGTCTCGCGATCGAGGTCCGCGGCCAGCAGATCGGCGTGGCGCGGCTTCATCCCGCCGTTACCGCACACGTACAGGTTCCAGCCTTTCTCGGTGGCGATGATCCCGACGTCTTTGCCCTGGGCTTCCGCACATTCGCGGGTACAGCCGGAGACGCCGAACTTCATTTTGTGCGGCGTACGGATGCCTTTGTAGCGATTTTCCAGTTCGACGCCGAAGCCGACGCTGTCGCCGACCCCGTAGCGGCACCAGGTGCTGCCGACGCAGGTTTTCGCCATCCGCAGCGCTTTGGCGTAGGCGTGGCCGGTTTCGAAGCCCGCTTCAATCAGCTGCCGCCAGATCTCCGGCAGGTCGTCTTTCTGCGCGCCAAACAGGCCGATGCGCTGGGAACCGGTGATTTTGGTGTACAGATTGAATTCACGAGCGATACGGCCCACGGCGACCAGCCCTTCCGGCGTGATTTCGCCGCCCGCGGAGCGCGGAATGACCGAGTAGGTGCCATCTTTCTGGATGTTGGCGAGGAAGTTGTCGTTGGTGTCCTGCAGCGGCGTGTGCTGAGGCTTGAGGACGTACTCATTCCAGCAGGAGGCCAGCAGGGAGCCGACGGTCGGTTTACACACTTCACAGCCGTAGCCCTGGCCGTGTTTGGCCAGCAGTTCGTCGAAGGTTTTGATGCCTTCCACGCGGATCAGGTGGAACAGCTCCTGGCGGGAGTAAGCGAAATGTTCGCAAAGGTTGTTGTTGACCTCGATACCCTGTTTCGCCAGCTCTGCGTTGAGCACCTGGGTGACCAACGGGATACAGCCGCCGCAGCCGGTACCGGCCTTGGTTTCCGCTTTCAGCGCCGCGACGGTATGGCAGCCTTTGTTGATGGCGGCGATCAGGTCGCCTTTGCTGACGTCGAAGCAGGAGCAGATTTGCGCGCTGTCCGGCAGTTTATCGACGCCGATCGACGGCTTGCCGCTGCCGGCGTGGGCCGGGAGGATCAGCGAATCCGGATTCTCCGGCAACTCGATGGCGTTCAGCACCAGCTGCAGCAGGTTGCCGTAGTCGCTGGTGTCGCCGACCAGCACCGCGCCGAGCAGGGTTTTGTTGTCGGCGCTGACGATCAGACGCTTATACACTTCTTTGCTTTCGTCGAGATAGACGTAGCTGCGGGCGCCCGGCGTGCGGCCGTGGGCATCGCCGATACCGCCCACGTCTACACCCAGCAGCTTCAGCTTGGCGCTGAGGTCGGCGCCGGTGAAGCTGTTTTCACTGCCGAGGAGGTGGTCGACGGCCACCTGGGCCATTTTATAACCCGGCGCGACGAGGCCATACACGCGGTTGTTCCAGCTGGCGCATTCGCCGATGGCATAGATATCCGGGTCGGAGGTCTGGCAGCTATCGTTGACCATGATGCCGCCGCGCTGGGCAACCGCCAGTCCGCACTGGGTGGCCAGTTTATCGCGCGGGCGGATCCCGGTAGAGAAGACGATGAAATCGACCTGCAGCTCGCTACCGTCGGCGAAGTGCATGGTTTTGCGCGCCTCGGTGCCCTGCTGAACGATCTCTTTGGTGTTTTTGCTGGTGTGAACTTTCACGCCCATGCTTTCAATTTTGCGCCGCAGCTGCTCGCCGCCCATCTGGTCGAGCTGCTCGGCCATAAGCATCGGCGCGAATTCGATAACATGGGTTTCGACACCGAGGTTTTTCAGGGCGCCTGCGGCTTCCAGGCCGAGCAGGCCGCCGCCGACCACCGCGCCGCGTTTGCTGCGACGGGCGCAGGATTCAATGGCGTTAAGATCTTCAATGGTGCGATAGACGAAGCAATCCTGAGTTTCCGCGCCTTTAATCGGCGGGATCCAGGGGTATGAGCCGGTCGCCATAATCAGCTTGTCGTAGAACACCGTGCGCCCGGCGCTGGAGTGGATCACCTTCTCCTGGCGGTTGATGGTGATGGCCCGTTCGCCGACCAGCACCTTGACGCCGTGTTTCTCATAGAAACCTTCGCGGACCAGCGACAGCTCTTCTGCGGTATGGTGGGAGAAATAAGACGACAGGTGGACACGGTCGTAGGCGATACGCGGTTCTTCACAGAACACGGTAATGTCGAACTGTCCGGCAGGCGCCTTATCGAGAAGCTCTTCGATAAAGCGATGGCCAACCATGCCGTTACCGATAATAGCGATTCTGACTTTGCTCATTTTTGCCTCGATTTCTTTTCTATTACCGCCTACCTTAACGATTCAGCCATCAGGCTTATTGATGCAAATCAATGACAACTTCACCTACCACTTAATGGGTATATAATTGATTTGTCTGTAATTTTCTAAGTTGTGGAAAACGCTGGCTTTTCCTTTTTGCCGATTTTGTGTACAAGAATTGGGTAGGTCGCGATTGGGGTTGAGTAGAAAACAAGCCGTATTGAATAGAGAGGGTGATATGACAGCAGCGCCGCTTTGGTTGATTCAGAACGTACGCCTGGCAGACCGCGACGGCCTGTGGCAGATAGCGATAGATAAGGGCCGCTTTGGCGAGATCACACCGATGGGGGAGGCGCGGGACGAAAGCTACGAGGTGCTGAACGCTCGCGGCGGTCTGGCGATCCCGCCTTTTATTGAGCCGCATATCCATCTGGATACCACCCAGACGGCCGGTGAGCCGAACTGGAACCAGTCCGGCACCCTGTTCGAGGGGATTGAGCGCTGGGCGGAGCGGAAAGCGCTGCTCAGCCATGAGGACGTTAAAGCCCGGGCGTGGAAAACCCTCAAGTGGCAGATCGCCAATGGCGTGCAGTTTGTCCGTACCCATGTCGATGTCTCCGATCCAACGTTGACGGCGCTGAAGGCGATGCTGGAGGTCAAAAAGGAGGTGGCGCCATGGGTCGAGCTGCAGATTGTCGCTTTTCCGCAGGAGGGGATCCTCTCTTACCCCAACGGCGAGGCGCTGCTGGAAGAGGCCCTGAAGCTGGGGGCGGATGTCGTCGGGGCGATCCCGCACTTTGAGTTCACCCGTGAATATGGGGTGGAATCGCTGCATATCGCCTTTCGACTGGCGCAGAAATATGTCCGCCCGCTGGATATTCACTGCGATGAAATTGACGATGAACAGTCGCGCTTTGTTGAAACCGTTGCCGCGCTGGCGCTGAAGGCGGGGATAGGGCCGCGGGTGACGGCCAGCCATACCACCGCCATGCACTCCTATAATGGCGCCTATACCTCGCGCCTGTTCCGCCTGCTAAAGCTCTCCGGCATCAACTTCGTCGCCAATCCGCTGGTCAATATTCATCTGCAGGGCCGGTTTGACGACTACCCGAAGCGACGGGGCATTACCCGGGTGAAGGAGCTGATGGCGGCGGGGATCAACGTTTGCTTTGGTCATGATGATGTCTTTGACCCGTGGTACCCGCTGGGGACCGGTAATATGCTGCAGGTCCTGCATATGGGGCTGCACGTTTGCCAGCTGATGGGCTACCAGCAGATTAACGACGGCCTGCAGCTTATCACCGACAACAGCGCCCGCACGTTTGGCCTGACCGATTACGGCATCGTCAGCGGCAACCCGGCTAACCTGATCATCCTCCCGGCGGAGAATGGCTTTGAGGCGGTACGCTGCCAGGTGCCGGTGCGCTGGTCAATTCGCCAGGGAAGGGTGATCGCGATTACCCAGCTGGCGCAAACCTGGATCCAGACCGACCGCGGTGGCGAGGCGCTCTCTTTTATGAGGAACAGCCCCCTTGCGGACGCAAAGGGGCCGAAGGCTTAGTGAGACGCCGCCTGCGCGTTGTTCTGGCGGTGACGGGAGACGAAGCCGAGGATAAAGCACATCACGAACACCACGGCGTAGAGGCCGTTAGCGGTGTGCAGCGCTGCCAGCGGACCGCTGGCAGCCACAATCGGGCCGGTAACCACGAAAGTCAGCATGGTGCCGATGGTGCCGCAGGTGAGGATAAAGTTCACCAGCTTTGGTGAAGCGACTTTAGTTTGCTGCGAACCGAGCGTAATGATCGAGGTGTAGATGGCGCTGGAGAAGAAGCCCAGGGTCAGAATAAACCACGGCATATGCTCCGGCGAACCATTGATAAACAGGTACATCAGCACCGTCGCGAGGCCGGCGAGGACGGTTAAGATGCGCTGCAGGTCGAAGAAGCGCAGGATAAAGCTGAATGACCACATGCCGATCATGTAGGACATCCAGAAATCGCTCACCAGTTTACCGGCATCGCCGAGGCTCATGCCCAGGCTCTTGGCATATTCCGGTACCCAGGAGATAAAGCCCAGCTGACCGAGGATGTAGCACAGCGCCGCGACGGAGAGGAACAGCACGCCGATGCCCCACTTCTCTTTCACCACCGGCTGGCTGTTTTCGCTCTGCGCTTTTTTGCCGAGCACCGGGAAGTCACAGCCGAATGTCAGGACGAAAATAGCGACATACACCAGACCGATACAGGCGTAGACCCAGTACCACTCGATGCTGCGCGCCAGCAGGACCGCGGCGACCATCGGAAAAATCATTCCCGCCATGCTAAAGAAGGAGTCGGTAAACAGCAGACGCGCCCCGCGCTGACGGCCTTCATACATATGGGTGATCAGGAAGGTCCCGATCGACATGGTGATCCCGCTGACCAGGCCGAGAACGAACATCGACGCGGAGAACAGCGCCAGGCTGTGGCTGAGCATCAGGCCGGCCACCGCCAGCACCATTAAAATAAAGCCAAAACGCAGCTGAGTTTTCAGCGGCACGATCTCCATCAGCCAGGCATTGAGGAAGATGGAGATCAGAATACCGGCGTTCAGGAAGGTAAAGGTGTTGCTCATACTGGAAACGGGCAGATGGAAATAATCCGCAATGTTACCCATCACCATCCCGGTGACGATCACCAACGCGCCGGTCAGGGCGTAGGAGAAGAAGCTGATCCATGTGAGCTTAATACGGTTGCTGTTAGTCATGACTGGCCTGTGAATAGAAAGGTAAAGCGCGTTGACGCTGCGCCGGGCGGACAGATTTTAGTCGTTCAGGTGATGTAATTAAATGTTTATTGTGAAATACGTTATCTTTTGCATGTTTTAATGTGACCTGCATCACGCTTTTTCGACGCCAGGGAGAACGTTTGCGCGGTTACAATTATTACAGCTAAGTAAAATTTGGTAAAAGGCTGGCCCAGGATGCAAAGGCTCTTTAGAATCAAGGCACTCGCTTTTATTCTGCTCCGTTAAGGAATTTCCATGCTCAAATCAACACTGGCGGCGATGGCTGCCGTTTTCGCCATTTCAGCTTTCTCCCCGGCCATGGCGGCAAAGGGCGATCCGCATGTGCTGCTGACCACCTCGGCAGGTAACATTGAGCTTGAGTTAAACAGCCAGAAAGCCCCGATTTCCGTGGATAACTTCCTGAAGTACGTTAACAGCGGCTTCTACAACAACACCACTTTCCACCGCGTGATCCCGGGATTCATGGTGCAGGGCGGCGGCTTTAACGAGCAGATGCAGCAGAAACAGCCTAACCCGCCGATCAAGAATGAAGCAGACAACGGCCTGCGCAACACCCGCGGCACTATCGCGATGGCGCGTACCGCCGATCAGGATAGCGCCACCAGCCAGTTCTTCATCAACGTGGCGGATAACGCCTTCCTCGACCATGGCCAGCGCGACTTTGGCTATGCGGTGTTTGGCAAGGTAGTCAAAGGCATGGACGTTGCGGATAAGATCTCCCAGGTCCAGACTCATAACGTCGGCCCATACCAAAATGTGCCGACTAAACCGGTTGTTATCCTCTCTGCGAAAGTGCTGCCCTAATCCTCCCGCGGCGCGGTGGTTTATCGCCGCGCCCGGTTGCCTCCCGGCATAACCTGTAATTGCTGCTTATACTTGTGGCACACAGGGGACGATAAGGGGGGCGACGATGCGTCCACTCACCGATAAGCAAAAATCCCGGCTCTGGGAACAGACACGTAATAGCAATTTTCAGGCCAGCCGTCGCCTCGAAGGCGTATCGGTGCCGCTGGTTACGCTGACTGCCGAGGAGGCGCAGGCTCGCCTCGCGACGCTGCGGAGGGAGTATGAGCGATAAATTTGGCGATGAACGCGATCCTTACCTCTATCCGGCGCTGAACGTCCTGCGCAACCGACTCGGCATCCGCCAGGCTAAAACGCTGCAGCAGGCTGCCCTGGAGATGACGTCCCTGCGGGCGGCCACCCTGCCGCTGGGCCCGCGGGTGCGCGGCTTACCCTATCTGTGCGCTATTCATCATCAGCTGTATCAGGATCTGTTTGACTGGGCGGGTAGGCTGCGTGAAGTGAACCTCTACCTGGGCGATACGCCGTTCTGCCACTTTGCCCGCATCGAAGAGGAGGGGAATGCCCTGATGCAGGCTCTGGAGCAGGAGGATTATCTCTGCGGCCTGCCGCGGGATACCTTTATCGAACGCCTGAGCTGGTTCTATGGTGAAATTAATGTGCTGCACCCTTTTCGTCTCGGCAATGGCCTGACCCAGCGCATTTTCTTTGAACAGCTGGCGATACATGCCGGCTACCTTCTTGACTGGCGTGACGTCGATCCTGCCGCCTGGAGCACCGCCTGTCAGCAGGGCGCGATGGGCGATCCGGACCCGCTGGCGGCGATCTTTCGCAAAGTGGTAAGCGAAGCGCGGGAATCTGAGTAGAATAGCCCGGTTTGATTGTTCCGGAGCCGCTATGATCCTGCTTATCGATAACTATGACTCTTTCACCTGGAATCTGTATCAGTACTTTTGCGAACTGGGGGCGGAAGTGCTGGTCAGGCGCAACGATGCGTTGACGCTGGAGGAGATAGCGTCGCTGGCGCCGGAGAAGATAGTGATTTCGCCTGGTCCCTGTACGCCGGATGAAGCGGGGATATCCCTCGCGGTAATCCGTCACTATGCAGGGAAAACGCCGCTGCTGGGCGTCTGCCTCGGGCATCAGGCGATAGCCCAGGCGTTTGGCGCGACCATTGTGCGGGCGGCGCAGGTGATGCATGGAAAAACCTCGCTTATCGAGCATAACGGCGAAGGGGTGTTTCTGGGGCTGAATAATCCTTTGACGGTGACCCGCTATCATTCGCTGGTGATTGACCCGCCGACGCTGCCGCCTGAGTTTATCGTCACCGCCCGCAGCGCCAGCGGTGAGATTATGGGGATCCGTCATCGCGACTGGGATCTCGAGGGCGTGCAGTTCCATCCGGAAAGCATCCTCAGCGAACAGGGCCATCAATTGCTGGCGAACTTTATTAAGCGGTGATTTCGGTTGCCATTGACTGATTTTTTATGCATATTTTGTGATTAGATTATCATAATCGCATCTGCATAACGAAGAGGGATGGGCAAGACATGGCAACTGAACAACCGGCAATCACCCGCGCCACATTCGATGAAGTTATTTTGCCAATTTATGCACCGGCAGAATTCATCCCGGTAAAGGGAAAAGGCAGCCGCGTCTGGGATCAGCAGGGCAAAGAGTATGTTGATTTCGCCGGCGGTATCGCGGTGACGGCGCTCGGCCATTGCCACCCGGCGCTGGTGGCGGCGCTCCACGAGCAGGGCGAAACGCTGTGGCATACCAGCAACGTCTTTACCAATGAGCCAGCGCTGCGCCTGGGACGTAAACTTGTCGATGCCACCTTCGCCGAGCGAGTGGTGTTTATGAACTCCGGTACCGAAGCCAATGAAACGGCCTTTAAGCTGGCGCGTCACTATGCGGTGACCCGCCATAGCCCGTACAAAACCAAAATCATCGCTTTCCATAATGCCTTTCATGGTCGCTCCCTGTTTACCGTCTCCGTCGGCGGGCAGCCGAAGTACTCCGATGGTTTCGGCCCGAAACCGGCGGATATTGTCCATGTTCCCTTCAACGACCTGCAGGCGGTAAAAGCGGTGATGGATGACCACACCTGCGCAGTGGTGGTGGAGCCGATTCAGGGCGAAGGCGGCGTGACGGCAGCGACGCCGGCGTTCCTGCAGGGGCTGCGCGAACTGTGCGATCAGCACCAGGCGCTGTTAGTCTTTGATGAAGTGCAGTGCGGAATGGGGCGTACCGGATCGCTGTTTGCCTATATGCACTATGGCGTAACCCCGGATATTCTCACCAGCGCCAAAGCGCTGGGCGGCGGTTTCCCGGTCAGCGCCATGTTGACTACCCACGAGATCGCCAGCGCCTTCCATGCGGGTTCCCATGGCTCAACCTACGGCGGCAACCCGCTGGCCTGCGCGGTCGCCAACGCCGCTTTCGATCTGATCAATACCCCGGTGGTGCTGGATGGCGTGAACGCCAAACGCGAACTGTTCGTCAAACACCTGCAGCAGCTGGATGCCGAGTTTGATCTGTTCAGTGATATTCGCGGGATGGGCCTGCTGATTGGCGCCGAACTCAAGCCGCAGCACAAGGGCCGCGCGCGTGATTTCCTCTATGCCGCCGCGGACGCCGGCGTCATGGTGCTTAACGCCGGGCCGGACGTGATGCGTTTTGTTCCCTCGCTGATCATCGAAGAGCAGGATATTGCCGAGGGGATGGCGCGCTTTGCCCAGGCCGTGGCAAAGGTGATTAACGGCTGATCTTCCGCAGCCAGATGCCGTGATGCGGCCGCTGACGCCATGCCACTGACGAAATGGTGTGCATGGTGTTCAGATGGCCCAGAATGCGTTGCAGATGCTGCTCCAGGGTGCTTAACGGACCGATCGGCACCTCGCTTTCCGGTGACTCCATAATATTGACATCCCCTGCGCTGCCGGGGCCATCGCTGTCCAGCCGCTGCTGACAGCGCTGCAGGGCAATCTCACAGGATTCGAGATAGCGCTGGGCAAGATCCGGGGTGAGCATCGTATGCTCCCGGGCCAAAGTGGTCATGGCGTTGATGTGTTCGACGATAAACTGGCTGTGCGTCACCCATAGCTTCATATCTTCCAGGTAGTGGGTATTAAACCCGGGCTCCTGCATCGCCTGATTCAGGGAGTTGTAGAGCGCGTTGTGCGCCTGATTGACGCGCATGCGCTGGTAGGCCAGCGCGGGCGCTTTGGGGTCGGGGCTGAGGATCAGGCGAATCGCCTGCTGGTCGGCCTCCAGCGCATCGTGGGCGTTTTTTTTCAGCAGGCCGCTCTGCCACTGCGGCCACAGCCAGACCATCCCGCCGAAGGCGATCAGGCAGCCGATCAGCGTATCGATCAGCCGGGCGATAATAAACTGTTCGCCGTTGAGCGTCAGCAGCTGCAGGGTATATACCGCCGTCACCGTAAACCCCACCATCGCCCAGCCATAGTGTTTGCGGATGATCAGATAGCTGAGCAGGGTGATCAGCAGCATCCCGCTCAGGGTATAGCTCTCCGGAACGTGAAAGTGCAAGGTCAGCCCGGCGATGATCAGGCCGGCGAGCGTCCCCGCCGCCCGGTGGACAATACGTACCCGCGTGGCGCCATAGCCGTTCTGTGTCACGAAGAGGACGGTCATCAGGATCCAGTAGGGCTTCGGCAAATGCAGGGCGTTGCCCATCAGGCTGGCGATGCTCAGCATCACGCTGATGCGGGCGGCGTTGCGCAGCGCGGGCGACTTCAGCGACAGATAGTTCTTTAGCGCGGGAAACAACGGTAAACGACGCTCTTTGTCAGCCATCAGATCCCGGGCATACAGTGGGCGCTGGGTATGCAGCACCCGGGCGATGCGGCTGAAGTGCCAGGCGCAGAAGTGGCCGACCGGGTTATCCGGATGCTGGCGGGCGATTTTTTCCAGGGCGCCGATCTGTTTATCCATCTGGAAACGCTGCGGAAAACGATGATAGAGCATGTCATCCGCCAGCACCCGCAGGCGGGCGGCGACGGTCTGCGCGTTCCAGCGGATCACCGCTTCGGCATGGCTGCGCTCAACCAGCTTTTGCACCTCTTCCGGCTGATGCAGGCTGACCGAAATATGCTCCTGTAGATCCAGCCCCATCTGGAACGCTCGCAGAAGACGTTTGTGGTCGTTACGTTGGTTGGCGGCCAGCATATGCATCTGCTGATAGCACTGGGTGATTAAATCGACCACCTTCTGCTGGCGGATGAGCAGCGGCGGCAGGGCGGTCGAGGGATCGGTATGCTGGGTCAACAGGCTATATTTGGCTTCGCAATAATTGGCCAGTTCCCGGTAGAGCAGACTGAGCGACTCCCGCAGCGGCTGTTCGCGCCACAGCCAGAACCAGAACCAGTTAAACACGCCGTACCATAGCGTGCCGAAGGCGTAGATCAACAGCGGCTCCCAGACGGGCATATTGCCCGCCAGGCTCAGGGTAAAGATGGCGGCGATCAGCGACGCGGGCAGCAGGCGCGCGTGCAGCGAACTGATTTCCGCGGTGACGCCGAGCAATAGCGCCAGGCCGCTGAGAATAAGCGGCAAAGGTATGGTCTGGGCGAGCAGCAGCTGCACCACCAGGCTGCATCCGGCAAACAGACAGCCGCCGATAATCAGACGCTTAAAAAAGCGCTTATGCGGAGTGTCGAGACCGGCGATGTTGCAGCAGGCGGGAACTAAGGAAAACAGGAGCCCCTGCTGGAGATGGCCGAGCAGAAGACCGATGGCCACAGGCAGACACAGCACCAGCGTTTGCCGCAGTGCATAGTTGACTTCCGGGTGGTAAATCAGCCTGCGCCACATGAGGGAAAAACAAAAACGGCGTACTGCAGGAGCAATACGCCGCTTAGCAACTTAACGGGTGCCGTAGACGACGATAGTTTTACCGTGGGCGGAAATCAGGTTCTGATCTTCCAGCATTTTCAAAATACGGCCAACGGTTTCACGAGAGCAGCCGACGATCTGACCAATTTCCTGACGGGTAATTTTAATTTGCATACCGTCCGGGTGGGTCATGGCATCGGGTTGCTTCGCCAGGTTCAGCAGCGTCTGGGCGATACGGCCCGTCACGTCGAGGAAGGCGAGGTTGCCCACTTTCTCAGACGTCACCTGCAGACGGCGAGCCATTTGCGAAGAGAGACGCATCAGAATGTCCGGGTTCACCTGGATCAGCTGACGGAATTTCTTATAAGAGATCTCGGCCACTTCACATGCGGTTTTCGCCCGTACCCAGGCGCTACGCTCCTGACCCTCTTCAAACAGGCCTAATTCACCGATGAAATCGCCCTGGTTGAGGTAGGAGAGGATCATCTCTTTACCTTCTTCATCCTTGATGAGTACAGCCACGGAGCCTTTAACGATGTAGTACAGCGTTTCTGCTTTCTCACCCTGGTGGATCAGCGTGCTCTTTGATGGGTACTTATGAATGTGGCAATGAGACAAGAACCATTCAAGGGTAGGGTCTGTTTGCGGTTTGCCAAGCACCATGCGCGGTTATCCTCTGTTATAAGCTATCTCCGGGCGCCGACACTACACGGCGTCCGGGCATGCAATCGTATTGTTTCCCTATACCTGGGAAGCTGGCTGATGATTTTTCGACAGCCTGTAATGTGAACTCCTCTGCATACATGCAGTACATCAATGTATTACTGTAGCATCCAGACTGTTTTAGCATAGCTTTCGCCGCATGTCTCCTGGTGTCTCGCTTCAGCATGACGCAGGTCGCCTTCCGTTGCGAGAATTGTTATGTGCGCGTAATCTGACAGGAATATTGCGATACTGGAGTTAAATTTTATGCAAGCGCGTGTGAAATGGGTTGAAGGGTTAACCTTTATCGGGGAGTCCGCGTCAGGACACCAGATTCTGATGGATGGCAACTCCGGAGATAAGGCGCCCAGCCCGATGGAGATGGTGCTGATGGCGGCGGGCGGTTGCAGTGCGATCGATGTGGTCTCCATTTTGCAAAAAGGTCGTCACGACGTGACCAACTGCGAAGTGAAGCTGACCTCTGAGCGTCGGGAAGAGGCGCCGCGCCTGTTCACGCATATTAATCTGCACTTTATCGTCACCGGTAAGGCGCTGAAAGATGCCGCAGTTTCCCGCGCGGTGGATCTGTCGGCAGAGAAATACTGCTCGGTGGCGCTGATGCTGGAAAAAGCGGTGAAGATCACCCACTCCTATGAAGTGATCGAGGCGTAGTCTTCGCCTGCTGATGTGAATGATCTCAACCCCGGCCTGGCCGGGGTTTTTTCTGTTAGCCGATCTTTCGGCCTTCCATCAGACGCTCGACCAGCGGCGCCATAATAAGCTCCATCGCCAGCCCCATTTTACCGCCCGGCACCACCAGGGTGTTCATGTGCGAAATAAACGAGCCCTGTAGCATCGCCAGCAGCCAGGGGAAGTCGATGTTCTGCAGATTGCGGAAATGGATCACCACAAAGCTCTCGTCCAGAGAGGGGATCGCTTTCGCGGCAAACGGGTTGGAGGTGTCCACCGTCGGCACGCGCTGGAAGTTGATGTGGGTGCGGGAAAACTGCGGGGTGATGAAGTTAATGTAATCTTCCATCGATCGGACGACGGAGTCCATCACCGCCTCCCGGGAGTGGCCGCGTTCGCTGGTGTCGCGAATGAGTTTCTGGATCCACTCCAGGTTAACGATAGGCACGACCCCGACCAGCAGGTCGACATGGCTGGCGACATCATGCTGCGGCGTGACAACCCCGCCGTGCAGCCCCTCATAGAACAGCACGTCCGTCGGCTCCGGCAGCGGCTGCCATGGGGTGAAGGTTCCCGGCACCTGATTCCACGGCACGGCTTCGTCATAGGTGTGCAGGTATTTACGCGACTGGCCTTTGCCATGGCGGCCATAGTCGACAAAGGTCTGCTCCAGCAGGCCGAAGTCGTTCGCCTCCGGGCCAAAGTAGCTGATATGTTTGCCCTGATCCCGCGCTTTGCGGATCGCCATGTCCATTTCCGGGCGGGTGTAGCGATGAAAGCTGTCGCCTTCCACCTCCGCGGCGTGCAGATTTAGCTGCGCGAAGATTTTGCGAAAGGCGAGGCTGGTGGTGGTAGTACCCGCGCCGCTGGAGCCCGTGACGGCGATCACCGGATGTTTGGCAGACATAACAACTCCCTGGTTAAACGATGTAGTGGCGTCGCCTTAGCCGTTAAACAGGGCGCGCGGCATAATATTGACCGTCTCATGCAGTTCCGACCACACGAGGACCGCCTCTCCGCGTTTCAGCTGCTGTTTTACATCGGCGACTTTATCGGCAAGTGAACGTTCATGTTCACCATAATCGGTGCCTTCGCGTAACACAAAGCTTTCAATCAGGTTATCCAGCGTTTCGGGATCCAGATCCTGCCAGGGAATAATCATACCGGAACCTCCAGCCAGCGGTTTAACCAGTCGGGAATACGTCTTTCCAGCCACATCTCCGGTTTACGCAGGGTGCCGCCGACGAAGCCGACGTGGCCGCCTTGTTCAGTCAATTGATACTCGACGTTCGCCGGCAGTTGCTCCTGCGGGGGAATGGAGTGGTGGTCCATAAACGGGTCGTCTTTCGCATGGATGATGAGCGTCGGCTTAGTGATATCGCTGAGCCGCGGCATGGCGCTGCATTGCCGGTAATAATCCAGCGCATCGGCGAAACCATGGATTTTGGCGGTGATCATGTCGTCAAATTCCCGGATGCGGCGCATCCCTTTGAGCTGGCGTAAATCGACGGGCAGCGAGCCAGGATACGCTTTCAACTTACGTGAGGCGTTGGCTTTTAACAGATTGAGCAGATAGCGCTGATAAACTCGCGAGAAGCCCTTATCCATATGATAGCTGCAGGCTTCCAGCATGAAAGGCGCGGAAACGATCACCGCCGCATCCAGCGGGCAGCGGTCGCCTTCTTCTGCCAGCAGGCAGCCCAGCATGTTGCCGCCCAGCGAATAGCCGACGGCGGCGGTCGGCGCGGGGCCAAACTCGCGCTGCAGCCAGTGGAGAAACCAGGTGCCATCTTCCGTTTCGCCGGAGTGATAGATGCGGTGATTGCGGTTAGGTTCGCCGCTGCAGCCGCGAAAGTGCATGACCACGCCCAGCCAGCCGCGCTGCATCGCCGCGTGGATCAGGCCATGGGCATACGGGCTGTGCAGACTTCCTTCCAGACCATGAAAGACGACGAGGCGCGGCTTGTGGCGCGCCTCGTGCGGGTCTTCGCTCCAGGCGAGATCGACAAAATCGCCGTCCGGCAGCTCAAGGCGCTGCCAGTGCGGGGTAAAGCGCAATTTACGGCGGATCAGCCGCGGCAGCATGGTTTGCAGATGACGATTGCCCACGCCGCGCATGGGATGGAACTCACGCGAATCGTTTTCGGGGGGCGTCATGTCTGTGGGGATGATTTCAACCATAGCACCAGAATAATTAATAAACGTGATGATGACTATACCGCGCAGGGCGCGCGGGAGTTAGCCAATATGTGGTCTTGTGGCCAATGACGCCCGGTGACACCGAAAACAAACCATTGATGTCATTGATGGCCTGAGCATGGGAATGGCAGAAACCCATTCTGCCCGCGCCGTCGCAGGCAGAATGATGAGGCGGCGTTAGCCTTCCTGAAGCATGCGCTCCAGCTGCTCTTGTGCCTCCAGCCAGGCCATTTCGCACTCTTCCAGCCCGGATTTCGCGCTGGCCTGCTGCTGCAGGCATTCAGTCAGTTCCGCTTTCCGCGAGGCGTCGTAGAGTTCGCTGTCGCCAAGTTTCTCTTCCGCACTGGCCAGCTGCGCGTTGAGCTTGTCCATCTCTTTCTCCAGACGGGCGATCTCTTTGCGCAGCGGTTGGGTCTGGCTGCGCAGCTCCGCTTCCCGACGCTTCTGGTCTTTGCGCGCTTGCGCGCTGTTGCCGCTCTCTTTTGGCGCGTCGCCGCTCTGGGACTCCTGTTTTTGCGAGTCGCTGAGCCACTGCTGATAATCGTCCAGATCGCCGTCGAACGGTTCGACTTTGCCATCGTGGACAAGGTACAGATCGTCGGTGGTGGAGCGGATCAGGTGGCGATCGTGCGATACGACTACCAGCGCCCCTTCAAAGTCGATCAGCGCTTCGGTTAAGGCCTGACGCATATCGAGGTCGAGATGGTTGGTCGGTTCGTCGAGCAGCAGCAGGTTAGGGCGCTGCCAGACGATCAGGGCCAGCACCAGACGCGCCTTTTCTCCACCGGAGAAGCGGCGGGTCTCTTCGCTGACCTTATCCCCCTGGAAACCAAAGCCGCCAAGATAATCGCGCAGCTTCTGCTCCAGCTCCTGCGGCGCCAGGCGCGCCAGGTGCTGCAGCGGCGACTCATCGGCGCGCAGGAACTCCAGCTGATGCTGGGCGAAGTAGCCGAGCTTGATGCCTTTGGCGAGGCCGATCTCGCCGCTCACGGGCTGGAGTTCGCCAGCCAGCAGCTTAATCAGCGTCGATTTCCCTGCGCCGTTGCGGCCCAGCAGGCCGATACGCGACCCCGGCACCAGATTGAGCTTAATGGAGTCGAGGATAATACGCTCGCCATAGCCGGCGCTGACTTTCTCCATCTTCAGCAGCGGGTTTGGCAGGCTCTCCGGCTGGCGGAAGCTGAAGTGGAACGGGTTATCCACGTGCGCCGGGGCGATGAGTTCCATCCGCTCCAGCATTTTAATTCGGCTCTGCGCCTGCTTGGCTTTGGTGGCTTTAGCGCGGAAGCGATCGATATAGCTTTGCAGATGCGCGACACGCTGCTGCTGGCTTTCGTACATCGCCTGCTGCTGAGCGAGCCGGGTGGCGCGCTGCACTTCAAACGAGCTGTAGTTGCCGGTGTACTCAAACATCGTCTGCTGTTCGATATGGATAATTTTGTCGACGATAGGATCGAGGAAATCGCGATCGTGGGAGATCAGGATCAGCGTCCCCGTGTAGCCCTTCAGCCACTTCTCCAGCCAGATCACCGCATCAAGGTCGAGGTGGTTAGTCGGTTCATCGAGCAGCAGCAGATCGGAGCGGCAGATCAGCGCCTGCGCGAGGTTTAGACGCATACGCCAGCCGCCTGAAAAATCGCTGACCGGCCGCTCAAGCTGTTCATTGCTGAAACCCAGGCCGTGCAGCAGGCTGGCGGCGCGGGAGCGGATGGTCCAGGCGTCGATGGCGTCCAGCTTGCCGTGGACGGTGGCGATGGCATGGCCGTCGTTGCGCTCGTTAGCCTGCTGGAGCGCGGCTTCCAGCTGGCGATATTCGCGATCGCCGTCAATGACATAATCGATTGCCGGCTGCGGCAGGGCCGGGGTTTCCTGATTCACCCAGGCCAGCTGCCAGTTGCCGGGAAAGGTCATACTGCCGCCGTCAGCGCTTATCTCGTTTTTCAAAAGCGATAGCAGCGTCGATTTCCCGCAGCCGTTTTTCCCCACCAGACCGACCTTCTGGCCAGGGTTGATGGTAGCGGTGGCGTTGTCCAGCAGGACGCGTACGCCGCGACGAATTTGTAACGAGGAGAAAACAATCATAAGGCGCCGTATGTTCAGACTATGTTAATTTGTCATTATGATAATGTAGTGTGGAAGCGAATCGCTTCACCGGGCCGCCATGGTAGCCCAAAACGAAGACGATACACAAAGTCATTCTGGCTGTGTCAAAACGCCAGGGCTGTGCAGGCCGCCAGAAGACCTACGGGAGGGGAATGATGTCTCAGACAGCGAAAGTGTTGCTGCTGTATGCCCACCCAGAATCTCAGGATTCCGTGGCCAACCGGGTTTTATTACAACCGGCCTTACAGTTGCCAAACGTCACCGTGCACGATCTCTACGCGCACTATCCGGATTTTTTTATCGATATTGCTCACGAACAGGACCTGCTGCGCCAGCATGAGGTGATCGTTTTCCAGCATCCTTTATATACCTGGAGCTGTCCGGCGCTGCTCAAGGAGTGGCTGGATCGTGTCTTAAGCCGCGGCTTCGCCAGCGGCGCCGGAGGGAACGAACTGGCGGGAAAGTACTGGCGCAGCGTGATCACCACCGGCGAACCTGAGAGCGCCTACCGTCGCGATGCGAATCGCTATCCGATGAACGATATTTTACGTCCTTTTGAACTGACCGCCGGCATGTGCCGTATGCACTGGATGAGCCCCATTATCGTCTACTGGGCCCGGCGGCAACAGCCAGAGGAGCTGCGCAGCCGCGCCCTGGCCTATCGGGACTGGCTGGCCAACCCCCTTGCCGCCGGAGGTGTCCATGGCGGGATTTGATTTGCTGCTGGCAGGGGTGCTGTTTTTGTTCGCGGCCGTTATCGCCGTCCCTCTGGCTTCAAGACTGGGGATTGGCGCGGTGCTGGGCTATCTGCTGGCCGGGATCGCCATAGGTCCGTGGGGGCTCGGGTTTATCAGCGATGTGGATGAAATTCTCCATTTCTCTGAACTCGGCGTGGTGTTTCTGATGTTTATCATCGGCCTGGAGCTCAATCCCGCCAAGCTATGGCGGCTGCGAAGCTCCATCTTCGGCGTTGGCGCGGCGCAGGTGATGCTCAGCGCGGCGATCCTCGGCGGTCTGTTGATGACGACAGGATTTTCATGGCAGGCGGCGGTGGTCGGCGGGATCGGCCTGGCGATGTCCTCTACCGCGATGGCACTGCAGCTGATGCGCGAGAAGGGAATGAGCCGCAGCGAATCAGGGCAGTTAGGCTTTTCGGTCCTGCTGTTTCAGGATCTGGCGGTGATCCCGGCGCTGGCGCTGGTGCCTCTGCTGGCGGGTTCCGCGGATGAGCATGTTAACTGGCTAACGGTCGGCATGAAGGTCCTGGCGTTTGCCGGGATGCTGATTGGCGGACGCTATTTACTGCGGCCGGTGTTCCGCTTTATCGCCAGCTCCGGGGTCAGGGAAGTGTTCACTGCCGCCACGCTGCTGCTGGTCCTTGGATCAGCCCTGTTTATGGAGGCGCTGGGGCTGTCGATGGCGCTGGGTACCTTTATCGCCGGCGTGCTGCTGGCGGAAAGTGAGTATCGCCATGAACTGGAGATCGCCATCGATCCGTTCAAGGGGCTGCTGCTTGGGTTGTTCTTTATCTCCGTCGGTATGGCGCTGAACCTTGGCGTGCTGTACACCCATCTGCTGTGGGTGGCAGTGAGCGTGGCGGTGCTGGTGGCGGTAAAAATGCTGGTGCTCTATCTGCTGGCCCGTCTCTATGGCCTGCGGAGTTCCGAGCGTATGCAGTTTGCGGGCGTATTAAGCCAGGGCGGCGAGTTCGCGTTTGTTCTCTTTTCGCTGCCCGCTTCTCAGCGGTTGTTCCAGCACGACCAGATGGCGCTGCTGCTGGTGGCCGTCACCTTGTCGATGATGACCACGCCGCTGCTGATGAAAGGGATCGATAAGATACTGTCGCGACGCCTGAATCCAGCGGAGGATACCGATGAGGCGCCGTGGGTAGAGGACGATAAACCGCAGGTGATTATTGTTGGCTTTGGCCGTTTCGGCCAGGTCATCGGTCGCCTGCTGATGGCCAATAAGATGCGTATTACGGTGCTGGAGCGAGACATCAGCGCGGTGAATCTGATGCGCAACTATGGCTATAAAGTCTATTTTGGCGACGCCACCCAGCTGGAACTGCTGCGCTCGGCGGGGGCGGAGGAGGCGCAGTCGATCGTCATTACCTGTAATGAGCCGGAAGACACCATGCGGCTGGTGGAGATGTGTCAACAACACTTTCCACATCTGCACATCCTGGCGCGCGCTCGCGGGCGCGTCGAGGCGCATGAGCTGCTGCAGGCCGGCGTGACGCAGTTTTCCCGTGAGACTTTCTCCAGCGCGCTGGAGCTGGGGCGTAAAGCGCTCATCACCCTGGGGATGCATCCTCACCAGGCTCAGCGCGCGCAGCTGCACTTCCGACGCCTCGATATGCGAATGCTGCGTGAGTTAATGCCGGTGCATACTGATACGGTACAGATATCACGCGTGCGGGAAGCCCGGCGCGAACTGGAAGAGATTTTTCAGCGCGAAATGCAGAAAGAGAGCCGGCAGCTGGACGGCTGGGACGAGTTTGAATAAAGGTAAATCATATGGCAGTACGTAAACGTTTTATTGCCGGGGCGAAATGTCCGGCGTGCCAGGCGCAGGATTCACTGGCGATGTGGCGTGAGAATAATGTCGATGTTGTTGAATGCGTTAAGTGCGGTCATCAGATGCGTGAGGCGGATAAAGAGGCCCGTGAGCATGTACGCAAAGAGGAGCAGGTGATTGGCATTTTTCATCCCGACTAGCGTTATCCGTCGGCTTTTTTTAAGCTAAAGGGTACACGGCAGCAGAATTCCGCTACAATCTGCGCCACTATTCTTCCCATCTCAGGAGATATCATGAAAGTAGCAAAAGACCTGGTGGTCAGCCTGGCCTATCAGGTACGTACAGAAGACGGTGTGTTGGTTGATGAGTCTCCGGTAAGCGCGCCGCTGGATTACCTGCACGGTCACGGCTCCCTGATTTCCGGCCTGGAAAACGCGCTGGATGGCCACGAAGTGGGCGACAAATTTGACGTAGCCGTTGGCGCTAACGACGCTTACGGTCAGTATGACGAAAACCTGGTGCAGCGTGTACCGAAAGACGTCTTCATGGGCGTTGATGAACTGCAGGTTGGCATGCGCTTCCTGGCGGAAACCGATCAGGGTCCGGTACCCGTAGAGATTACTGAAGTTGAAGACGACCACGTTGTGGTTGATGGCAACCACATGCTGGCAGGCCAGAACCTGAAGTTCAATGTGGAAGTTGTCGCCATCCGCGAAGCGACCGCTGAAGAGCTGGAGCACGGTCACGTGCACGGCGCGCATGGTCATGATCACGACCACGATCATGGTCACGATGGCTGCTGCGGCGGTCACGGTCACGACCACGATCATGGCCACGACCATGGTAAAGGCGGCTGCGGCGGCCACGGTGGCTGCGGTTGCCACTAATCTTCGCGCTTCGGCACGAAGACAACAAAAAAGCGGGGAGACCCGCTTTTTTTACGCCTCAATAATGCGGCGGCGGCGTCTCTTCGGCCTGGGAGGCGATATGGGAGGGTTGGGTCGCCTTCAGCTTCTCGATCATCAGACGCATATGCTCGCGCATCTTCGCCATCTCAATCTCGTGGGCGGTCACGGTTTTATTGAGGTCTTCGATGGTGATTTCCTGAAACGCCAGCCGGCTTTCCAGCTCCGCAAGGCGCGTTTCTAATGTGCTATCGTGCATGGGTAACCTCTTTAGTCTGATCCTGCGGGCGGATTCTACTTAAGTTTCCCCCGGCGCGCAGCATCGCTGCGTCCTACAGGAAACTTATTCATACAAAAATAGTCCTAAAAGTGGCGATATTCAGGAACGTCCGTATGTAGATTTTAACGGCGACGTTCTATAGTACGTTTTTTGCTTTTTACGATAACCCTGGGGTGAGAGGCCCCGGCCCTGGAGAAATGGATGAAATCACTGTTTAAAGTAACGCTGCTGGCGACCACAATGGCCGTCGCCCTGAATGCACCGCTGACCTTTGCTGCAGATACCGCGGCGAAAGCAGCCCCGGCGGCTGAGAGTAAATCGGCATTTAAAAATGACGATCAGAAATCGGCCTATGCGCTGGGCGCGTCCCTGGGGCGTTACATGGAAAACTCCCTGAAAGAACAAGAAAAACTCGGCATTAAGCTGGATAAAGCCCAGCTGATCGCCGGCGTACAAGACGCGTTTGCCGATAAGAGCAAACTGTCCGACCAGGAGATCGAACAGACTCTGCAGGCCTTTGAAACGCGCGTGAAGACCGCGGCTCAGCAGAAAATGGAAAAAGACGCCACTGAGAACGAAACCAAAGGTAAAGCTTTCCGTGACAGCTTTGCCAAAGAGAAGGGCGTGAAAACGTCGAAAACTGGCCTGCTGTATAAAGTCGAGAAAGAAGGCACTGGCGATGCGCCGAAAGACAGCGACACCGTGGTGGTTAACTACAAAGGTACGCTGATCGACGGCAAAGAGTTTGATAACTCTTATACCCGCGGCGAGCCGCTCTCTTTCCGTCTCGACGGGGTGATCCCGGGCTGGACTGAAGGCCTGAAGAACATCAAGAAAGGCGGCAAAATCAAGCTGGTCATTCCGCCAGATCTGGCCTACGGCAAAACCGGCGTCCCGGGCATCCCGGCCAACTCTACGCTGGTCTTTGATGTAGAGCTGCTGGATATCAAACCGGCGCCGAAGGCAGATGCTCAGCCGGAAGCCGCTGGCGATGCGAAAGCCGCGGACGCGAAAGCTGACGCTAAGAAGTAATCGGGTTCAGGCCGCCGTCTCGTCAGAGGCGGCGGCTTTTTTATTGAGCGCAGATATAATTAAAACTGGAAAGATCCTCAGGCGCTGTATTACTTTAGATAGCTTAATAATGATGATGAGCCTGCCCTGACAATAACGACAGGCTCCTGAAAAGGAGTGCTTTTTTTCATGTCCAGGTCGCTTTTAACCAACGAAACCAGCGAGCTTGACCTGCTGGATCAACGTCCCTTTGACCAGACCGATTTCGATATTCTTAAATCTTATGAAGCGGTGGTGGACGGGTTGGCGATGCTCATCGGTTCGCACTGTGAAATCGTGCTGCATTCTTTGCAGGATCTGAAATGCTCTGCCATCCGTATCGCCAATGGTGAACATACCGGCCGCCAAATCGGTTCACCGATTACCGATCTTGCGCTGCGCATGCTGCACGATATGACGGGCGCCGATAGCAGCGTTTCCAAATGCTACTTTACCCGCGCCAAAAGCGGCGTCCTGATGAAGTCGGTGACGATTGCCATCCGCAACCGCGATCACCGGGTGATTGGTCTGCTGTGCATCAATATGAATCTGGATGTGCCGTTTTCCCAGATCATGAGCACCTTTATTCCGCCAGAAACGCCCGAGGTTAACTCGCCGGTGAACTTCGCTTCCTCGGTTGACGATCTGGTCGCCCAGACTCTGGAATTCACCATCGAAGAGGTGAATGCCGATCGCAGCGTGTCCAACAATGCTAAAAACCGTCAAATCGTGTTGAATCTCTACGAGAAAGGGATCTTCGATATTAAAGACGCCATTAACCAGGTGGCCGATCGTCTGAACATCTCCAAGCACACTGTCTACCTCTATATTCGCCAGTTCAAAAGCGGTGATTTCCAGGGGCTGGATAAGTAATGCGTTTTGCCCTCACGGTGACCGGCCCTGCCTATGGCACGCAGCAGGCGAGCAGCGCCTGGCAATTTGCTCAGGCCGTGCTGCAGGAAGGCCATGAGCTGGCGTGCGTTTTTTTCTATCGCGAAGGCGTGCTTAACGCTAACCAGCTGACGGCGCCCGCCAGCGATGAGTTCGATCTGGTGCGCGGGTGGCAATCCCTCCACGATGAGCACGGCGTCGCGCTGCATATCTGCGTGGCGGCCGCCCTGCGTCGTGGCGTAACGGACGAGCGCGAAGCGCAGCAGCTCGCTCTGCCTGGCCATAATCTGCAGCCGGGTTTTACGTTGAGCGGACTTGGCGCGCTGGCGGAAGCGGCGCTTACTTGCGATCGGATGGTACAGTTTTGATGAAACGTGTGGCTTTCGTTTTTTCCTCCGCGCCGCACGGCAGCGCCGCCGGCAGGGAAGGCCTCGACGCCTTATTAGCCACCTCTGCCCTCACCGACGAGATTGGCGTATTTTTCGTGGGCGACGGCGTGTTTCAGCTGTTGCCCGCCCAGCGGCCTGGCGCTGTGCTGGCCCGCGATTACATCGCCACCTTTAAACTGCTGTCGCTATATGATATCGACCAGTGTTGGCTGTGCGCCGAGTCGTCGCGAGAGCGCGGCCTGGACCCCGCGACCCCGTGGGTGGTGGATGTCGAATGCCTGGCGCCGGATGCCCTGCGCGCCCGTCTGCATGAATTTGATGTGATTTTGCGTTTCTGAGGCCCCCATGCTCCATACGCTCAGTGTTTCTCCCTGGCATGCCGATATCGCAGCAATGCTTCGCTTGATGGAGCAGGGTGACGATCTGTTACTGCTGTCTGATGGCGTCGCGGCGGCTATCGCCGGCGGTCGCTTCCTTGAGATCCTGCAATCCGCCCCCATAACCCTTTACGTGCTGCAAGACGACGTTGACGCCCGCGGGCTAACTGGTCAAATTGCGGACAGTGTCGGCAGGGTTAGCTATACTGATTTCGTCAGACTCACAGTCAAACATGCCGGTCAGTTGGCCTGGTGATGGCGGGATCGTTGTATATTTCTTGACACCTTTTCGGCACCGCCCTAAAATTCTGCGTCCTCATAATATATGAGGCGATTTATTACGTGTTTACGAAGCAAAAGCTAAAACCAGGAGCTATTTAATGGCAACAATTAACCAGCTGGTACGCAAACCACGCGCGCGCAAAGTTGCAAAGAGCAACGTGCCAGCGCTGGAAGCCTGCCCGCAGAAACGTGGCGTATGTACTCGCGTATATACCACCACTCCTAAGAAACCGAACTCCGCACTGCGTAAAGTTTGCCGTGTGCGTCTGACTAACGGTTTCGAAGTCACCTCCTACATCGGTGGTGAAGGTCACAACCTGCAGGAGCACTCCGTGATCCTGATCCGTGGCGGTCGTGTTAAAGACCTTCCGGGTGTTCGTTACCACACCGTTCGTGGTGCGCTTGACTGCTCCGGCGTTAAAGACCGTAAGCAGGCTCGCTCCAAGTACGGCGTGAAGCGTCCTAAGGCTTAATGGTTCTCCGTTAAGTAAGGCCAAACTGATTTATCTTAATGTCATACTAAACTCTTAGAGTTTTGGACAATCCTGAATTAACAACGGAGTATTTCCATGCCACGTCGTCGCGTCATTGGTCAGCGTAAAATTCTGCCGGATCCGAAGTTCGGATCAGAACTGCTGGCTAAATTTGTCAATATCCTGATGGTAGATGGTAAAAAATCTACTGCAGAAACTATCGTATACAGCGCGCTGGAGACCCTGGCTCAGCGTTCTGGTAAATCTGAACTGGAAGCCTTCGAAGTTGCGCTCGAAAACGTGCGCCCGACTGTCGAAGTTAAGTCCCGCCGCGTAGGTGGTTCTACTTATCAGGTTCCAGTTGAAGTTCGTCCGGTCCGTCGTAATGCCCTGGCAATGCGTTGGATCGTTGAAGCTGCTCGTAAACGCGGTGATAAATCCATGGCTCTGCGCCTGGCGAACGAACTCACTGATGCTGCAGACAACAAAGGTACTGCAGTTAAGAAACGTGAAGACGTTCACCGTATGGCCGAAGCCAACAAGGCGTTCGCTCACTACCGTTGGTAATCCCTTCGGAGTCATAGTCACCAGGCGGGCGCTTCAGATGAGTCGCCCGCTCTGGATAACTTAACTGAACGCCTAAAGAAATAAACGAGGAATCAAATGGCTCGTACAACACCCATCGCACGCTACCGTAACATCGGTATCAGTGCGCACATCGACGCCGGTAAAACCACTACTACCGAACGTATTCTGTTCTACACCGGTGTAAACCACAAAATCGGTGAAGTTCATGACGGCGCCGCTACCATGGACTGGATGGAGCAGGAGCAGGAACGTGGTATCACCATCACTTCCGCTGCGACTACTGCATTCTGGTCTGGTATGGCTAAGCAGTATGAACCGCACCGTGTAAACATCATCGACACCCCGGGGCACGTTGACTTCACTATCGAAGTAGAACGTTCCATGCGTGTTCTTGATGGTGCGGTAATGGTTTACTGCGCAGTTGGTGGTGTTCAGCCGCAGTCTGAAACCGTATGGCGTCAGGCAAACAAATATAAAGTTCCGCGCATCGCGTTCGTTAACAAAATGGACCGCATGGGCGCTAACTTCCTGAAAGTTGTTGGTCAGATCAAAACCCGTCTGGGCGCGAACCCGGTTCCGCTGCAGCTGGCAATTGGTGCTGAAGAAGGTTTCACCGGCGTTGTTGACCTGGTGAAAATGAAAGCCATCAACTGGAACGATGCAGACCAGGGCGTAACCTTCGAATACGAAGATATCCCGGCTGACATGCAGGATCTGGCTGACGAATGGCACCAGAACCTGATCGAGTCCGCAGCTGAAGCTTCTGAAGAGCTGATGGAAAAATACCTGGGTGGTGAAGAACTGACTGAAGAAGAGATCAAAAAAGCTCTGCGTCAGCGCGTTCTGAACAACGAAATCATCCTGGTAACCTGTGGTTCTGCGTTCAAGAACAAAGGTGTTCAGGCGATGCTGGATGCGGTAATTGACTACCTGCCATCCCCTGTTGACGTTCCGGCGATCAATGGCATCCTGGACGACGGTAAAGATACTCCGGCTGAGCGTCACGCAAGCGACGACGAGCCGTTCTCTGCACTGGCGTTCAAAATCGCTACTGACCCGTTCGTGGGCAACCTGACCTTCTTCCGCGTGTACTCCGGTGTGGTTAACTCTGGTGATACCGTACTGAACTCCGTGAAAGCTGCACGTGAGCGTTTCGGTCGTATCGTACAGATGCATGCTAACAAACGTGAAGAGATCAAAGAAGTTCGCGCGGGCGACATCGCTGCTGCAATCGGTCTGAAAGACGTAACTACTGGTGACACCCTGTGTAACCCGGATGCGCCGATCATTCTGGAGCGTATGGAATTCCCTGAGCCGGTAATCTCCATCGCCGTTGAGCCGAAAACCAAAGCTGACCAGGAAAAAATGGGTCTGGCTCTGGGTCGTCTGGCTAAAGAAGACCCGTCTTTCCGCGTATGGACTGACGAAGAGTCTAACCAGACCATTATCGCCGGTATGGGTGAGCTGCACCTCGACATCATCGTTGACCGTATGAAGCGTGAATTCAACGTTGAAGCGAACGTCGGTAAACCTCAGGTTGCTTACCGTGAAGCAATTCGCGCGAAAGTTACCGATATCGAAGGTAAACACGCCAAGCAGTCTGGTGGTCGTGGTCAGTACGGTCACGTTGTGATCGACATGTACCCGCTGGAGCCGGGCTCTAACCCGAAAGGTTACGAGTTCATCAACGACATCAAAGGTGGTGTAATTCCTGGCGAATACATCCCGGCCGTTGATAAAGGCATCCAGGAACAGCTGAAAGCTGGTCCGCTGGCAGGTTACCCGGTAGTTGATATGGGTATCCGTCTGCACTTCGGTTCTTACCACGACGTTGACTCCTCTGAGCTGGCGTTTAAACTGGCTGCGTCTATTGCCTTTAAAGAAGGCTTTAAGAAAGCAAAACCAGTTCTGCTTGAGCCGATCATGAAGGTTGAAGTAGAAACTCCGGAAGAGAACACTGGTGACGTTATCGGTGACTTGAGCCGTCGTCGCGGTATGCTGCGCGGTCAGGAATCCGAAGTAACCGGCGTTAAGATCCACGCTGAAGTACCGCTGTCCGAAATGTTCGGTTATGCAACTCAGCTGCGTTCTCTGACCAAAGGTCGTGCATCATACACCATGGAATTCCTGAAGTATGATGATGCGCCGAACAACGTTGCTCAGGCCGTTATTGAAGCCCGTGGTAAATAATCCACAGGATTAAAACCTAAGTCCCGTGCTCTCTCCGAAGGGGAGAGCACTATAGTAAGGAATATAGCCGTGTCTAAAGAAAAATTTGAACGTACAAAACCGCACGTCAACGTTGGTACTATCGGCCACGTTGACCATGGTAAAACTACCCTGACTGCTGCCATCACTACCGTT